>JAFVXK010000016.1 GCA_017501175.1 Clostridia bacterium | reverse complement strand
GGTTCGAGCCCCGTAATCCGCTCCAAAGCCACTCAAATCGAGTGGCTTTCTTTTTGCCAAAAGGCAAAATGGAGCGAGAGTAGGGGCTCTCACCCCAAGGGGTTCTCCGACGGCTCGAAAATATAGTCGTTATGCGTCGCTCACAGGTTCGCTCCTTTAACTCCTTATTTTCTTCGGGCGCGTCACGAAAAACAGTTATCAACTGTTTTTCCCTCGCTTACCCGTAATCCGCTCCAAAGCCACTCAAATCGAGTGGCTTTCTTTTTTTGCCATAAGGCAAAGCATAAAATCTCCTCACGCTGTTGACATACACCAATAAATCGAGTATAATATTTACATAAACGTTAAGGTGCGTATTTATGAAGATTAAACTGATTTCTATTTTACTTATATTAGCGCTTTTACTATCCTTTTCGGGTTGTATGTTGCGCTTTGCAGACGACCCTACGGGTGACTCCGAAGGAGCTGGGGACGGGACTGAGTCCGGCGGCGACGGTAGCGGTGAGGGCGACGGTAGCGGTGAGGGCGACGGTAGCGGTGACGGCTCGGGCGAGGGTGACGGCGACGGGGGAGATGGCTCGGGAAAAGAGCCTGACACTCCAATAACGCCTACCGCTGACGGATATACCTTTGAAACCGAGCCTGATACCGAGGTTCACACCGTAAGCGACGTCAACGAGGCGTCTGCACTTATTGATATTGCGATAAAAAACCATCGCTCGAGCCTTATTCTCGATTTCTCTCCCTTTGGCGAGGAGTACGACCCTCTTTCGAGCTTTGAAAACCAGTGCGAGTTTTCAAGCCACGTTTGGCTAAAGTACACGCAAAACGACGACACTCCAAAGCAACTGACTGTTACCATAAACTATCGCAAGCGAGCGGCGTCCGCGGCTATGACGCCCACTTCCGAAAACATCTACTACCAGATAGCCTCGGCAAACGAGCTTGCGGTTTTACTTTCTGCAAGCGCCTCGCAAAAGCGACCTGAAAGCTTCGAAGCCTTTCCCATCGACCTATCCGAGAGGCAAACGACAGAGGTTTATAATTCCGAGGAGCTTTGGTGGGCAATAGAGAAGGGCTATAAGCCCTCGTTTCCGATAGAAAATTCGAGCGCCGAGCGAATATACAACAAGGCAAGGGCAATTCTGCGTGAAATAATTACAAACGATATGAGCGAGTTCGAAAAGGCTCTTGCTATATATGAGTATCTAGTTCGGGCGGTGGATTACGATTACGACTCCTACTACGACAGCACGACAGTCGTACCGCAGGAGAACGTCTGCTACTATCTTGAGGGAGTGTTTGATTACGGCAGGGCAGTGTGTGACGGAAAGAGCAAGGCTTTCGTTCTCCTTTGCGGAATTGAGGGCATTGATGCGGTTCGTGATTTTGGCTACGGTATTACCTCGGGCACAGGACACGCGTGGAACTACGTAAAGATAGACGGCGTCTGGTACTCGGTTGACTCTACAAACGGCGACGTGGCGAGTGACCTATCCGAAAGCGCCATATCCGTCTTTTACGGTAAAAATGTTCAGCTTATCAATTATAAGCTCTTTTTAGCCCCGCTTTCTCTTTACGTGGACAAATACGAATATAGTGGACTTTGGAACTATATAGTCGAAACCGACAGAGGATTTTCGCGCACGGCTGACGTCCTTACGGAGCGCAGAGTTGATTTTTATATTGACAGCGTTCAGGAGCTCGCCTCGCTTGTAAGTCTTGTGCAAGGCGGCGAAACCGACGAATTTTTACTCGTTGTAAGTTTTTCTCCGCTTGTTTCCCTGTTTTACGGCACGGCTTTTTACTACAAGGTGATGAATGAGGCACTCGCAACGCTGGGCGCGTCTGACAACTATGAGTATGCTGTCTGGACCGAGTCGCTGAGCTCGGGTCAAAACTATATGTACACGTTCAAGGCAAAGGCGGCAGAGCCTGCGCCGGAAATATAAAAAAGAAGACCACGCGACAGTCGCGTGGTCTTTCCTTTAAAGGAGGGGTATTAGTCGTCGTCCTCTTCCTCACGGTCAAGGTCCTCGTTGAACCTTGAAATCCTGTCGGAGTTCAGGTAGTAGCTCTCGCCCGCGTCGCTGACAAAGCGGTACTCGTCCTCGTCGGCATCGTATAGGCTGCCGACTACCTCAAGATTTTTCGCAGCGCGGCAGAATACGTCAAGAAAATCGTCGGTATCAAGCTCGTCAATCTCTATTCCGTAGTCGTCGTTTGCGAGAACGACGGAGGTTTTGCCCTCGTTTTCGGTAGTATCGAATTCATCGTCGTAGCTGATATAATCAGCTGAAAATTCAAAGAAATCGTCAAGACCGCCTGTTTTTAAAAAGCTGATGAGCTTTTTGATTTCGGACTTGGCGCCGGTGAGAGTAATCTCAAAATAGAGCTCTTCACACAGTAGCATAAATAGGTCTCCTTTTGTAAAGCAAATTAGCGATATGAGTATAGCACAATGATGTCGGTTTGTCAATAAGTTTTTTGAAAGTTAATCATTCGTTATAATTATAATACGAAATAAGCGGCAAACGGTGAATTGAGATAAGAAAACAAATGCGCGAAAAAATAAAATTCATATAAAGCGCCTTTTATACTTCCAAATGCTTACAAAATAGTAAAATTCAAAGAATTATTATTTAAAATCAGCGAATAAATGGAAATATAAGCCTTAAATTCCTTAATATTTGACTTGAAATACGTTCATTTCTATGATACAATTTTCCCGTAATGCCGTGAGAGAGGGGCAAAGCTCCTCTTTTAATTTCAATAGGCGGAAAGGAAAATAAATGGATAAAAAGAAGACTATTGGCGGCTCTGTCGCCTGTATTTTAAGCGTAGGACTTTTATTGGGAGGGGCTGTCGGTGCTTCTGCAGAGAGTATAAATACATATACTGCTTCTGAATATTTGATTAGTCCTCAAGCGAGGAACGAAAGAATTTTGGAGCTTTCGGGAGTGCGTAACAGAAGCGTGTACGCATACACTCGCAGTGCGGCGTACGTGCGAGGTGCGAAGCTGTCTGTATCGGCTATCAAAATAAACGGGAAGTATTATCTTCCATTTAGGGCGGCGGCGAATGCGCTCGGCGCATCATACAGCTACGATGCTAAGGGCAAAACATCGGTTATGAGGCTTTCGGGTCTCACAGTCAGTGCAACCGATGGAAATTATGCGGTTATGGCTAACGACAGACCGCTCTTTGATATGACGCCAACCGTTATAATGAGTGACGGCAGAATGTATATTCCCGTCGAGGCGTTTGCCAAGGCGACGGGACTTTCGCTATCATTTGACGGCGAAAGAGTAAATCTCTCGGGAAGCGTGAAGCCTCTTGCCGAGGCGTCGAGATATTACCGCGAGGACGAGGTTTTCTGGCTTGCAAGAATAATTCACGCGGAGAGCTCGGGTGAGCCTCTTATCGGAAAAATAGCCGTCGGAAACGTAGTCCTTAACCGTGTGAGGTCGGCGTATTATCCAAACACCATCTACGGAGTAATATTTGACAGAAAATACGGTGTGCAGTTCAGTCCTATATCTAACGGCGCAATATACAATAATCCAAGCTACGCGTCCTATCTTGCCGCGAAGATATGCCTTGAGGGCTTCGATTTATCCGATGGGGCGTTCTTCTTTTTAAGACCCGAGCTGTCATCGTCCTCGTGGATACCCGAAAACCGAGAGTACGTATTTTCGGTTGGAAAGCACGATTTCTATAAATAATCCGCGTAGCACCCCCCGTATTTTTAACTTTTATTTTGCGAATAGTGCGAAAGCACTTGCAAATTCGGAGCGTTTGGTATATAATTAAATAGAAATATTTATTTATGGGGGCGTGAGTATGTTTTACAGAATGACTATTGCGGGCGTGGAGCGCGATTTGCCTCTTTGTCCCTTGAATGATGAGCTTTATATAGGTGCTTTCGTTATGTTCGGCGACGTCGAGCTGACGGTAAGATGCGCTGAGGCACTTTGCAAAATAGCGCCCGAGCACGACCTTATTATCACAGCGGAGTCAAAGGGTATTCCGCTTGCATACGAAATGAGCCGTTATCTTGACGGTCAGCGCTACGTGCTCGCAAGAAAAGCACCGAAGCTTTATATGCGTGACGTTATTAAGCACGAAACCAAGTCGATAACGACAGCAGCTCTCCAAACGCTCTATCTTGACGGATACGATGCCGAATTTATGAAGGGAAAGCGCGTTCTTATCGTCGATGACGTTATCAGCACGGGCGCGTCCCTCGCATCGCTTGAATCACTCGTAGAGAGGGCAGGCGGAATAATAGTCGGCAAGATGGCTGTACTCGCCGAGGGAGATGCCGCAGAAAGAAAAGATATAATCTACCTTGAAAAGCTCCCGCTTTTCGACAAGAACGGCAACGCAATTTAACACGGTATTGACTAAATTTGATTTTGTAAACTTTGATTTACATAACTGCAATATAGCGGGGGCTTGAAAAAGCCTCCTTGCTTATAAGTGCAAAGGGGACAGGTATGGATTTTCGCACGGAACACGATTCAATGGGCGAGGTTTTAGTGCCAAACGACAAATATTGGGGCGCGCAGACCGAGAGAAGCCGCCAGAATTTTAAAATAGGCACGGAGAAAATGCCCGATGAGATAATAGAGGCGTTTGGAATACTGAAGCTTGCGGCGGCAAGGGCAAACCGACAGCTTTTACCGGGGAGAATGACAGGCGAGAAGCTGTCCGCTATTGAAAAGGCGTCGGCTGAGGTTATGGCGGGCGAGCTTTCAGAGCATTTTCCTCTTGTCGTGTGGCAGACGGGAAGCGGAACGCAGAGCAATATGAACGCAAACGAGGTTATCGCAAACCGCGGAAACGAGATTTTGGGGAAGAAGCTTCTTCATCCCAACGACGACGTCAATATGTCGCAGTCCTCAAATGACACGTTCCCGACGGCAATGCACATTTCGGCGGCGCTTTCAACGCAAAGAAGGCTGCTTCCCGCGCTTAAAAGCCTGATAGCGACGCTATATAAGCTTGAAAGGGAGAACGAGGGGATTGTAAAAAGCGGAAGAACGCATCTTCAGGACGCGACGCCGATAGCCTTCTCGCAGGAAATCAGCGGCTGGAGAGCCTCGCTTATTCGTGACCTTGATATGATAGAAACCTCGTCACTCCCGCTTCTTGAGCTTGCGCTCGGCGGCACGGCTGTCGGAACAGGGCTTAACGCGCCCGATGACTTTGACACGGTGGTTGCCGAGGAGGTTTCGCACATCACGGGTGTAGCCTTCCGTACCGCAGAGAACAAATTCCACGCCCTTACCTCAAAGGATGAGCTCGTGTTTGCACACGGCGCGCTGAAGGCACTTGCCGCAGACCTTATGAAGATAGCAAATGATATACGCTGGCTTGCAAGCGGTCCGCGCTGCGGTCTTGGCGAGATAACAATTCCCGAGAACGAGCCCGGCTCGTCGATAATGCCGGGAAAGGTCAACCCAACGCAGTGCGAGGCGGTGACTATGGTTGCGGTGCAGGTAATTGCAAACGACACGGCGGTTGCTATGAGTGCCTCGCAGGGCAATTTTGAGCTTAACGTCTTTATGCCGGTTTGCATATATAATTATCTTCAGTCGGTAAGACTGCTTTCCGACGTTATTTCTTCATTTGAGAAAAACTGTGTTTCGGGCATCAAGGCAAATAGAGAAAAAATGCACGAAAATCTACACAACTCATTGATGCTGGCGACGGCGCTTACCCCCTATATCGGCTACGAAAACGCAGCACGGGTAGTACATAAGGCGCACGAGGAGGGAGTGTCGCTCCGCTGTGCGTGCCTTGAGCTCGGTTATCTTACCGCCGAGAAATTTGACGAGTATTTCAAGCCTGAAAGATGGTTTAAGGAGAAGTAAAATGGACATACGCGAAGAATCTTTGAAAAAGCACTACGAGTGGGGCGGAAAGATAGAGGTGGTATCCCGTGTTAAAATAAACGAGAGAGCCGACCTTTCCCTTGCCTATACTCCCGGCGTTGCAGAGCCTTGCCTCGCCATAAAGGACGACTATAACAAGTCGTGGGAGCTGACGCGCCGCTCTAATCTCGTTGCGGTAGTTACCGACGGCACGGCGGTGCTCGGTCTTGGAGATATTGGCGCTGAGGCGGGAATGCCTGTTATGGAGGGCAAATGCGCGCTCTTCAAGGAATTTGCCGGTGTTGATGCATTTCCTATTTGCGTGCGCTCAAAGGACGTTGACGAGATAGTACGCACGGTTTATTTGATTTCGGGCTCTTTTGGCGGAATAAACCTTGAGGATATATCCGCGCCTCGATGCTTTGAGGTAGAGAGAAGGCTCAAGGAGCTTTGCGATATTCCCGTATTTCACGACGACCAGCACGGCACGGCAATAGTCGTTGCGGCGGCGCTTATCAACGCACTGAAGGTCGTAAAAAAGAAAATAGACGGGGTGCGTGTAGTAATAAACGGCGCAGGCTCGGCAGGAATTGCAATAGGAAAGCATCTTATGAGCCTCGGAGTTCGGCATCTCATTATGGTTGACCGCTTCGGCATAATCTGCCGCGGCGACGAGTCGCTCAGCGACGCACACCGTGAAATGTCGCTTCTGACAAACGAGGATTGTATTCGCGGAACGCTTGCAGACGCTATGCGCGGTGCTGACGTCTTTATCGGTGTCAGCGCACCGGGTGTGGTCAGCGAGGATATGGTAGCCTCAATGGCAAAGGGCGCGATAGTCTTCCCGATGGCAAACCCCACCCCCGAAATTATGCCAGACAAGGCGCTTTCGGCAGGTGCTGCGGTAGTCGGTACGGGCCGCTCGGATTTCCCGAACCAGATTAACAACGTCCTTGCATTCCCCGGAATTTTCAAGGGTGCGCTTGCTTGTCGCGCCTCTGATATAAATGAAGAGATGAAGATGGCGACCTCGTACGCGCTTGCCTCTTTCATACCTGACGACGAGCTGTCGGCAGAGAATATCATTCCCCCCGCTCTCGACAAGAGAGTGGCAGAGGCGGTTTCAAAGGCTGTTATTGAGGCGGCGAAGAAAACCGGCGTCGCAAGATTGGATATATAAGAATACGTAAAAAGAGGCTCTTGCATTTGCGAGAGCCTCTTAAAATTTAACACGCCCCCCTGCTTTTCGTGTATTTTAGGCACTTTTGGGTAATACTAAAATCACCGAAGAAGCATGAAGGGAGCGTGTATGCGAAGAAAACTCGTTGAGATTTGCGGAGTTAACACCGCAAAGCTTAAAACCTTTACCGAGGAGGAGAAGCGTGAGCTTCTGGCTAAGGCTCAAAGTGGCGACAAGGAGGCAAGAGACGCGCTGACTATTGGCAATCTGCGTCTTGTTCTCTCGGTTATACAAAAATTTAATCCAAAGCACGAGAGCATTGACGATTTGTTTCAGGTGGGCTGTCTTGGGCTTATTAAGGCAATAGATAATTTTAATCTCAGTATGGACGTAAGATTTTCGACCTATGCTGTTCCGATGATTATAGGCGAGGTAAGGCGATACCAGCGTGACAATAACGCCGTGAGAGTTTCGAGAAGTGTGCGTGACCTTGCCTACCGCGCCCTTCAGACTAAGGAGGAGATAGCAAGGTGTGAGCAAAGAGAGGCGACGCTCTCGGAGATTGCCACAAGGCTCGGTACAAGCGAGGAGGCGGTTGGCGAGGCAATGGAGGCGATAGTTGAGCCTATATCGCTCTTTGACAGCGCCTTTGGCGACGGCGAGGATAGCGTGTACGTTATAGACAAGCTTGCAGACGAGAGCGAGAGTGACGAGGCTTGGATAGAAAATTTGAGCTTGAAGGAAGCCCTCAAAAAGCTCTCGCCGCGTGAGCTTGGAATAGTAGAGCGCCGCTTTTACAAGGGAAGGACGCAGATGGAAATCGCCGCCGAAATCGGTATATCGCAGGCGCAGGTGTCGCGCATTGAAAAAGGAGCGATTGACAAGCTTCGCAAATATATGCAATAAAACAATATAAAAAGAGCGGGAGCACTCAAGGTCGGTGTCCCCGCTTTTTCGTTTATTTTTATCAAATAATCAAATGCTCTCGGAAATTATTTCGAATTTTCCGGGAGGGTAGCCCTCAATATTCTTGAAGGTTCTGATAAAGTTTGAGTAGTTGCCAAAGCCTGAAAGATGGCATGCTTCCTTTACCGAAAGCCCCATATACAGAAGCTTTTTTGCCTCGGCGATTTTTCGTAAGATGAGGTAGTCTGAAATACTCATTCCCATCTCTGATTTGAACACCTTGCCAAGATGGCCGCCGGTGACGTAGAGCCTTTCTGCAATATCGGCGATTTTTGTATTCTGGAAGCTTTCTTCAATAGCGATAAGGGCGCGAACCGAGAGCGATTCGTGAGTCATCGTCGTTGCAATCGGCGAGCTCTTGAATACACTGCCTACCGCTTCGAGAAAGTCGAGAAGGAGCGCAAATTTTGAAAGCTCACCCTGATTTGCGTTGTATTTTTCAACAAAGGATAGAATTTTCTCGTGCATAGCGTCGTCGGGAGTCACCTTAGCCGTGAGGGTGTCGCCAACGCAATCAAGCCAAGCAAGATTACGCGACGCGTGCGGCATAGAATTGATATAGTCAACTATCTTCGAATCTATGCTTACGATGCATCTTTCATATTCCGAGCCGGGTGTAACTATCGCCTTATGCACCTTTGCCTTTGGGATTATAAAGAGGTCGCGTCCGGAGCAGGAATAGACCTTCTTGTCCACGATAAAGCCGGTAGCGCCGGTTATATTATAATATATCTCGTATCTGCTGTGCAGATGCGGAACGCGAATTCCTACCGATTGCTTTACACTGCGGTATGCAACGATTTCGGGCGCGGAATTAACGTAGAGCGAGGTGCTTTCGTCCAAGGTCTGCTCCTTTCCGAAAAATTCGTTTTATTTTGTGTGGATTTAGGCGGTATATACGGTTTTTCCGCCTATGACGGTTCTCTTTATATTGACGCTTTCGTCGAATACGACGATATCTGCGTCAAAGCCAGCTTTAAGCTGTCCCTTGCTCGTAAGACCGAGAATTCTCGCGGGAGTTTTTGCCGCCATTTTGATAGCGTCGGTGAGAGAAACCTCTGCCATAGTTATCATAGTTCTGACGAGTCTGTCGAAGGTAGCGACGCTTCCTGCAAATGCCGTTCTGTCAAGAAGCTTTGCGACGCCGTCCTCGACGATAACCTCCATGCCGTTGTCTATCTTACCTAAAATCGAGGGGCCGTCGGACATTCCTGCGGCTCTTATAGAGTCGGTAACGAGTGCGATATTGTCAGCGCCCTTTACCTTGTATATAAGCTTGAGGAGTGATGCTGGAAGATGCTTTCCGTCGGCAATAATCTCTACGGTAAAGCCATCGTTAAGATAGCCTGCCTCAACCACGCCTGAAATGCGGTATGCGTTCTTTCTGTGAACCATACTCATAGCAGAGTAGAAGTGGGTAAGGTGGGTAAAGCCGTGCTCGTAGGCGTGCATAGCATCGTCAAAATCCGCATCGGTGTGACCTATCGAGAGAAGCACACCCTGCTCCTTTGCGTAGTCTGCAAACTCCTCCATACCGGACAGCTCGGGCGCGGCGCTCCATCTTTTGATAGCGCCGTCTGCGACGTCAAGTATTTCTCTATACTCGTCGGGTATAAAGGGGTGGATAAAGCGGCTCTCCTGCGCGCCCTTCTGGCTTTCGGCAAAGTAGGGGCCCTCGGCGTGAATGCCAATAAATGCCGCGCCCTTGTCGTTTTTTGCGATAGCCTCCTTATAGACTGCAACCGAGCGCTTCATACCCTCGGCGTCAACCGAGGTAAGAGTCGGCATAACCGCAGTCGTGCCGTGACGTGCCATAGTTTCGGCGGCGGTAAGATAAGCCTCAACGGTTTCGTCAAGGAAGTCAAAGCCACCGGCACCGTGCGTGTGCATATCAATGAAGCCTGCGGAAACGTAGTTTCCCATAGCGTCGATAACCTCATCTGCCGGAAGCTCGTCCTTCGTTATGGCAGAAATTTTATCATTCTCATAATAGAGGTTGTAGCCGACGAGTATTTCATCGTCGGCTATAATCCTACCGTTTTTTATAACGGTTTTCATATTAGTACTTCATCTCCATGGGGTTCTGCGCGTGAATGAGCTCCATTATCTGAACGAGCTGCTTAATCTTCTCGGGACGGATAACGAGAGGCTCGCCTGCGGTGAGGTGGTTGTAGATGTTCTGATAGAACATTGCAGAGCCTACGTTGAAGGCGTTACCTACGATGGGCTCCTCAACGGTGTGCCACTCGAGCTTCTCGGAGCAGTATGCGGGAGAAATGCCGTCAGGTCCCATAAGAGAGCCAAGCTCAAGCTCGGGCATAGGCTTCTCGTCGTGGTACTTATACATAATCTTGTTGCCTGCGCACTTGATGCTTCCACGCTCGCAGTAGATGTCGTAAATTCTGTCGTTGAAGGCGTCCTGGCTGACAATCTCGATATCGATAAGAGGACGGTCAGGGTAGGTAAGGATACACTTTACGTAGTCCTCAGCGTCGCCTGCGGAGTTAATTCTCTTGAGCACAGAGAATACGTTGGGCATATCGTCGGTGTCAAGGAAGGTGATAGCGTGCTCGAAGGGGTGAGGACCGGTGTTAAGAAGCGAACCGCCGTACATTCTCTTGGAGCACTGCCAGTCCCATCTTCTTGCAAAGCCGGAGAACTTTATGGAGATGTGGTGTGCCTTACCGAGAAGACCCGAATCGAGTACCTCGTGAATTTTGGTTATGTAAGGAACGAAGTGCGACTGCTGGAAGATGGTGAACATCTTGCCCGACTCCTTTGCAGCGGCGATAACCTGCTCGCACTCATAGCCGTATCTTGCGAAGGGCTTCTCGGATACGACGTTGAAGCCGTGACGGAGAAGGTCGATAGAAACGGAGGGGTGGTCATTAGAGTAGGTGGAGTTTACAACGAGGTCAATGTCGGTTCTGCCGAAAAGCTCGGGATATTCTGCATAGGTATCGCAGTTCCAAAGCTCTTTTGCTCTGGCAAGGCGGTCAGGGTTACGGTCAACAACCGCAACGATGTTCCAAAGCTCCTTTGCCTCGTCGGTGAGGAAGTATTTGCCGTGAATGTCGCGGCCACTTCTACCCTGTCCAATAATAGCAACGTTAAGTTTCTTTCCCATTTTAATAATTCCTTTCAGGTTTAATTATTAAGAATTTTATTTATAATTTTTTTGGTTTCGGTGATAGCTTCCTCGCCCGAGAGAAGTCCTCCGTCGGAGAAGGACGAGCCGCCGGGACGCTGCATTTGCTCCTCGGTGAGCTTTGCGCCTATCTTGTAGTGAGGCTCAAGCATAACCGCGCTCTCATAGCCGTCGGAGAGAAGGCGTCTGAATACGTTCTCGTAGCCAACGATGCCGTGTCCGATAGCAAGGCACTCGGGCTTTCCGTCAACCATAACCGCATCCTTTATGTGAACGTGGCAATAGATGTCAGCCATAGCCTCGTACGCGTCGGGATAGGGAAGCTCGGTTGTGTCTGCGAAGAGCACGTTACCGGGGTCGTAGAGTGCCTTGACCGTGGGATTATCTATATATCTTACGGTAGCGGCGGTAGCCGAGCAGGTCGAGGAGTTTGCGGTGGGCTCGGGCTCAATCATAAGAGTGATGCCGTACTTGTTTGCGATTTCGATAACCGGCTGATAAGCCTCACGTACCATATCGAGCGTTACGCGCTCGTCCTTGAAGAAGTCGAAGGTACGCACCATCTTAACGCCGATAGCCGATGCTTCCTCTGCCATTTTCTCAAAATCGCGTATCTGTCCCTCGACGGTTGCACGGTCGAAGTAGTCGCACTTGAAAAGAGGCGAGGAAACCGAAAGACAGGGCAGAGAATACTTGTCGGCAAGTGCCTTTACAGTCTGCCAATCCTCGTGAGTGAAGGTAAAGGGAGCTCTGTCCCACGCTGAACGAAGCTCAAAGCACTCAAGCCCCATTTTTTTAGAAAACGCGAGAGCTTCGTCAAGGTCCTGCGAGAGCTCGTCGGTTATAATACCAAGCTTGAACATTTTGCCTCCTTATATAACGTACGCGCCGCTGTCCTTGTCGCAGTAGAGCTTTGCGCCGTCGTGTGTGCGAAGAATTGAAGCGGGACACATATCGGTGATGGGGCCCTCAACGGTAGCCTTAACCGCGTCCGCCTTGGTTGCGGCAGGAACGACGCAGAACATGTACTTACCTCTTGTGAGTGCGGGAACGGTGAGCGTCAGCGCATACTCGGGAACCTCGTCAAGAGATTTGAAGCAGCCGTCGTTTACCTGCTGCTGACGGCATACGAGGTCGAGCTTTGCCTTTTTGACGAGAGCCTTGTCGTTGAAGTCTGCAACACCGGGGTCGTTGAAGGCGATGTGTCCGTTCTCACCGATGCCGAGGCAAACGATGTCAACGGGGAAGTCAGAGAGAAGCTTCGAATATCTCTCGCACTCGACGTCAATGTCGGTAGCCGAGCAGTCGATGAGGTTAACGCTTCTAAAGGGAACTCTGTCAAAGATTGCATTCTTCAAGAAGTTGCCGAATCTCTGTGGAGCTTCTTTGGGAAGACCGATGTACTCGTCCATATGGAAGGCGTTTATCTTCTCCCAAGGAATGTCCTTGTAGGCAATAAGGCTTGCCAGCACCTCATTCTGAGAGGGAGCTGCCGCAAAAATCATATTTATGTACTCACGTCCCTCGGTGAGCTCAAGGATTTTTTCTCTTACGTCGGCTGCCGCCGCTGCGCCCATGTCGGCGCGCGTTTCGTAAACGGAGCAGACGAGCTTGTCTTTTGTGAACTGTTTAATCATAGACCTGTCCCCTTGTATTAGAGTATTTATACTTTAATTATACATATATCGAAGTCAAAAATCAATATATTTTTCGGATAGAACCAAATTCGCAATAAATATCGCGTTTGAAAATGTAAAATTTCGAAAAAACGACCTCGCCCCACGTAAAATGAGGCGAAGCCGTCCGTGACGTCGCGTATTAAGAATGAGTGTCAATCCGACTCTATTTGATTTCCTGCTCCAGATTTTTGAATTCCTCTGTGTTGAAAAATTCAATAAGGGTTATTCCAAAGCCGTCGCAGAGCATTTTCAGGGTTACTATACCGGGGTTTTTGCTCTTTCCGTAGAGAATGTTTTTAATTGACGACGGTGCAACCGCGGACTCCATTGCTAGCTTGTGTATAGACATTTTGTGCTCGCCGAGGAGCGTTAAAATTCTGTTTTTAACCGCTGTATAGGTATCCATATTCAGCCTCCAAAAAAAAGATTACGGTCTAATTATAGACCGAAACTCTTGACAAATTGGGCTATATATGATACAATGTAGGCTACAAATAGCCCAATAGGCTAAAAAGGAGAAGAAAATGAAAAGTTGTATTAACTGCAAAAAAGAAATTTCAAACAGTTCTGTGTTTTGCTCTTACTGCGGTGCAAAGCAACCTGTTGATGAGGCTGTTGAATCAACTCGTGTTGAAACGGAAGGCGCGAAAATCTCCGCAGAAAGCGGTGTGTCTGTTGATTCGGTTAAGATGACGCCAAAAATTAAAAAGGGCGCAGGGATAGTAGCTATAATTCGAAATTCAATAATAATGGCTGTGGCTGTTCTTTTGCTTGTCGGTTCGTTTTTGCCTATAACAAGCTTGGATAATGAAGAAATACCCATGATGGGCAGTATGGATGCTGATGTCGATGTTACGTTTAGTCTTAACGCTTTTCAGTATATAACGCTGTTCTTCGATAGCTTTAAGGATACTGATGATATTGATGATTTAAACGACGCATATAGCGAACTGGTGGATGAATTCAGAGATTTTGACGACGATGATTTTGAAAATCTCACTCTAAAGGAAAAAAGTAAGATTAACCAAATCTTTTTCATTAGTCTTAGAGCTGTAACTCAGCTTGATGACGGTGGTCCTTCCGTATCACTCGTTGCGAGCACGATTTTTGGAATTCTGAATATTATTCTTTGCGTAGCCCTTTTTGTAGTGGCACTTCTCAACCTTCTCGCTACGTTCAATATAGTTAACAGAGGCAAGGCACAGCTTTACAAATGGACGGTAGCATTGATTACTGCTTCGCCGGCGATTATTTTAGCTGCTTATTATGCAGGAAATATTTATACAGGCGGCAGAATGTCTGCTATGGCAATATGGTCTTTGATTTGCGTTGTGACAGTAGTTATCATATCAATGATTTTCCGTTATATATTCTCTAACAGAGATACCGTCAGAAATATAGTATCACGCGCTATCGCGCTGGTTCTTTCGGTGGTTGTTTTCTGCCTTGCTTTTGCACCGATATTTTTGGTAACCTTCAAGACCGAGGTTAGCGGAAGTTATTCTGATAATGAAAAAAACGTGACTGTATCTCACAAGGTCAGTTTCTTCGAGGGGCTTGCAATAAGCAATGATGAAGGCGAAGATTTTGACTCTTTGATTGCAATGTCCAAGTTGGAGAAGGAAGCATATTTCGCAAAGAGAATGGAAATTTTCACGCGGATGACCAAAAAGCAAATAGAAGGCGATATGGGTGAGAGCGCGAATTCGGATATTTTGGTTCAATTGCTGGGAGCAAAATTGGACATTCCTCTACTCAATGCAATGTCGCTTATAGTAATTTTCTTTATTGTTACCGTTATTTTCGCATTGCTTATCCTTTGGCAGAGTCTATACTTCTTTATCACAGGTAAGCACGTGAAGCTTCTTGTAACGATTTCAAAGATATATACCGCGGTCTTCGCCGCACTGGCGCTAATTATGACGATAGTATTAGTCGTTGTAGCCAATTATTATGCAAACATATACATTAGACCGAGTTACGACGTGAGTATAAGTGTAGGAATTATAATAATGTTTATATTTGCGCTAGGTTCAATATTCTGCCCCGGAAGCCTTGTTCCCAAGGCAAAAAAGGCAAAACGAATAAGCGACAGATATACTGCCGTTAATTTTGAGCCACAATTTTAATTTTAGATTCTTGTAATAAATGAGGGTGAGCCAAAATCGGCTCACCCTTTTACTATCCTTTTGTGTTTTTGGTTTAATTCTCGCGGAACTGCTCGCGGTAGAGCTTCGCGTAGTTACCGTCAAGTGCTAAAAGCTCGTCGTGCGAGCCGTATTCTACGATTTCTCCGTCCTTGACGACGGCTATTTCGTCTGCGTTCTTGACGGTGGAAAGGCGGTGTGCAACGACTATCGTCGTGCGTCCCACGCACAGCTCGTCGAGTGCCGCTTGTATCAAGATTTCCGTGGTATTATCGAGGGCGCTCGTCGCCTCGTCGAGTATGAGAATTGCGGGGTTCTTGAGGAATACGCGGGCTATTGAGAGCCTTTGCTTCTGACCGCCCGAGAGCCTTACTCCGCGCTCACCTATAACGGTATCGTATCCGTCCTCAAGCGTCATAACGTGGTCGTGAATATTTGCGCGCTTTGCCGCCTCGATTACCTCCTCCTCGGTAGCGTCAAGCCTGCCGTAGAGAATGTTCTCGCGTATTGAGGCGTTGAACAGATAAACGTCCTGCTGGACGATGCCGATGTTCCGGCGCAGTGACTCAAGCGTGTAGCTCCGGATATCCCTGCCGTCTATAAGTATGCGTCCGTCCGACACGTCGTAAAAGTGCGGGATAAGGTGGCAGATAGTGGTTTTTCCGCCGCCCGACGGGCCGACGAGAGCGAATTTCTTGCCGACGCCGACGTCAAGGCTTACGCCCTTGAGAATTTCCTTGCCCTCTTCGTATGCCGACGTTACGTTATCGAACACGATACGTCCCCAAAGACGTCCTGCATCAAGTGCACCGTCGGAATCCAGCTCGGGAGTTGCGTCAAGCACCTCGCAAAAGCGCTCAAAGCCTGTCACGCCGTCCTGGTACTGCTCCATAAAATTGATGAGCGTCATAACCGGAGATACGAAAAGCCCCACCGAAACGACGAAGGCAGAGTAATCTCCGACGTTCTCAATTATTCCGCCGTAGAGGAAAAGACCGCCTGCGATAAGAATAATGACGTTGAATATATCGGTAATGAAGGTGGTCGAGGAATGGAACTGTCCCATCGCCTTGTAGGCTTCCTTGCGTGAGCTAATGAAAAACTCGTTGCCGCGCTCGAACTTCTCCTGTTCACGCTCGGCGTTGGTGAATGCCTTTGTGACGCGAATGCCCGAAATACTGCTCTCAAGCGAGGCGTTTATCTCGGAGATAGCCTCACGGCTCTTTTTGAACGCGCTGACCATTTTCTTGCGAAGCAGCATTGCAATTATCAAAAGAAGCGGAACGCAGGCGAATATTATCAGCGTCAGCCACAGATTGATGGTGGAAAGATATACGAAGGAAACGATTATGGAGATGCCGGAAATTATGACGTTCTCAGGGCCGTGGTGGGCAAGCTCGCTGATGTTCATAAGGTCATTGGTCATTCTTGACATCAGTTTGCCCGTTTCGTGCCCGTCAAAATAGCCAAAGGGTAATCGTTCAAGGTGACGGAACATCTGGCTTCGCATCTCTGCCTGCATTTTTACACCCATTACGTGTCCTTTGTACTGTATGAAGAAGTTGAGAAGCATTCTCACAAGATAAAGGCAGAGCAGAATTATGCCCGATATTATAATCAGGCCGTATTTTTTCTCGGGTATGTAGTCGTTGAGCATTGTGCGCGTGACTATCGGGTATATAATTCCGAGAAGCGCAACCGCGAGCGATGCCAGCATATCGAGAACGAAGATTTTTCTGTGCGGCTTATAATAGCTCAAAAATCGTTTAAGCATTTTCCGTTCCTTTTTGTGTTTTTATAAATTTTATCACACAAGAGCCAAAAAGTCAATGGTATATCGCTTTTTAATCGTGCAGGTGGTAGGGGACTTAGCTTGCTTTATAAAAAGAGCTTCTCCCTATTTTTGAGAGAAGCTATGCTTTGCCGCTTTTGATAAAAGATTTTACAGTTTATTTTTGCTTGTAGGTGTCCAGAAATTCCCCCATGCTGTGAATTGCGCTTTTAAGTATTTTGGACTCGGGGAGCATTACTATTCTGAAATGGTCAGGTCTTTGCCAATCAAAACCACTGCCGGGGACTATCAAAATGTTGGTTGCATGCAAAAGGTCGCGGGCAAATTTTTTGTCGTCGCTTATGTTCAGCTTTTTGCAGTCGAGCCTCGGGAAGACGTAAAAAGCCGCCTTGTTTTTTACGAACGAGATTGACGTTATTTTTGAAAGCTCGGCGGCGGCAGCCTCGCGCTGCTCAAAAACTCGTCCGCCGGGGCTTACCATTGAAATAGGAGTTTTTATGTCGCTCAGGGCGGCGGGAATAACGAGCTGCGAGAGGGCGTTTGCGCAAAGTCGCATGGACGTGAGTTTGACCAAATTCTGCCTGTATTTTTCTGTCAGAGTCTTTGGTCCACTGATAACCATCCAGCCGCAGCGAAAGCCGCAAAGACAGTGAGATTTTGAAAGCCCGTTCATAGTAACAACGGGAATGTCAGGGGCAAGAGCGGCAACGGATGTGTGAAAAAGGCCATCCAAAACCAGCCTGTCGTATATCTCGTCGGAGAAGATAAGCAGGTTGTTTCTTCTTGCAACGTCGGCTATTTTAAAAAGAAGGTCCTTTGAATAGAGCGCTCCTGTGGGATTGTTGGGATTGATTATAACTATTGCTTTGGTTTTCTTCGTGATTTTTGCTTCTATGTCCTTGCAATCTGGAAACCAATCCGACGATTCATCGCAGATGTAAAACACGGGCTTAGCGTCGCAAAGATGAACGCTGTTGCTCCAAAGCGAGTAGCAGGGAGAAGGGAGAAGAACCTCATCGCCCGGATTCAGAAGTGATTGAAGCGCGAAGGTGACAACCTCGCTGACACCGTTTCCGATATAGATGTCGTCCTCGCATATATCTTTAAGCCCTTTTGATTTATGGTAGGCGGTAATTGCCGCGCGCGCTTCGGGCATACCGCGAAAATCACAGTATCCGAGCGCCTTATCTAGCCGTTCCTTCAGGGCGCTTTTTATGCTCTCAGGCATCTCAAAGCCAAAGCTCGCCGGATTGCCCGTATTCAACTTTAGCACATCTATTCCGCGCTTTTGCATATCAAGTGCCTCGTAAAAAAGCGGACCTCGAATGTCCGAGTGAATATTCTCCATTTTTTCTGCGCCAAGTATAGCTTTCATTTTAACCTCGTGATGATTTTTTCGTTGACAATATTATACACCCGTGATATAATATAGTCAAATACCTATATTTATATATGAATTATAATTTTTTGATTATAAGGAGAACGCTGTGTTTAAATATAAAAGTTATATTTACGAGGTATATAAGGAGAAAAGCATCTCGAAGGCTGCAAGCAACCTTTATATAAGTCAGCCCTCGCTCAGTGCAAGAATTATAAAGCTGGAAGAGGAACTGGGAATGCCTATATTTGACAGAAGCACCTCGCCTCTGCGCCTCACCGAGTTTGGAGAAAGGTATATTAAGGCAGTTGAGAACGTTTTTGAGATAGAGAAAAATATAGAAAATTTCATAAGCGACGCGAACATGCTACGGATTGGCTCGCTTTCTGTTGGCGCGAGCAACGTTTTTGCCGCTTACGCGCTGCCGCCGATAATAGCCGAATTCAAGAAGAAATATCCGGACGTAAGCATTAATTTGACAGAGGGAAACACCGAAATGCTTGAATCGCTCCTCTCAACTAATAAGGTCGATATGGTAATTGACAACAATCATTATGATGCCGGACTCTATGAAAAAGCACTTTATTCCGAGGAAAAAATTCTTCTTGCAGTACCCAAGATATTTGAAGAATGTGATATGGTCAGGGAGTATGCGCTTGACGAGGAATGTATTAACTCTAAGGGATACAAAAGCGACTGCTATCCCGCCGTCCCCTTGTCGGTTTTTCGCAACGTGCCCTTTGTTATGCTCACGCAAAACAATGACACTCGCATAAGGGGCGATAAGATGTGCAAGGAAGCGGGATTTCAACCGATAATCGCCCTTGAGGTTCATCAGCAGGCTACAGCGTATATGATTGCTACGACAAAGATTGGTGCAACCTTTATCAGCGATACGGTTATCGAGAAAATGCCTTCGCACGACAGTATGGCGTACTACAAAATCAGCAGCACTGCGGCTGACAGAAAGGTTTATTTCTATTTCAAAAAGCATAAGCATAGGACTCGCGCAATGCAGGAGTTTATGAATTTGATTTCACAAAAATAAGAAAAAGGTGTTCCCACGTCACTTCAAAAATGAGTGACTAACGTGGTGAACACCTTGTATTTTAGTAGTTTTCAGCTGATTTTTCCCTCTGCGGCGTCGCGCGCGAGCTCGGCGGTTATACGAAGGAATTTATCAATATCGCTTGTGCCGTGGCAGTGAAGAGGCGAAACTCTGATAGCGCCGCGAAGCTCTAACGCCTCGAGTATCCTCTTTGAATAGAGGCTTTCGAGAACTCTTTCGTAAACGGTTGCGCCACGCCTTTGATATTCTGCAACGCAGGCGGTGTAGTCCATTCCGTCAATAGAAATGGCGCAAATCAAGTCGCGACTTTCCAGGTCATCAACGTCGAGATAAACGGTAACACCGGGGATATGGCGAAGTCCGGGAATTTCTTTTGTGCCTTCAAGCATTCTGTAAAGCAGGGCGCGCTCGTGAAGATGGATACGCTTCATACCCTCGGTGAAGAGGCTGCGCCTGTCCTCGCTGTCTATGAAGTGCTTTCCTATCTCGCACACGTAGTTTATGATTTCGGTAGTAGCGGCAAAATTTGCGGGAGTGCTCGTTCCAAGCTCAAAGATCTTTTCGTCCTTTGCGATGAGCTTGCGGTGGGGAAGGGCTGCAACTCTGTCGGATACGTAGGCAAATCCGCAGCCTCTGACACCGAAGAACTTGTAGGGAGCAAAATTCATACCGTCGATTTTAAGCCGCTCCACGTCAAGCACTGCGTGGGGGGCGTGCTGAACGGCGTCGGAAATTATGTAAAGGTCGGGCTTTATTTCTCTTGCCCTTTTTACGATTTCTTCTATGTCCATTATATTTCCCGAAATGTTCGAGGCGGATATAATCGATAAAAGGCAGGTGTCCTTATCGACGAGCTTTATAACCTCGTCTGTGTCAATACCGCCTGTTTTGGGATTTGCGGGAACTACGCGCATCTCCTTGCCGGTTTTTTTGCAGAAATATTCGATAGCGTCAAACGCCGAGGGGTGTTCAATAGAAGAAACGACGGCATTTTTGCCGGGCACGTTTTCCATAATGATTTCAACCATATGGAACATTGTCTGCGATGCGGTAAGCTCGGTAATAAGAGCACCGCTTTTCGCGCCGAATACCGTTTCGAGTATGTCCTTAGTGCCGTTTTCCACAAGGCTCTTCAGTCCAACAGAACGGCTGTGAATTCTCTCGGGACAGTCGGGAAACTGCTCGTATTTTGCCTTTGCCTCGACGCATTTTTTCAGCCTCAGGCTTCCGCCTGAATTTTCAAAAAAGAGCCTTTCTCCGAAATCGGGGTCAGCATCGGCAAAACAGAATTTTTCCTTCAGCTCTTTTTGAAGGGCTTCTTCAAACAGGAGCCCGTGAGGGTAATTTGCTTTCAAATCTGCCCTTTCGACTGATTTCATAATAATACCGTCCTTTTGTCACTTCGTTGTGCAGCGCAATATCGCACTCTTTGATATATTATAGCACAAAAAACAAAAATGTAAATACCTTTTTAGGATTTATATCGAAAAAGTGCACGAAAACATGTTGTGTGAAGAGGCTTTTCTTTAATGCTTCTTCCTGTATTTTAGCGGCGTCGTTCCCGTCAGCTCGGTAAATACCCGTCTGAAATAGTTTTCGGAGTTAAATCCGACGAGCTTGCCGATTGTTGAAATGGAAAAATTACTGTTTTCGAGTTTTTCTATCGCAAGATTTATCCTTATTGAATTTAAGAAGCTTACGGGCGATTTGCCGAGTTCTCTTTGGAACAGGTGGTAAAGCGAGGATTCGCTGACACAGCATTTTTTCGCAATGTCGGCGACGGAAAAGCTCTTGTCCCAGTTGTCCGTTATAAACTCAATTGCGGTTTGCAGAGTCTTGTCAAACACAATGTTGGTTTTTTCTAATTTTGTGATAACCGTTTGCAGTATTTTGTAAAATCGCGAATACGCCTCGAGAATTTCAAGCTCCCCGCCCGAGAGCAGCTCGGCAATTTGCAGAATATCGCTTTTTATACACTCGTCTATCTCAATTCTCTGGGGCTCGTAGGTAAAGCTCTCGTAGTGCATAAAGCAGCTGAGATAGACGACGCTTATATCCGGCGTGCCCTGCCACTCGGAGTAGCAATAAATGTTCTCGGGAATAAATACGGCGTCCCCCTCGGATACGCTAAGTCTTTTATTTAAATAAATATAAGTGCCGCTCCCCTTGAGGACAAGCCCGATGCGAGTTTTCCTTTTGTTGCTGTTTCCGCGGCAAAAGTGGTGGTTTTTAAAAAAATGGTTTGAGGTTGAAAGCTCCGTAACGTAAATATTGTCTTTTTTCATTGCTTTTCCTTGCAGAATAGTTATTTTTTTTACAGTATAACATATTGAAATTAAATTTGCAAGATGTTATAATAAAATCAGAGAAATAATACCGGCGCAGACTTTTAAAACGAGCGCCGAAAAGAGATGAAGGAAGCAGAAATATGAGTGAATTTAAAGAGGTCGTGGACGGAATATACCGTCTTGACGTTCGGTTCGAAGCAATTTATACGTCGGTGTTTCTCGTTAGGACCTCGTCGGGATTTATTTTGGTTGACACCGCAACAACCGACGCGGACGTTGACGAATGCATCGTCCCTGCTCTTCGTAAAATGGGCGTTGCCGTATCTGAGCTTGAGGCTGTCGTTTTGACTCACGGACACCGCGACCACGCAGGAGGGCTTCCGCGTATTCGGGCACTTTCACCGAGTGTCAGGGTGGTAAGAGAGGTGACCAAGCTTTCCGACGGACTCCGAACCTATGCCTTGCCGGGACATACCGACGATTCAATAGGCGTTTTTGATTCGCGTACCGGAACCTTAATTTCGGGTGACGGACTGCAGGGGGCAGGCGTGGATAAATACCGTTGCAACGTGAGAAATCGCGAGGCGTATTTTGAAATCTTGAAAAAAATAAAGGAAGATAAAAAAATAAAAAATATAGTTTTCTCCCACGCGTACGAGCCGTGGAATTCCGACGTCGTATTTGGACGGAGCGGAGTTGAGATGCGCATTGAGGATTGCCGAAAATGCATTGAGGCGGTTATTCTGCGTGAGAGTCAAAGGTGAGAAAATAAAATGAGATAGATATGACGACAAAGCAGATAATTTTCCCAGAGAAAAATAAGGCGGAGCTGATTGAAAAGAAGCTGCCCGAGCTTTTGGCAGATGAGGTTATGGTAAAAACCGCCGTCAGCACGATCAGTAACGGAACCGAAAGGGCGAATATTACGGGCGACCCCAACGTCAATCCCAAGGGAGGCCCAAGTGTAACCTTCCCCCGAAGCGTCGGATACAACAGCTCCGGTGTGGTTTGTGCGGTGGGCTCGGCTGTACCAGAAGCTCGAAGTTCGAGATAGATTACTATGGCAAGGTGCACGGCAGAGGCATTTCTCTCATCGGAGCACACACTAACGCCCGTCCGAAGCTTGAGTCCTCGGCAGGACTCTGGACCGATATGGACGACCTCGGAGCAGTCCTTAATCTCGTGCGCGGCGGACGCCTTAATCTTAAGGATATGATATTTGAGATACATTCACCCGCCGAGGCACAGACGGTTTACGACAGGCTAATAAATGAAAATAATTTCCCCGTCGGCGTTCTGTTCGATTGGGATGAAATTTCTGAATAAAAGAAAGGAAGAAAAATGAAGGCTATACTTGTAAACGGCGACAGGAGTCTGCGATGGGACAACGTGCCCGATCCTGTCATAAAAAACGACGAGGTGCTCGTTAAGGTTGAGGCGGCGGCGCTCAACCGTGCCGACCTTATGCAAAGAGAAGGGGATTATCCTCCCCCCGAGGGCTGTCCCGAGTGGATGGGACTCGAGGTGTCTGGAGAAATTGTTGAAATCGGTGAGGGAGCAAAGGTAAAATCCTCTTGGAAGCTCGGCGATAAGGTCTGCGCCCTTCTAGGTGGCGGTGGCTATGCCGAATACGTTGCCGTAAAATACGATATGCTGATGCCCGTGCCGAAAAACTGCACGATGGTTGAGGCTGCGGCTATCCCGGAGGCATTCGCCACGGCGTATCTCAATCTCTTCATTGAGGGCGGCATAAAAGAGGGCAACACGTTTCTTATGAACGCGGGTGCGTCGGGACTTGCGAGCGTTATAATTCCGATGGCAAAGGCGTTCGGAGCTCGCGTAATTACCACCGTTCTCACCGACGAGATTGCAAAAAATATCACCCACCTCGGAGCTGACAGAGTGGTCGTCACCACGAGAGAGGATATATCGCTCGTGCTCAAGGATGAGCTAGAGGCGGGACACGGCGTTGACGTCGCTATCGACTGCCTTGGCGGTGAGATTATGGGCAAGTGTATCCATTATCTTACACACGGCGCGCGTTGGATAATGATAGCCGCACTTGCAGGCACGAAAACCGAGATAGACCTCAAAAACATCTACGTCAGAAACGTCAGAATAATAGGAAGCACCCTCCGCTCCCGTACCCCCGCGGTCAAAGCACAAATCCTCGCCGGCGTCGTCCGCGACGTTTATCCGAAAATTGAGGCAGGACTCGTTAAGCCCACGATTCATGCAGTCTTACCCATAACCGAGGCAGAGGCGGCACACGATATTCTCTATAAGGGAAAAAACGTCGGAAAGGTCGTTTTAACGGTATAATAAAAAGGCAATGTCAAACCGTTTTGGAATGATATTGCCTTTTTGATATAGTGCGAAAGAATTCGCGTTTTATGCCGCCTTTGGTATTATCTGCGTTTGTGCGGCGTCAAGCATATTCTCTATAAATATTCCGTAGCCTTCGGTTGGGTCTGCGACGAGGACGTGAGTGACAGCACCGACGAGCTTGCCGTTCTGGATTATCGGCGAGCCCGACAGGTGTGTGGTCAAGATAGGACAACACTTTTTAATAGAAAAAATATGAAATTCTTTATTTTAGGTCGACAATATTCTAAAAATTGTGTATAATAGTGGTATCATTGTTATCGAAAGGAAATAAAAGAGTGAAGATACGGTATGATGCGATGAAATACGAATGTGATACCGAACATTGCTATGTTCATGCAAGAGGATTGATGATCTCATCCGATTTTGGCTTGATTACAATGCAAAAATTGTCTCTTTCGGGATGTGATCTCTTTGACGGAATCGAAATGATCAAGACAACAGATGGTGGGAAGAGCTTTTCCGATCCTCAGGTTTGTGAAAGTTTACGTCGAGAATATTTTGCAGACGGCACAAGCCGCTCACTGTGTGACGCTACGCCGTTTTATCACAAAAAAACCGATAAAATTCTGCTGACAGGGCACATGGCGTGGTATGCTGAGAGCGGAAAAATTATCAGGACTCGTCAAAGAGAGGCATTTTATGCCGTATATGACCCTGTTATTGGGAATTTTCAAAAGCCGAACACAATTAAAATGCCTCATACTGAAAACAATGAATATTATTCCTGTGGGGCAGGGTGCAGTCAAATTATGGAAACTGCACAGGGGGAGCTTTTGATTCCCCTGTCCTATAAACCGAAATTGATTGCCGCAGACGGCAAGGCTTGTTCGTCGGTAGTGGTGGTACGGTGTAGCTTTGACGGAAGTGAATGTAAGGTAATAGAAATGGGCAATAAGCTGACTACCGACATTCCACGCGGCTTGGGGGAGCCCTCTATTGCGCATTACGGCGGAGAATATTTTCTCGCGTTGCGTAACGATCAAACAGGCTTTGTTTCAAGAAGTGAAGATGGACTTCATTTTGAAGTACCTCGAGAGCTTTGCTTTGATAACGGTGAAAATCTTGGCAACTACAACACGCAGCAACATTGGTTAACGGGTGGCGGAAAGCTTTGGCTTGTGTATACTCGGAGAACCAAAAACAACAATCACGTATTTCGTCATCGAGCTCCGTTGTTTATCGGAGAATTTGATCCCGAACGAATGTGCGTTATTCGTTCTACCGAGAAAATCGTTGTTCCCGAGCGCGGTGCGCGGCTTGGCAATTTCGGTTGTCAATCCTATTCTGACGAATTGGGTTATGTTTTTGCAGCCGAATGGATGCAGGGACCAAACGGACCGCAAGGGTGCGCCAAATACGGAAGTGATAATAGCATATTTATCAGCAAAATATACTATCGATAATGAACATAAAAAAAGATTATATGGATAAAAATAAACTCGATTTTATCTATCCAAACGGTGCGCGTAATGCGTTAACACTGAGATTTGATCACGGTCTCATCTGGGATAGAGAAACAGTGTAAATATTAAATCGCTGCCGACTCAAAGCAACCTTTTATCTTGTAGGGCATCTTTATCCTTATAAAATTCAAAAAAGCAATATCACCCCATTTGAGAATGATATTGCTTTTTTCTTACGATGCCTTTGCCATCGGCATATTCGCCGCACTCAGCATATTTTCAATGAAAATTCCGTAGCCTTCGGTTGGGTCTGCGACGAGGACGTGCGTGACAGCGCCGACGAGCTTGCCGTCCTGCAGGACGCTTGAGCCCGACACGAGTGTGTTCAAGTAGGGACAACAAAATTTGTGAAAATCTACGTCATTCTTTCATTTGCTTTGCGCAAAAAACCGAAAAATCGGGTGTTTTCCAAGATTTATTATAATCTCCAAATCCTTGATCGGAAGGGGTGCGATAATCGGGCAGATTATCACGCAAGGTAAGGACCTCGGGATTTTCTTCATCATAGTAGCCCATGAGCGGGGTCCTGTCAGCAAATTCCTCAGCGAGATCATTAAATCCCTCGTGAATACCTGCCGCACCTTTTTTTCATGCGACGTAGTAATGCGCAGCTACGATCCTGTCAGATGTTGCGGGGATTGGCTTTGGAATATAGTCTTCAAGTTTTATATTATACATTTTCTTCTCCTATTAAAGCTTTGATGTTTTCTGTTTCAAGCAAAGGTTTTTGATTTTTTATCAGCACGCGGTAAAGATTTTTCGATGCGTGGGATGCAATGACCGAAAAGCCTTTTTCATTGATATGTTGATTGTTGTATCCATAGAAGCTATCGCGGCAATTTCTGTATTCTTCGTCGGGAGGCGAAATAAACCACTCGTCCTCGTTTTGACCCGGATAAGTAAAATAAGATGCCGCACGTGTAAGCATATATGTATCAGAGTGTTCGGATACAAAAACCTCTTGCGCCTTCATTACTCGGTGAATTCCATGAGAGCCGAAGTAATCCACGCGAATACAGAAGAAATGAGTGAATCCTAAGGGCTTTATGCTTTCCCATAGGATCTCCATCTTTATTTTATATTCGATTTCAGCATTTTGGACGTCGGATTCCCCCTGCAACCAGAAAAAGCATTTGTTTGAAATGTCATCTCCTGCAAAATGTATTTCCGAATCAAAGAAAAAGTCTTTGCACTTATTGAAAAAATATTCTGACGCACCTTCCATACGGTGAGAGGTTGGAATATCCGACTTATAATTCGTTCCGTTTTCTTTGTTGTATTTTTTTATTCTGTGTGAATACTCTTCGATCATCTTATCGGTAAAATAATAATCTATCGAAACATCGCCCTTTGCGATGTGCGCATAAGCACATACGTTCCCGATTTTTTCCCATTCTTCTGCCAAAAACGGCGCAAGCGTGACTCCGTATGGTGCGGTGGCTTCCGAAAATTCGGTAAAAAGGTGAACTGTTTTATCTGCCTCGCACATCAAATTTGACATTGACGGACAGAAAAAAGTGTTTTCCTGATAATCCCTTAAATAACTCTCGCGATTTTTATTTAACGCATCGGGGGCGTAAGCATGAATAAGATCCTTATACGCAAATTCACCTACCGGATATCCCGCTATAACAAAATCTCCTGATTTCTTTCCGAGCCGACGCGGCTTATGCTTATATTCGTAAGAATTTGATATGCAAATCTCTTTTTGAGGCGAAAAAACCGATGCGCCCATCATATTGGACTGGCCGGCGAAAACAAAAAGATCTCTTTTCATTTTTATCTCCGACGTTATCTTATTTCTATCAGCTCAATCCCGCTGATCTTTGAGAATTTTCTTAAAGTATTTATATGGTGTCCTACGCCGAGAGCCAAATGGTGCGTAGGTCCCGCCTCGCACCAACGGGAAAGGAATTCGCATATATCACCGCCAAATTTTACCCGAGTATTTGTATTTCCTGTTTGCGGAATTTCGCCGGCAATTGATGTTCCTTCAGCAGCAATCATACGGAAATTGCCATTGCGGTCAATGTTAATGCTGAGAAGCGTTACCGGACCTGCCCTGAGAGAAAATTCCACGCCGATGCCGCTCCCGGACTTTCCATGATACTTTTTCAGCTTGCGGAGCCTCGGCTTACCTTCCGCGATAGCGATATTATGAGGACCGTCATGTCCTATCAGAACAACGTCATCGGTTATGTCGAAGGGGTGAATTTCCGCAAAGGAACCTCCGCCTCCGATGTTTTTCATAATGAGCATTGCGGCAGCCGTTTTCAAATCAGCTTCCCCCGCAAGCGGAATGCCTGACGAGGTAAGAAGCGTATTTCCGATAATAAGATTTGCCGCTAACTGCTCGTATGGATTTTGCGGCTCACTCTTGTAATAGTATGCAAGGGCGGTCAAATGATTATCGGTTACAAGCCTTTTTAGAGCAACTGTTTGTCTTGCGGAATATTCAAGATCCTCTTTTTGAACAAAATCTGTCAATGGGTCAATAGATGGATCACATATCTCAAACGTGCGGATTATTTCATCGATCTGTTTGTCAATCTCTTCCTTATCAACCGAATCGGAAAGGCGTGCCAATTCACACATTTCAAGCATCTTTACGTGAGAGCCGAATGTCGCTGTAAAGGCCGTGGGATCGGTATGCATATCGTACATTCCCTCGTAGGTGTGACCGAGATAGCCGAAAGTCTCATATTTAAATCCCGCCATAGCTGTTGCTGCCGCTACCCATTCGTCGATTTCAAGTTGAATCCGCTCGGATTGTGAAGCGGATGCTACAATGCATGGAGGAATTGATTTTCCGAGCCGTTTGTAAACTCCCGCAATCTCCGGCATTGCGCAAACGTCATCGTTGCAGAGCTGCATATAGGTCGTTGTATGAGAGTAATCCAAACGTTCAAGAGGTTGTATTGCTACAAGGATCTGCGGAACGTCAAGATAGCGTGCGAAGGGAGCGCACACGGCAGATGGGACGTAGGTGGAAAGAATAATGAAAAGAAGATCAAGATCCTCTTTTTTTAACGCTTGTACCGCTTTAAATGCATTATCCACGCAGTCAATGTACCCTGCATTGACGATATCGCAGGTGTTCGATTCAAGAAGCTTTTCGAAGTGATCGGATTTTTGCATCAGCTCTTTGCGCAGTGCTTCAAACTGCTGAAAATATATATAGTGACCAAGTGTTACAATTCCGATTTTTGCTTGTTTCATAGTTACCTCCCAAAACTGTACTGACTTTATTATATCATAATATGCTCGTATAAACAAGATAACATCTGACCGAAAATAGGATAATATGTTCGTTTTTTGCGTTGACATATTCGAAATTTTGTGATATAATGAAGTGGCAGAAAGGAGCAATCGCAATGTTTACCGATCACCCTTATATTGATATCAAAAAAATTTATGTTGCTCACGAATATACACTGGATGAGATGAGAAAATGCGAATACCCTCACGGCAGAGGCTCTTATGGTTTGATATATGCGCTTGAGGGAGAAGCGGAGTACCGTTTTGGGAGAGGAGAACGCATCAAAGTTGTTTCGGGAGATATCTTTTTCGCATCCCCCGAATCCTCGTATACCATCGTTACAGGAAAACCGTTTCGGCACTATACGGTCAATTTTGATATTTACAAGGAACACTCGGCACTTCAAACCCTTGAAGCCTCGCAGTATTTGTTACGAAATGAAAATACACAACCGCTTGAAAGACTCTTCAAAAAATTGGTCGATGTTTGGAATCAAAAGGCTTATGGATACGAAATGCAAGCTACGAGTGCTTTTTACGAGCTGCTTTCCCTCTTGTATTTGAATTATCTAACACCCATACCCAACACCTCAAAACAAAGACTGCAAAATGCGAAAGAATATATCGAGAAAAATTTTGACAAACCGATTCGACTTGAGCAGCTTGCCTATCTTTCGAGCATGAGCGTTACCAATTTCAGACGTGAGTGGGCAAGGTTCTACACCGAATCTCCTATTGCCTACCGTGATTTGATCCGTCTGAATTTAGCCAAAGAATACTTGAATTGCGGATATTACACCGTTACAGAGGTAGCAAGTAAGTGCGGCTTTGACGATATAAGCTATTTCGTTCGTTTTTTTAAGAAAAAAGTCGGATGCACTCCCAATGAGTTTAAAAAGCAACTTTTTAGAAAATAAAGCAAAGGCAATATCATTCCCCAAAAGGATGATATTGCCTTTGCTTTATGCCGCCTTTGGCATTGTCTGTGCCGCGTCGAGCATATTCTCTATAAATATTCCGTAGCCTTCGGTTGGGTCTGCGACGAGGACGTGAGTGACAGCGCCGACGAGCTTGCCGTCCTGCAGGACGCTTGAGCCCGACATACCGCGGACGATGCCGCCGTTGAGGGCGATAAGCGCCTCGTCGGTCACCTTGATTTTGAAGCATTTATTGCCCGTAGCGTCGAGGTCGATATCGTGTATTTCAACGTCAAAGTGAGCGGTTTTTCCGTTTTTGATTGTGGATATTATTTCCGCCTTTCCCTCGTGAAGCTCTTCCTTTTTTCCGACCTCAACCTCTGTCAGTCCTTCGAGCTCCTTCGGGTTAAGTCTTCCGAAAATACCGCACTCGCAGTTTTTATAGAGCTCGCCACGGACCTCACTCGTCAAAACACCCGTAAGCTCACCGGGATTTCCGGCAGTTCCTTTCTTTACTCCGCCGAGCACGACCTCGGTCGCAACGCCCGAGCGCATTTCTATGACTTCACCCGTGTCCTTGTCGCAGATAGCGTGGCCAAGACCGCCGAAAACGCCGGTTTCCTTATCAATAAAGGTAACCGTTCCGATACCAGCAGCGCCGTCGCGCAGTCCGAGCCCTAGATGCCATTCGCCGTCCTCGCTTTTAGGCGTCACCTCGACGCAAAGCTCCTCGCCCGAGCGCAGAAGCGTCAGCTTCTGCGGCTTTCCGCAGGAGTTGGCGACGACTTTTTTGACGTCGCTTATGCTGTTAACACTTTCACCGTTAATTTTTATAAGCAGGTCGCCCTCTTTAACCTTCCTATTATCCCCGACGCTTGTTATACTGACGTATTTTTGCACTATCTTTGCCCCGAATACGTCACCGCCGGGGCAGAGCATTAGCCTCCCCTCGCCCGATGCCTCCTCGCTTTTTCCGAAAAGCAGCTCCCAAAGGCGCGACGAGAGCTTCAGGTCACATTCGACAGCCTCGCCGGACGTCGCGGAAGCCTCCTTTGCAAAAACACTCATATTTCCGAATAAAAGCGAAAAGATATATATGAAAAGCAACACGGCGGCGGCTTTTGTTTTTCTCATTTTTTGAACCCTCCGTTTAAAATTTGCAAGTATAATAAATAGGATAACTTCCGCGTTAATCGGAAATTTCACTGTAAATAATTTGCGCGAAAAGGGCTGCTCGTATGAGTAACAATTTAAGGAATAAATTTTAAAAAAGGCTAAAAAAATTAACGCGCCCTTGCCCTGTGGGCAAAGACGCATTTTGAAAAATTATTCTTTGAAATATTTTTTGAAAAGCTCCACAAGACGCGCGGGGGAGAGCGCATATACCGCAAGCTCGCGGTCAACTCTGACGAGTGCCGTAAGAGAAACCCCGCTTTCAGAGGGGACAGCGCCAAAGCCTGCGAGAAATGCGGCTTTTGAGAGTTTAAGCACCGCTCGCTCGGGAATGGAAAGCCCATCTCTGTTGCAAACCAAGATGCAAAGCTCACCGCCCTTGAGGCTTATTTTTAACACGGGTGAGGGGATAAGCGAGGAAATCTGCATAAAAAGACGCGCCGTCATATCAAAGGAAAGAAGCAGAAATCCTCTTTTATCCATATCCTCGGATATTTCGGTGAGCATCGTTTGTTCGCGCTCGGAAAGATATTCTAGTGCCTCGAAAAATCCGTCGAGGCTTATTACCTCGCCTGTCGGGGCGGTGAGTGCGCCGCCGTGTATTTGGACTTGCTTATAGCGTTTCAATTTTTCAGTGCCACCTCTGGATAGGCAATTTTTGAGTAGTCAAGGGAGTCGAGAAGCTCCGAGCCGCGAGCACCTTCGGTGAGGGCTGCTTGGACGTCGTATAAAAGCTTGCCTATCTCGTTTTCGACGTAGGCTGTGACTATCTCGTCATGGCATTCTTCAAAGTGCTCCTCGGTCTTCAAGATGGGGTAGAGAATATAATAGCCCGGCTCCTCGCCTGCCGTGATTTCCACGATTTCGCTGACGCGTCCGAGATTAGTGTTGAACGCGGCTTCGGTCATAGCGCGGTAATTTTCCTCGTCCAGACTGTATTTTCCTATTACGACGCCGCGCATAACGTCCTCGGTTGCCGAAATGGAGCTTGAAACTATCGCTATCGCAACTGCCTCGTCGTCGCCCTCAGCCTCAAGCATCTTTTCGCGCAGACGGACGGCTCTTTCATACGCGCCCTCGTATTTGGACTGAACGAATGCAAGCATATATCTTACAGAGTCGTATGAGTAGTAGAAGTCCTCAATGTCCTCGTCGGTGTACTTTATAGTGCCGCCCGAGAGAGTATCGTCAAGGTATCCGTCGCCTGCCTCGCCCGCGTAATACGCGTTCAGCTTGTTGATAGCTATCGCGTAGCGCAAAATCAGCTCCTGCACCGAATAGTTAAGACCGAGCTTTGCAAGAGCAGAGAGATACTCCTCGTAGCTGTTATATCCGCCGAGAACCTCGCCGTCGTAAATACCGCCCTCGACACTCGATTTAACGTATTCCTTAATTTCCTTTTCAACTGCTTTTGAATACAGGTTTATGCCTACCTTATCGCACAGGTGAAGCGCCGCGTATATGTCGGTTACGCGCTCGACTATTATTCCGTGTATTTTTTCAATATAAGCCTCGCGTCCCTCGCCCGTCCATACGCTCGCGTCGCCGCCGTCAACCGATGCCTTGTAGGTTAAAAACATAGCACGGTATAGCTCATAGCGCACCTCGTAGGTCTTGCCGTCGAGGGAGAGCGTCATTATTACGCGAGCCTCCTCCTCGGTGCTTTCAACCGGCTCGTAGTAGCCGTCGCACGCCGAAAGAGAGAGAAGCGCGGATATTATTAGGATAATGCAAAATATTTTTTTCATAAAATGCCTCAAAAAAGCCGTTTTTATAATTTTACTATAAAAATGTTAAGAAATCAAGAATAACCCTCAAAAATCATTCGCCGTATTCGGAATAAACCTCGGCAAGTCTGTGGGGAAAATCGGTCATAATTCCGTCAGCGCCGATATCTACGAGGTGACGCATTTCGTCCTTTTCGTTGACGGTCCAATAATGTACGGCAACGTTATGGCTGTGAGCGTTTTTAACAAGGCTCTTTGTAGCAAGGCTTATGCCGTATTCCTCGGTGGGAATCTGGAACACGCATATTCCGTCTTTAAAGAAAACGTCAAGTCCGAGCGCGTGGAGAAGGAAATATTTGATTACCCCCTCGGTACAGGGCGAGTACATAAATTCATGAGGGACAAGCTCCTCTGCCGAGAGCCTTATAAACTCGTCGTAAATTTCCGAGTGGAAGCTCGCGAGAACTACCCTATCGTACGCGTCGTGCTTTTCAAGAAGGCGGAGCGCCTCGCCAAGCGCTTTTATTCCAAGCTCGCCCGATTGCTTGATTTCAACGTTAATCCTGTTTTCGGGGAAGGTGACTATAAGCTCCTCAAGCGTCGTAGCAAGAAAGACAGACTCGTGTCTTGCCGAAATTCCTTCGGGATAGGTGACGTCGAGCGGAGTTTTCGCATTTCCGTCGCCGTCTTTGTATTTTTGACGTTTGCCAGAAAGCTTGCCGTCATCGGTGGGGTTTTGGTAGCCGAAATCTACCTCCTCTGAAATAAGGTCGGAGTAATTCCAATCCGAGATATTGCCCGTCACGTTGGTCTTTCTGTCGAGAGTTGTGTCGTGGGAAAGAATTAGAACGCCGTCCTTCGTTATGCTGACGTCGGTTTCCATCATAACCCGCGAGTCAACGCTGTAAGCGTTGTAAAACGCCTCGAGCGTGTTGTCGGGGAATTCCTGATTTCCGCCTCCGTGAGCTATAAGAATAGGAAGGTCGTCGTCCTTCATCATGGGGTTGTCTAAAGGATAGTTCATTCCTCGCGGAAGAAGCGTTATTACGGTATAAGCCGCGACAAGAAGAATTACTGCGGCAAGAATTGCTGCTATGAGCTTTCGCTTTGCGTTCATTTTGAGGCCCCCTTCGGTTTTTCATTTTGGCATCATAATTGTAGCATATTTGAAAGGAAAAATCAACAGACGGACGGATTTAACAAAAATATTGTTGCAATTAAAGAAAATATATGATAAAATAATACCTGATAAAGAAAAGAAAGGGCAAAAAACTATGGAAGAGCTTAATACCGTTACTCTAACAAAGGTAATAAATGCATTTGACCTTGAAACAGTTTATCTTCCCGAGCTACCCGATGATATACTTATTTCCTGCTCGCGCGTTAACCGTCCGGGACTTCAGATGGTTGGCTTCTACGACCATTACGAGCAGGCAAGACTTCAGATAATAGGAAAGGTAGAGAACCTTTTCCTCGCGCAGCTTCCGCGTGAGGAGCGCGAAAGACGGCTTGAGGATTTCTTTCGTTCAGCACCAGTCGGAGTTGTCGTCACATCGTCAATAGAGATTCAGCCGGAAACGATAGGACTTGCGGCAAAATACAAGGTTCCGCTTCTTCGCACCCCCGAGAGAACCTCTGATTTTATGGCGGCTCTTATAGCCTTCCTTAACGTCGAGCTCGGTCCGCGAATTACCCGTCACGGCGTTCTTGTCGAGGTTTACGGCGAGGGCATTTTGCTCCTCGGAGATTCCGGAGTAGGAAAGAGCGAAACCGCAATAGAGCTTCTCAAGCGCGGTCACAGACTTATTGCCGACGACGCGGTTGAAATCAAAAGAGTTTCGGCGACAACCCTCGTCGGAAGAGCGCCTGAGCTTATCAGGCATTACGTTGAGCTTCGCGGTATAGGCATCGTTGACGTGCGCCGCCTTTTCGGTATGGGAGCTGTCAAGGAAACAGAGAAGATTGACCTCGTTATCAATCTTGAGCCCTGGCAAAAGGACAAGATGTATGACCGCCTCGGTCTTGACGAGGAAAAGACCGACATTCTCGGCATAAAAGTACCGAGCATAGTTCTCCCCGTCTGCCCCGGCAGAAACCTTTCGGTAGTAATAGAGGTTGCCGCGATGAACAACAGGCAGAAAAGAATGGGTTACAACACGGCAGAGGAATTCAACAAGCGCCTCATGGAATCTATGGGCGGTAATTTTGGGTAAACACTTCCGTTCTCTGCCACTCGACGTATGTAAATACGCCTTCGAGTCGAGGAAAGAACGAGCTTCCTCCCAAATTTCTCGCCCATAGGCTGAAGCTTTGGGCAAATCTGCGCGTTTTCGCCCGCTCGCTGTATGTAAATACAGCTTCGGAACGAAGAACCCACACCTTTGTCTCAAATCTTCCTGCTCAAAAAACGTCTGGGCTTCGAGTCGAGGAAAGAACGAATTTCCTCCCAACTTTCTCGCCCATACGGCGTGGTATGCATATTTTCAAAAAAGCCTTCATACTGTTATAAAAAACGGTAATGGAGGTTTTTTTATGTTCAACGACAGCAACAGAAGCTATCGCAGGGCGAGTGCGCGCGAGCTCTCTGTGGACGTTTCCTGCGATTATATTCTTCCCGATTATCTTGGCGAGGTGAGAAAAATTCTCTTCACCGAGGCGCGCGCCGTGCCGCTTCCCACGTATATGAACGGGGAAGACGCCTGCGTATCGGGAACGGTACATTTTAAGATGGTTTATATGGATTCCGAGAACCGTCTTTCCTCGGCGGAGTTTTCCGAGGATTACGAGGCAACCGAGCAGCTCTCCAGCGACGGACTTATCGGAGTGAGCGCTCACACTTCTACGCAAGGGTATTCAATGCGTCTTCTCGGCCCGAGAAAAATATCGGCAAAGGCGAAAATCGAGGTAAATCTCACAGAGGTATCAGAGCGCGACAGTGAGGTGTGCGGATTGGTTGACGGCGGTGAGATTGAGGTCGCTACCGACAGCATACTCGTTGCGGATACCGTTATTTGCGAGAGTGTCGAGCGCGAGTACGCAGAGGAGCTTACCTTCCTTGAGGGTGCGATAAGCGACGAGATTGAAATTCCTTACAGCGCGGTTGACAGTGTCGTTGAGGAGTGTCGCGTAAAGGACGGCGAGATATGGGTATCGGGTGAGCATACCGTGAGTGCGCTTGTCAAATGCGGCGACGAGCCCGTGTATCTTATGAAGCGTGAGATACCGTTTGCAGAGAGCTTTTCGGCAGAGAGCCTTGCCGACGGAATGTATGCGGTGTGCGATGCCTACGCTACCTCGCTGAAGCTTAACCGTAATCCAACCGACACGGGAACGTCCTTGACGGCATCTCTTATAGTTGAATATACTCCCACAGCGCTCGGAAACCGCGAGGCGACTGTGATTACGGACGGATATATGAAGGACAGAGGAACTAGGACCGAGCACACCGAGCTTGAGGTTGAGGAGCTCATCTACGCTTCTGCCGTTTCTGAAAAGATAGAGAGCGCGGCAACTCTTGAGTCGCTTTCACTTATTGGTATAAGACATTTGCTTTCGGTAGGGGCAGAGGTCGGCGTAAGCAGTGTTGAAGCCTGCGAGGGCGGCATTAGGGTTAACTGTGATATAAGGTTTAGTGGGGTAGCGTGTGAAGTTAACGAGGATTCTGCTGTAACCTATCTTCCCTTAAAGCACGTTGCGAAGCTTACGAAGGAAATTGCTCTCAATACGGGCAAGAACGCTGAAATACGCAGCGAGATTATGCCGAGAATCTGCTTTGCAGAGGGGCATATTGACGGAGATAACGTCTGCCTTAGCGCTACGGTTATGCTTGATGCTGCGGTCTATGAGAAAAAAAGCTACAAGACGCTTGCGTCTATTGAAGCGACTGAGGAGGTATTTGAGTCCTTTGACGGAAAGACAATATACGTATATTATCCCGACGCAGACGATACGCTCTTCTCGGTGGCGCGCAAATTCCATACCACAACCGAGAAAATCGCCATTGACAACGCTCTGACCGAATCGGCGGTAGCCGACAAGAGCGCACCCGCCTCGCTTCGCGGCGTCGATAGGCTTATAATCAAATAAAAGAAAGAGGCTGTTGGAAAAAACAGCCTCTTTTTGTAAATCAAGGTTTACATTTTAGTCGTATACGCGCTTGAATTTGCGGAGAGCGGTGTTGACGTATATTATGTTTATGATAAGGATTATGAAGGACATCGCCGACAGAACCTGCTGTGCGTAGACGTTCATACCGAGGAAGCTATTGCCGTTTGCCTGTATGTACTGAACGAGCGGACGAACAGCGAGCGTCGAGAGAAAGCCGAGAAGTCCTGCAACCGCGCCGCGAAGCGCCAGCGCGCCGACGCGCTTTTCATAGGGGACGGCGTCGTAAACGAGATTTATTGCCGCGCCGTTAATTCCTGCTTGCGAGATAGAGTGTAGTATGCTGTAAATAGAAAAGAGATAGATTCCAATCTCTCCGTTTGCAAAGACGTTGCATAATACTCCGACAGCTGCTATTGGATAGCAAAGTCCGAGTAGCTTTACGTAGGAATATTTATCGGCAAATTTGCCAAAGGGAATCGAGAAGCAGACTCTTGCAACCGAGGCTACTGCGGATAGGACGGTTACCATAACCATAGTAAATCCGAGGTCGCTGATTTGGAACGTACCGTAGAATGGGGTGGAGATGCTTTCTCCAACCGCCCAGAGAATCGCAACGGGCATTACTCGCCAGAGATTTTTGTCGCCTATGACGTCCTTTATCTGCTTGGCGAGGCTCTCCTGCTTTTTGTCTGCATTTTCAATCTCGGGCTCTTTTTTAAGGATAATCGAGAGGGTGTGCAGGACGGTGAGAGCAAATATTACTATTCCGAGCGTAATGAACGCTCCTGTGAGATTTCCAGCCGCCTCAAAGGTGTCAACGATTACGCCGATAACGTAGAAGAATACTACGCCAGACAAAAGTGAGGTTATTTCCTTTACGGCGGTGAATACGCCTCGTCTGTGCTCATCTACCGAGCTCATAAAGAGGGTGGTCTTGTGCGAGCTTATGACGTTCTGGATTATCTGACAGGATATTAGAATGACGAGGAGAATTGCAGTTTTTGCCTCCCTCGATAAATCGAATATCGGGACGAGGTACATAAACGTGAAAAGAAGCTGATACACGAGCGACCAGGGGATAACGAAGCGCTTTGCCCTCTTATTACGCGGTATAACCAGGGCGAAGAGCTGAAAGGCGACGCCAAGTGAAACGGTTGCCGAGAGAATTGCCGTTACGTCGTCGGGGATTCCTATTGTCGTCGTGAGCTTTGCAAGGTATGCGCCACCCGCTAGCGTAGTTATGAAATACTCTAGCGTGGCCTGAATTATGTAAAGAATGCGCCCCAGCTTGTTTTCGTCCTTTATTGCATTAATGCTTTTCATAAAAACTCCAAAAACGTCGTTGCTCGCATTATAGCACAAGAAAGACGGCTTTGCAAGCGTTGTTACATAATTTTAACAAATGAAATGTTTTTTTGTGCGAAAACGGGTGCTCAGTATTCCGCCGCGGTGAGCCTTATTATGAGGTCCATATCGTCGGGCTGAACCTTTGCTTCGTGTGCCGCCTTGTTTCTGACGGTTTTTCCGCATTTTTCACAGCGGTGTATGATTATATACCCCTTTTTTGCGTCGGGTATCGCTCCGACGGGGCGGAGAATACCGCGGCACTCGTTAGCCCTATCTCCCGGATTTACGTCAACGTGCAGGGAAGAGAGGCAGAAGGGACAGTGGTTTCGAGAGGTGTAGCCGAGGGGCATAACCTCCTTGCCGCAGGCAGCGCAGATGAAGCCTGCATCGTTTTTTGAAAATCGTTTGCTTTCCATATTATCCTCTACTTTCCAACGCAGAAGCGTGAGAAGATGTTGTCGACAACCGCCTCGGACACGGCTCTGCCGTCCACTCTCGATATAGCGCCGAGAGCAATTTCAACGTCTGAGGAAACGGCGTCGGTGAATACTCCTGCGAGGAGAGCCTCGATAGCCGAGGATATTGCGTCGCGCGCTTCGGTGAGCTCGGCTCTCTGCCTTGCCGAATGAATAACCGCTCTATCAGAGAGCGATATTTTACCGTCGCAGAAGAGCTCCTCAACCGCCGCTCTTATTGCGCCCCTCGCGGCGTCGGGATTTTCTCTTGCGGAAAGATATAGAACCTTATCAAATTCGCAGGGAAGCTTATCGGTATCGGGCTGCTTTTTATCTATCTTATTATATATAGCGATTTTTACGGCAGGGGAGCGCGAAATTTCATCAAGGAGAAGAGAATCAAGCGAGGAGCTCTCAGAGGCGTCAAATACCGCGAGGACAAGCTCGCAGCTGCCGAGCCTTTCTTTTGAGCGCGCAATGCCTATTTTCTCAACCTCGTCTGCCGCGCCTTCGCTTCGTATTCCCGCGGTGTCCGAAAGGCGAAGCATTACACGCCCGAGCGATACGGTGTTCTCAAGCACGTCACGGGTAGTTCCCGCAATATCGGTGACTATTGCCGCCTCTCTTCCCGAGAGAAGATTGTAAATCGTGCTTTTACCGACGTTTGGACACCCGACTATTGCCGTTGTGATGCCCTCGGCTATTGAGTGCCCCTCCTTATAGGTAGAGAGAAGCCTTTCGGTATCGGACAGTGCGCCTTTCAGTATCTCAAGTGTTTCGGCATCTGTAAAGTCGCCGAGGTCCTCGTCGGGATAGTCAATTCTCGCGTAAACCGAGCCGAGAAGCTCGGTGAGCTTTGCGGATAGTGCGCCAATGGCAAGGGTGAGCCTTTCGCGCGAGTCCTTTGAGGCAAGGCGGATTTGCTCCTCGCTTTTGGCGTCGAGAAGCAGACCTATCGCTTCAGCCTCGGAGAGCGAAAGCCTGCCGTTTAGGAACGCGCGGCGCGTAAATTCACCGGCCTCGGCGAGTCTTGCGCCGGCAGAGAGGACCGCTGCGAGAACGAGCTCGGTGACGAGAATACCGCCGTGGCAGGAAATCTCCACGGTTTGCTCGCCCGTATAGGACGCGTTCTCCTCGAAATAGGTAAGCATACCGTCGTCTATCTTCTCGCCGCTATCCAAAACGTAGCCGTATATTTGGGTGCGCGGAGGGTATGAGCTGATTGCACGCCCCGACATCGCGCTGAAAACCCGCTCGGCGAGAAGAAGAGCGCCCTCACCGCTCATGCGGATAACGGCTACCCCACCCTTGCCGGGTGGGGTAGAAATTGCTGCTATTACGTCCGAGTGTAGCATATTACTTGAGGTCGGACTCCTCGTCGGATGCGACGAAGTCCTCGGCGGAGTTGGTCTGCTCAATAGCAACGGTTTCGCCGTCGCTCTCAAGGTCGGAGAGGGTTACGGGCTCAATAGCGCCGTTTGCCTCGTCAATTACGGTATCCTCGGAGAGAAGGTCGGTGGCACTTTCCTCCTTTTCCTCGAAAAGCTCCTTCGGCTTTTTGTCGGTGAGGAAGATTACTATCTTTCTGTTGTTGTCAGAGCCGATAGAGTTGGTGGAAAGTCCGTCTATTTTCTGTATCTCGGAGTGAATAATTCTTCTCTCGTAAGCGCTCATAGGCTCGAGCATTACGCTGCGCTTGTTGCGGAGCGCCTTTGAGCCCATTCTGCGTGCAAGAGCTCTGAGAGTAGCCTCTCTCTTTGCGCGGTAGCCCTCGATGTCAAGAGTGACGCGGCTCTTGTCGCGCTCGCCCTTCGAGTTCTTCTTTGCCGACGCGAGATTTGCAAGGTACTGAAGCGCGTCAAGAGTGTCACCGTGGTGACCGATAAGAGAGGACGCGTCCTCGCCAACGATGGTTATTCTTCTTGTGCCGTCCTCGCAGGCGTAAAGCTCTGCCTCGGCAGAAAGACCGATATCCGAAATAACAGTCTTTATAAAGTCAAACGAGGTGTCCTCGCCTGCCTCTACCTCACGCTTTTCCATCTTGAGCTGTTCCTCGGGAATTACCTCGCTCTTAGGCTTCTCTGCCTTAGGCTCTTTTTGCTCCTGGGGCTTTTTGTTTTTCTTGTTATGAGGCTTATCCTGGCGACGCTCGCCGTCCTTTGCTCCCTCGCGCTTTTCCTTTGCGGGACGCTCGCGGTGGCGCTTTTCCTTGGAGTCGGGAAGCTCAATGTAGGCTCTGACCTGTGCGGGCTTAACACCGATAATGCCGAAGATGCCCTTGCTTCCTGCGTGAAGTATCTCAAACTGTACGTCGTCGAGAGGTCCTGCGCCGAGAGCTGCTCTTGCGTTGTCCTTTGCCTCAATGACGTCCTTTCCTGTTGCAATTATTTCTTTTATCATTATAGTTGTTTCCTTCGTTTAGTCTTTGATTTCTGGGATATCTATCCCACTGCTCTTCTTTGTCGGAGCATTATTCTTTGTTTTCATTTCGGGGAGCTCGTCGTAATCGTCCTCATCTATATAATGAAGAGAACGGTACTTAGGCTGAGCGCGAAGTGCTTCCTTTTGTGCCTTTTCAGCGGCTTTTTGCGCCTTCTTCATAGCCTTTAATTCTTCCTCAGAGTATGTGGGCATAGGCATAACGCGGCTGAGGATAAAGGACTGAAGAATGGATATTACAGACTGATATACCCAGTAAATACCGAGCATACCCGAGAAGTTGAAGGCGATAAAGAGCGACATTGCAGGCATAACGAGGTCCATAATCTTCATTGAAGCCTGAGTCTGCTGGTCAGCGCCTGCTGCTGCGGGGTTGGGGTTCCATCTTCTCATAAGGAACATAGAAAGCCAAGAGGATACCGCTGCGAGAATGGGTATGAGCACCAGCCAGCCGTTGATAGTTCCGATGAGATTAAAGGCGGGAGTTTCGGCAAGATTGATGCCGAAGAAGTTAAAGTTCGGCAATGCGGAAAGGTTAGCTTCAATATCACCGAAGATTTCGGGATTTGCCGCGTTAATCTGCGAGATAAGCTTAATCTGGTCTATCTTTCCAAAGTTGTCGATAGAAATAGCTTCGATAGCACCGTTGCTAACGGTTGCTACCGCATTCTGAAGCTTGACGATAATTTCGTCTGAAAATTTCGCTATATGCGAAAGCGGATTTCTTATGACGTTATAAAGGAAGATTACTATGGGGAGCTGAATGAGCATAGGCAGACAGCCCGAGAGGGGACTGTATCCCTCCTTCTGCTGAAGCTCCATAATCTCCTGCTGCATCTTCTGCTGAGATGCTTGGGTATTGCTTCCCTTGTATTTAGCCTTAATGACCTCTATCTTGGGGGTGAGCTTTGCCATTTTAATCTGGTTTTTCTGCTGCTTGATAGAGAAGGGAAGGAATACGATTTTGAAAATCAATGCGTAGAACAGTAACGCAACGGCGTAGCTGCCCGACCAAGACTCGAACCATGCAAGCATAGAGCCGAGTATATCATATAACCAATCAAACATTTAATTTTCCTTTTCGGTTTTTTCTTTCGCCTCACACTCTTCCGCGTTCCTTTGCTTCCGTTTGCTTTTCCTTTCGGGGACGGGGTCGTAGCCGCCCTTTGAAAAGGGGTTGCAGCGCAGAATGCGCCAAACCGTCAGTGCAAAGCCTACGAAAAAGCCGCGTTTTTGGAATGCCTCAATGGCATAGGCGGAGCAGGTCGGCGTGAACCTGCAACAGGGCGGTTTTAGCGGAGAGATGTATTTTCGGTATAGGCCCACGAGCCAAATCATAACGTGCTTCATTGCGGTCTATACATTCCGAGCTTTTCAAAAGTCTCGGCAAGATGCACCTTGATATCGGTGCTTTTGAGCTTGACTGCGGCACTCCTTGCCGCGATGACGATGAGGAAGCCCTGCTTTATCGGGCGCTCGGCTTCGAGCGAGCGAAGTCCCTCGCGCAAAATACGGCGCGCACGGCTTCTGACTACCGCTCCGCCAAGCTTTGTGGAAACGGTAAGTCCTATACGGTTGGTGATTTTCTTTTCGGGATTTGCCGCGGCAAGACGCTTTGCGGCATAATCGGGCAGAATGTAAACCGCGAGAGCCGACGTCACAGCCCTCTTGCCCTTAGAATACGCTTTTGAATAAAGATGATTTTCGGTAATAGCGCGGAACTTCAATTTAAACGCTCCTTTCTAAACAAAAACCCCGATAATGCACAATGCAAATCAGCGATGCGCTTTATCGGAGGTTTTGTGAGTCACGCGGCGTGACGATTAGTAGGTGAGCTTTGCTCTACCCTTGGCGCGTCTTCTCTTAAGAACTTTTCTGCCGTTAGCGGTCGCCATTCTTTTTCTGAAACCGTGTTCTTTGTTTCTCTGTCTTTTCTTAGGCTGATATGTTCTCTTCACAGATAGCACCTCCTTGTGATAAAAAATTAACGTCTTCGGCACGTTAGCACCGGTTTTTTCGCGTATTCATACGAAAACACCATATATTATATATTAACCTGTTAAAAAAGTCAAGAGATTTTGCAAAATATTTTTGCCAAAACTTTATCAAAGTGGGGTAATATCCTTGACTTTCACATTTTTTTCTGCTAAAATATCATAGGACAACTCTTTTCTTCAGGGGGAAAGCATTATGATAAACAAGGCAATCGAGAGAATTCTTGTTTCCGAGGGGGAGATTGAGAGAACCGTAATCAGACTTGCCGACGAGATAAGCCGCGATTATGTGGGAGAGGACAAGCGTCTTGTGCTTGTCTGCATACTTAAAGGCTCAATAGTATTTACGGGCGACCTTATGAAGCGTCTTACCGTTCCCGTCGAGATAGACTGTATGAAGGTTTCGTCCTACGGCGCGGGTACTACTTCTTCGGGAAGCGTAAAGATACATCTTGATATTACCCGTGAAGACATTTCCGACTGCGACCTGCTCGTAGTTGAGGATATCATTGACAGTGGCTGTACGCTTTCCTATCTCACCGAGTATTTGAGGCTCAAGGGAGCAAGGAGTGTCAAAACCTGTACGCTTCTTGATAAGCCGTCGAGAAGAAAGGTTGACTTCACCCCCGACTACGTAGGAATTGAAATACCCGACGAGTTTGCCGTTGGCTACGGACTTGACTACGACGAGCGCTTCCGCGCGCTCCCCTACGTCGGCGTTTTGAAGCCGTCGGTTTATGAAAAGGCGTAACGCCGTATTGAAAAAGGAAAAACATTGTATAGCGTAGGATTATATACTCTCGGGTGCAAGGTGTCGCAGTACGAGACCGAGGCTGTAGCCGAGGCTTTCGTACGGGGGGGCTTTGAGCTTCGCTCCTTTGACGGCTATTGCGACGTTTACGTCGTTAACACCTGCACCGTAACAGGAGAGAGCGACAGAAAATCGCGTCAGGTTATACGACGCGCGAGAAAGCATAACCCAAACGGCTTGGTTATAGTTATGGGCTGTTACAGTCAGCGCTCACCCGATGAGGTTATGAAAATAGAAGGAGTACGCGCCGTCATAGGAACAGATAACAAGATGTCCTGTGTCGATGTGGCAAGGGAGCTTCTTGAAAACCGACGTGACAGACATTTTTCGGTTACCGACGTTAATTTTGCCGAGTTTGAGCCGATGCGGATAACCCGCGCTGAGCGCACCCGTGCTTACGTCAAGATTGAGGACGGCTGTGAGTGCAGATGCACCTATTGCGCGATAGCCGATGCGCGCGGAAGAGTGCGGTCAAAGCTACCCTCCGACGTTATTGACGAGGTCGAAGGACTATCGCGTGACGGTGTTCGCGAGATAGTGCTGACGGGCATAGAAACGGGCTCGTACGGCAGAGATTTTGAGGGCGACTACGGACTTGCAGAGCTTCTTTCGGAGCTTGACGCAAGGAAAAGCGCCGAGCGAATACGGCTTGGCTCGCTTGCACCCGAGCTTATCGGCAAGACCTTTATAGAAAAGGTAAAAAATCTGAAGATACTCGCACCGCATTTTCATCTTTCGGTGCAGAGCGGCTCGGACGCTGTCCTTCGCAGAATGAAGCGCAGGTATAATTCCTCGCAGGCGCTCGAAAACATCAGATTCATAAGAGAAAACATACCGAATGTTGCCTTTACCACCGACCTTATGGTAGGATTTCCGGGCGAGAGCGACGAGGATTTCAGGAAAACCGTTGATTTTGTCAAGGCGGCGAGCTTTATCGACGCGCACGTTTTTGCCTATTCAAAAAGAAGCGGAACGCCCGCGGCAGATTATCCCGACCAAGTTGACGAGAGCTTAAAGCGCGCTCGCTCCGAGGAGCTTATAAGAGTGAAAAACGAGGTACGCGATACGGTGCTTTCGGAGATTGTCCTGCGCGGTGAGCCGCTTTCGGTAATACTTGAAGCATACGACGGTAACGGATACTCGGCACACGCCGATAATTTTGCCGAGGTTTACGTTCCCTTGAATGACGGAAATTTGCAGGGAAGTAGCTTCAAGGTACTACCCGTGTCGCATAAAGACGGTATTATAACGGCGAAGTCTATATAAATTTGTAAACAATTATTTACATAAATGGAGTGAAAAAATGGAAAACAGCAAAAAGACAATGGACAAAATCGTAGCGCTCTGTAAGACCCGCGGATTTATATTCCCCGGCTCTGAAATTTACGGCGGACTTGCAAACTCGTGGGACTACGGTCCTCTTGGAGTTGAGTTTAAGAACAACGTAAAACGCGCTTGGTGGAAGAAATTCGTTCAAGAGTCGAGATACAACGTCGGACTTGATTCGGCTATCATAATGAACCCTGAGGCTTGGGTAGCGTCGGGACACGTAGGCGGCTTCTCCGATCCTCTTATGGACTGTAAGCAGTGCAAGGCGCGTCACAGAGCTGACAAGCTTATCGAGGACTATGCATTCCAGAACGGCACGGACGATAATCCTGCTGGCTGGACCTTTGACCAGATGGCAGAGTACATCAAGGAAAAGGACATCGCCTGCCCTCTTTGCGGTGGCAAGACCTTCACCGACATCAAGAAGTTCAATCTTATGTTCAAGACCTTTATCGGCGTTACCGAGGACTCGACCAATACCGTATATCTCCGTCCCGAAACGGCGCAGGGTATCTTCGTGAACTTCCCCTCGGTGCAGAGAGCGTCGAGAAAGAAGCTGCCCTTTGGTGTAGCGCAGATTGGTAAGTCCTTCAGAAACGAGATTACCCCCGGTAACTTCGTTTTCCGTACCCGTGAGTTTGAGCAGATGGAGCTTGAGTTCTTCTGCAAGCCCGGCACTGACCTTGAGTGGTTCAAGTATTGGAAGGACTTCTGCCACAAGTGGCTTCTTGACCTCGGAATGACCCCAGAAAATCTTCGCCTTCGCGACCACGACCCCGAGGAGCTTTGCTTCTATTCGAAGGCTACTACCGACTTCGAGTTCCTCTTCCCGTTTGGCTGGGGTGAGCTTTGGGGTATTGCTGACAGAACCGATTACGACCTCGGTCAGCACCAGAACCACTCGGGCAAGGATATGACCTACTTCGACCAGGAAACCGGTGAGCATTATATTCCTTACGTAGTCGAGCCCTCGCTCGGCGCTGACAGAGTTGCTCTCGCGTTCCTCGTTGACGCATACGACGAGGAAACTCTCGGTGAGGGCGACGTCAGAGTAGTGCTTCATCTTCACCCCGCACTCGCACCCGTAAAGGCGGCTGTGCTTCCTCTCTCGAAGAAGCTCTCCGACAAGGCACTTGAGCTTTACGACGAGCTTGCCAAGGAGTTCTCCGTTGACTTTGACGAAACCGGCTCTATCGGTAAGAGATATCGCCGCGAGGACGAGATAGGCACACCCTTCTGCATTACCTACGACTTTGACACCGAGAATGACGGCTGCGTAACCGTCCGTGACAGAGATACTATGGAGCAGGTGCGTATTCCTCTCTCCGAGGTAAAGAATTATATTCGCGAAAGAATTGCATTCTAATCAAACACAAAACGGAGCGGATTTTACCGCTCCGTAATTTCTAAAGAGACGGAAAGCGTTTTAGTGCGTTTTCCATCGGAGAATTTTCATAAAGAGGAAATCAGAATGAAAAAAATAGCCTCGTTTACAGTAAACCACGACACTCTCACAGAGGGAATATACGTGTCGCGCATCGACGGCGACGTAACCACCTATGATTTGCGCACGAGAGTTCCGAACGGCGACGATTTTATGGATAACCTGACGATGCACTCGGTTGAGCATATGCTTGCGACGTTTTTCCGCAATGGAAAGATGGCGGACAGAATAATTTATTTCGGACCTATGGGCTGTCAGACAGGCTTTTATCTCTTGGTAAGAGATGCCGACAATGAAGAGGTTCTTGCGGAGCTCATTTCGGTTCTCAAAAGAACGCTTTCGGCAGAGGAAATGTTCGGTGCCGTGCGCCGTGAGTGCGGAAATTACAAGAACCTCTCGCTTGCAGCGGCAAAGCGCGAGTGCGAAAGGTATCTTGGTATTCTGCAATCTAAAACCAACGACTTTGAGTATAAATGAGGTGGAAAATGAAGGCTGACATTGGAATTATTGGCGCTATGAGCGTTGAGGTTGACGCTTTGATAGCAAAGCTCGAAAACAAATCTGAGGAAGCCGTTGGCGGCGTGAAATTCAACACGGGTATGCTCTTCGGCAAGAAAATAGCGGTGGCAAGGTGCGGCGTCGGCAAGGTTTTTGCCGCAATATGCGCCGAGGCTATGATAATGAGATATTCACCGTCGCTTATCGTCAACACAGGCGTTGGCGGAGCTCTTGCAGACGACCTTCGTCCAACCGATACCGTGATTGCCGAGAGCCTTCTCCAGCACGATATGGACACCTCGCCTCTCGGTGACCCCGTGGGACTGATTTCGGGCATAAATAAGGTCTATTTTGAGGCTGACGCCCGTGCGGTTTCAATTCTGTCAGAGGCGGCAGACAGACTTGGCATTAAGGCGCGGCGCGGAAGAATAGCCACGGGTGATAAATTCGTCGCATCAAAGCAGGAAAAGGAGCGGATTGTCAGCGAGTTTTCAGCAGACGTCTGCGAGATGGAGGGCGGTGCTATCGCTCAAACGGCATTTGTCAATGCTACTCCTTTCGCGGTTATCCGCGCTATTTCGGACTCGGCTGACGGCGGAGCTGATATGGACTATATGGAGTTTCTTCCAATAGCGGCAAAAAATTCCGCATCACTAACGGAGGAGCTCATTAAAAATTGGTAACTCACGGGGCTGGCACATTTTGGCGTAACCGAAAATGACCGAATGCAGAGGGGAAAGCTCTAAAATTATAAGTGAGTTAAGAATTTGTTATATGAGGTTGAAATTCTGCGAATTTCTCCATTAAATTAGGTCATTTTCTATCTCCGTTTTCTTCCTCTCGACGTATTTTTATACGTCTTCGGGTCGAAGAACGAAGATTTCCGCTCAAAATCCCCCTATCCCCGTTATGCATTATAGGGTAGCTCAGTTTTTAAACTTGAGCTACCCTCTTTTTACTTTGTTTGAGGCATTTAACTCGGGTTTGTTCTTGTCGCGCATAAAATTTTTTTATTTTTGTGCAGACTGCCTATTACATTTTTTCGGTTTTTTGTGGTAAAATATAGTAGATGCTTTTGCGAAATCGGAGGGTACTATGCACGGTATAGGCGATAAGGTCGTTTACGGCACTGACGGAGTGATGACCGTCGTGGACGAAAGAGAGGTCACGGTCGGCGGCGTGACGAGAAATTATTACGTTTTGCGGGGCGCAGATGGAAAATCAAGCTCCGAAACCTTCGTGCCTACCGATAACGAGGAGTTGGTGTCTAAAATGCGCCCGCTCTTGACAAAAAGCGAAATACTGTTGGCTATCAAGGACGCTGCGTCCATTGACGAAGAGGGGTGGAAGGGCGACGGACGTGCGCGTCTTCAGCACTTTCGCCGCGCGGTAGAATGCGGTGACAGAGCCGCGATGATAGCTATGATACGCTCAATTTATCTTGCGGGACGTGAGCGCGCAGAAGAGGGAAAGCGGATATACCTCGCTGACGAAACCGTTATGCGCCGCGCCGAGCAGCTTATACATTCGGAATTCTCCGAGGTGCTTGGCATACCGCCTGAAGAGATATCCGCATTTATCGAGGAAAATATCGGGAAATAGCCTTTAGCGATGCTTTGACGGGATTTTTTAAGAACGAAAAGTGTACAGACCTCATTTTTTTAAAAAATATCTAAAAAGCATTGAAATAAATAAAAAGTTGTGGTATAATTCTGTATTAGATAATTATACCACTTTTTTATGGGGTGAAAATATGAAAAGAGATTTGATTAAAGACATTTATGCTGACAAGGAAGCCTTTGGCGGAAAAACCGTCACGCTCGGCGGCTGGGTGAGAAACCTGCGCGATTCCAAGGCGTTTGGCTTCATTGACCTCAACGACGGCTCATGCTTCGGCAGTATTCAGGTCGTTTTTGAGAGAGAAAAAATAAATAATTATGATGAGATAGCAGGGCAGAACGTGGGAGCGTCGCTCATCGTAACGGGCGTTATTGAGCTTACCCCCGAGGCAAAGCAGCCTTTCGAGCTCAAGGCGACGAAGGTCGAGGTTGAGGGAACTTCAACGCCCGACTATCCGCTTCAGCCTAAGCGCCACACCGTAGAATTCCTTCGTGAGCAGGCTTATCTGCGTCCGAGAACTAATCTTTTCTCGGCAGTATTCAGAGTGAGAAGCGAGGTAGCATACGCAATTCATTCCTTCTTCCACTCGCGCGGCTTTGTGTACGTTCATACCCCGATTATCACCGCCTCCGACTGTGAGGGCGCGGGCGAGATGTTCAGAGTTACGACGCTCGATATGGAAAATCTTCCAAGACTTGAGGACGGCTCGGTGGATTACTCGCAGGACTTCTTCGGAAAGAGCGCGAACCTCACCGTTTCGGGTCAGCTTGAAGGCGAAACCTATGCTATGGCATTCGGTAATATCTACACCTTCGGCCCTACCTTCAGAGCAGAGAACTCGAACACAGCGCGCCACGCGGCAGAGTTCTGGATGATAGAGCCCGAGATAGCCTTCGCTGACCTTAACGACGATATGCAGCTCGCTTGGGATATGATTAAGTATATCATAAATCACGTTATGGAAAACTGCGCGCAGGAGATAGAGTTCTTCAATAAGTTCGTCGACAAGACTCTCCTTGAAAGACTCACCGCGCTTCGTGACGCTGATTACGCCAAGGTCACCTACACCGAGGCGATAGAAATCCTCGAAAAATCGGGCGAGAGCTTCAAGTACCCTGTATATTGGGGTGTTGACCTTCAGACAGAGCACGAGAGATACCTCACCGAAAAGGTTTATAAAAAGCCCATATTTCTCATCGACTACCCGAAGGAAATCAAGGCGTTCTATATGCGCCAGAACGACGACGGCAAGACGGTTGCGGCAATGGACCTGCTCGTACCCGGTGTCGGAGAGATTATCGGCGGCTCACAGCGTGAGGAGAGAATGGACGTTCTCAAGGCGCGTATGGCAGAGCTCGGACTTTCCGAGAAAGACTATTGGTGGTATATGAATCTCCGTAAGTACGGCGGCACAAAGCACGCAGGCTTCGGTCTTGGCTTCGAGAGAATTATAATGTACCTCACCGGAGTTTCCAATATCCGCGACGTTCTTCCTTATCCGAGAACGGTTGGAAACGCGGAATATTAAAAGACTTCCGCTAAGGGAAGCTCGGCTTCAACAGTTCTAAAACTAAAAAGATAAAGCCATCGTGTCAAACGGTGGCTTAATTTAAATATAATTAAAGGGCGCAAAATACCGATAACTGTAACGTCACAAGTGAATACTGTCAATATTTTTTCAAAGATTGAGAATATATTTATAAAAATAAGGAAAATACGAGATTGAAAAGCCCGCGGAAAAATGATAAAATTAAATCAAATAGTATTTTAACGAAACGAGGACAGGAAAAATGATGTTATCTGACGAAAAGTTGTTTTTGGAGAAGCTGAATCCCGAAATTCCCGAGCTTTTCGAGGTGCAGAGCCTCTACCGCGCCGGCGAATCTACATCGGCGCGAAAGGCACTCGTCGCGTACTTTAAGGATATTGCGAGGAAAAATCTTGCCAAGGCGTTGCCCGAGAGCGACCTCATTCCTGAGGATAAGGAGAAAACGCTCGCTTGGGCTGACGAGATACTCGAGGGCTGGGTGTCCTCCTGTGGTATGCGCTATAAATTTGAGGACGGAATAATAGATTGGGCAAAGAACCCTACATATAACGACTACCTTGAGTGGCCAATGCAGTTTGCGCGTCACGAGGAGTTTGCAACACTCGCATCGGCATACCACCTTACCAAAGACGATAAATACATAAAGCGCCTCGTATATATGATGCGCTCTTGGCTTGACCAGGCTAAATGCCCGTATGATGACGGGGCAAGCGTGCTCCCGTACTGGCGTGCGCTTGAGGCAGGTCTTCGCCTCGGCTCTTTCCTCTACAATGCCTGGAATAAGTCGATTTTCGTTTTCCTTGATTCGCCCCTCGTTGACGAGCAGCTTTGGCTTGACATTATTCGCTCGATTTGGGAGCACGGCTACTGTCTTAGAAACTTCTATCAACCCAGCACCGGCAACCCCTTTATAATGGAGATGAACGGTCTTGCGTATATCGCGCTCATCTACCCGATTTTCGTCGAGTCGTCGGAGTGGCTTGAGTTTGTGGACAGACGGCTTTTAGAGGAGCTTGAGCTCCAGATTTATCCCGACGGCTTCCAGTGTGAGCTGACAACGGGTTATCAGTGGTGCGTGCAGAAGAGCTATCTTGGCTACTTTGATATTCTCGCTCGCTTTGATAAGGAAATTCCCGAGAAGATGCGTAAGGTAGTGATGGAAATGTCGCACGCCTACGTCAAAATTATCCGCCCCGACGGTCTTTCGCCCGACATCAACGACGGATTTACGCATTGCGTTAAGGAGCTGCTCTCATACGCGCTTCCTTACGCAAAGGGCGACCCCGTGTTGAGTTATTTCGCAACCGATGGCAAGGAGGGACACCTGCCCGAGTATAAATCGGTGGCTATGCCTTACTCGGGATTTGCAATATCCCGTACGGGCTGGGGAGAGAATGATATTTACTCATTCTTCGAGTCCGCGCCCTTTGGCAGAGCGCACGCTCACGAGGATAAGCTCGGATTTTATCTCCACGCCTACGGCAAATCACTCCTTGCGGATAGCGGTAACTACGATTATGACAAGTCGGTTATGCGCAACTTTGTCCTGACCACCTATTCGCACAACACCGCGCTCGTGGATTATCTCGGGCAGAGAAGAGGAAAAACTCATAAATGGGATCCCGTGGTAATCAACGACCCATCCGACCTCGCGTGGAGCTTTGGTGAGGATTTTGACACCTATGAGGGCGAGTATTCCTCGGGCTACGGTAGAGATTTGCTTCAGGTAAACCATCACAGAAAGGTCATCTTCTTTAAAAAGGGACTCGGTGGGGCAAAGCCATTCTTCGTCATTGTCGATAGCTTCGCTCCGCACGACGAGTCAGAGCATATCTATGAGGTACTCTTCCAGCTTGGCACAGAGCCGATAACGGAGCTTGAGCAGGGCGTCACGGCGCATCACGCTGACGGCGTCACACTCACACTTATCTCGACGGCAAATCCCGTAATTAAAATAGGCGAAACCGAGCCTCGCTTTATGGGCTGGCGAGCTAACCGCACCCCGTCACTCACAGAGCGTGAGCATTTCCCCGCACCCGCCGTCCTCTTTACCGAAAACGGCAAGGATGCTCGCGTCGTAACCGTTGTGTATCCAACCAATGAGGAAAGAATTCCCGTCAAGGCGGTTGAGCTTTGCGATAAGGGATTTGCGCTTGTTTTCGACAACGGCGAAAGATATGAAATTGACGAAAACGCTCCCGAATTTGCAACGCGCTCCGCAGAATCCTACTTAAAAGACAACTAAACCTTATAAAAAGCAAAGCCGATTGCTCCGAGAAACGAGGAGCAATCGGCAATTTTATTCCTTTTCCAATCGCGTTACGGTGAGGACACCGTCATTGACCGTGAAGAAAACGTCAAATCCTGCGTATTTCATTCCGTACTCGCGCTCGCCCTCTTCCTTATAGGAAGGGCGGGGGTCGTTTTCAAGTATGGTTATGAGTGCGTCACGCTTATCCTCGGGAATTTGCTTTAGCAAATGTAAATCAAAGTTTACTTTTATAGAATAATCGCGCACATCGTCGGCAAATCCACAGGCGGCATCGGGGTGCGAGTCTGTATAGGCAAGATAGGGCTTTACGTCATATATAGGCGTTCCGTCGAGAAGGTCTGCGCCCTCAACGATTAGCACCGTGCCATCGTTCTCGCTTTCCTCGATTTCGATAAGCTTTACCGAGGACAGACCTATGGGGTTCGGCCTATACGGTGAACGCGTTGCGAAAACTCCCATTCGCTTGTTTCCGCCAAGACGGGGCGGTCTTACCGTCGGAGACCAGCCGTCGCGCTGCGCCTCGGAAAACTCCCATAGAAGCCAAAGATGAGAGTATCCGTCAATGCCGCGAAGCGCCTCGCGGACGCGGTATTCGGGTTCAAAAACTATTTTTGCCTTGGTTTTAGCTATTCCGCTTTGCCGCGGAATACCGAATTTCTCCTTGAAATCTGTTTTTATTCTCGCTATGATTTTAAAATCCATTCAAACCTCTTTTTTCAGTCCTGATACTTTTTAAACGGTTGTAAGCTATAATTTTATTTAATTATATCACTTTCTTCGTTTTTTTTCAAGGAGCTATTGAATTATTCCTTGCGAGGTGATATAATAGCTTCGGATTTAACTTGGATTTAACAAAATATTTCAAAGCGAGGGTTACAAGATGGGCGAAAATCAAAAAAAATACGCATTTTATGCACAGCATATGCACTTGCACTCTATTTTCGAGCCATCTGCAAGCATGGAAGGGCACATTCGACACGCGCGCGACCTCGGTATGAAATACATCTGGTTTACCGACCACGATATAAGAATGGGAAGAAAAGGCTGGGAGCTTGATGGCTTTGATTTTGATGAGGGGCTGACTGTTACTCGCGGTGACGCCACCTACGGCTTTAAGGAAAAGAGGGTGGACGAGGGCTGCTCGATTTCCTTTAGTGAGGACGACGCCTACCGTGGCAGAGGGTGTATGAGGCTCTTCGCCGACAGCGGAGTTGCGGAGGCAGTGCTATTTACCTGCAAAAAGGCTCATTGCAGAGCGCTCCTGTCCGAGCTAAAGCTCGGTCTTGCCTATAAAATTACATCTTCTGACCCCGAAAACACTCGCTTTGTCGTTGACGTCACTCTGTCGCAAAGGCCACCGGAGGATAGGTCGGCGCATCTTCTCTTCGTTTGGGGCTATACCGATGGGCTTCTCGATAATCCGCACACTCACGTTGTAAAAATAGAGGGCTCGTGTGAGTGGCGAGAGGGGGTATTTGACCTCTCGCGTGAGGTGCTGACCGACGAGGCTATGGCGCGAGATATAGGCGGACTTGATAACGGTTTTTCGGCTCTTTCGATTAAAGTTCAGGCACGCGCGGGGGCTAGCATAACGGCTTTTGTTGACGAGTTCACAAAGAGCACCTCACTCGATGCTCAAAGCACCTATGAAAGACAGAAGCAGGTAGCGAAGGAAATAGGTGCAAAGTACGGCGTCACTCCTTTCGTTGCCACCGAGATAAGCCTTGCGGGAATGCATAAAAATTATTTCAGCGACCAAATAGAGCTCATACCCTACGAGGAGCGCGGGTACAAGGTGAAGCACGACGAGGTCTGCCGTGACCTTGTAAGGCGGGACGCGGTCTTTTCGATAAATCACCCCTTTGCGCTGGTCGATTTTTCCAAGACAGACTCGCCTGATGCCGACGCTGAAATCAACAGAATAGCAGAGTGCTTTATTGAAAACAACTGCTACGGAGCTTCTCTTATCGAGGTTGGCTTCCCAAAGGATAGGTATATGCCGTTTTGGTGTCACCTGGGTCTTTGGGATAGGCTGTCTATGGCAGGCGTCTTGGTCACGGGATATGGCAGTAGCGACGCTCATACCAACGACACCGGCTGGTATTCGGGCAATAATTTTACTAACTGGATAGGAATTGATGCGACGATAGAGTCGCCTACCGCCGACACCTTTGCCGAGGCTATGCGACAGGGCAGGCTTTATATGGGAAATCCCACAAAAATAAAGGGCGAGGTTGTGTTTGATGCCGAGTGCGGCGCTGTTATAGGCGAGGTTGTCAGCTCCACTGCCGAAGAGACGGTGCGGTTCAGTATGGAAAGCGCCTCTTCTGACTGGCGGATAAGATGGATAGTAAACGGAGAGCCGTTGTGTGAGAAGAATATGACAGACGGGCGATTTTTTGACGAGATTAGTGTTTCGCCGCAGCTTGAGCTTGATTTTGTCAGGGTTGAGATTTACGGCGAGGACGGCACGTGTCTTCTGCTCACAAATCCTATATATTTTAGCCGTAAGGCAAACGGTAAGCTTCCCGAGAGGAGAATTAGAAAATGAGAATTTTTATAACCAGACACGGTCAGGTTGCACCGGAGGCAGAGTACCTCGGCGACCCTAACTACCCCGAGGGCGATATGCCACTCTCGGCGCTCGGCTTCGAGCAGTCACATCTTATCGGTAAAAGGCTCGCGGCAGAGGGCTTTTCGGGCAAAATTTTCTCCTCGCCATATATCCGCACTATGCAGACCACGGGCGCAATAGCCGAGGAGGTCGGCGGAGCTGAAATCGTCAAGGTTGAGGGGCTTCGAGAGCGTGATTTTGATAATGATGAGTCGGCTGAGGAGGTGCGCTATCGCGTCGCCCTCGCTATGAGAGAAATAATGAAGCACAAGGGCGGCGACGTACTTATCGTTGGTCACGGCGCGACTGTTGGAGCTGTTTTACAGTATCTCTTTGCCACAGCGCCGAGCCGACCTGTCGCAAACTGCAGTTACTCGTTCTTCGACACAAAGGAAAAGGACGGCGTGATAAATTGCGTCAAGCACCTGCCCTACGCTATGATAACCCAAAACAGAATGCACCTATCTGAAAAGCCGGTTGAAATCGAGCTGCCGGAGGAGCTTATCTCTGCCGATGGGATAAAGCTTTTGCATATTGGCGACACTCACTCGCGTACTTATTACTGGTATCGCGCCCTCATAAACAAGCTGAAGCCCGACGTAATAATTCACACGGGCGATACCGCCGACGAGATTAAGGTTGGCAGAATGCCCGAGGTAGAGGCTGAGTATCTTGACCGTGTGCGCGTGCTTCTTGATATCATGACAGAGTCGGGCGCTGAGGTTTACTGGACAACGGGAAATAACGACCTTGAGGAAAAGGTCGCAGAGCTTGCGCCTACGGTGAAAATCATTCCGAATAACACAGTCCTCAATATAGGCGGTAAGAGAATTGCCGTCACTCACAATAAATGCGACTTTACGGTTGACGCGGATATTTATCTCTACGGTCATTCGCTGAGATATGAGGAGTGGAGCTGTGAGCGCAACGTCGAGGGCGAGCCTATTTGGTACTTAAATGCTAATTGGCGCGTTTTTGCAGTCACGCTTCCTGAGCGAAAGCTCTTTAGCTTCCCGCTTCCGAAGAAATGGTGATTTTTATAAAAAATGGCACAGCCGAGAGGAAGTGAACCTCGAAAAGCAGACCTTGAATACAAAGCCTCTTGCAGTAGGTGTCTACCGCAGAGGCTTTTTGTATTAATACAAATCTTACGCTCTATTCGGGTGTATTTTCCGAATATTCCGACGGACAAAAGCCCGTGGCTTTTTTGAATTCCCTGCTGAAATGGCTTGGGTCCGAATATCCCGATAGCTCACAAACCTCGCTTACAGAATACATACCTGACATTAGCAGCTCCTTTGCTCGTGAAATCTTCATCTTATTAATGTGCATAACGGGCGAATCTCCGAAGAAATCCCGAAAAACTCTCCTGAAGTATTCAGGGGTGATGTCGCACATTTTTGCAAGCTCGGATATATTCAAGGGCCGAGATGTGAAGCTCTTGTTTATATAATCGACTGCCGGTTCAATTATTTTGTACTTGCTTTTCGGAAGATAGGAATTTCTGTATTCGTCCTGCATATTGCAAATTATCCTGTATAATTCAGCCTTGCATCTCATTTTATGGCTTCCGACCTTCAAGTCCCAATGATTCCTCGCCGATTTGAACAAGTGAATAAAGGTGTCAGCGGTCTTCGTACAAACAACAAAGGGCTCGAAGCTCACATCTTCCGAAATATTAAAATTGATAGCGTAGCAATCGCCCGTCCGAAAGGTTCTTACGTAATAGTTTGAAGCTTTAGGGAGATAAATTAAACTGTTTGCTGTAACGCGAACAACTCTCCCGTCGGAAAAATTATACTCCTTATCTCCGCCCAGATGCATAGCTATTCCGTGGCTTGCTCGGTTGACAAAACGCGCCTTGCCCTTGCCCGCCTTAGTAAAGCAGGCGGTAGTAATCTCGGTTATGTTAAAATCGTAATCCATAAATTTCTTCATAGCTTAATCCTCCCGATATAATTATACACTTTTGTTTTGAAATAGTCAAGTGTTTTGTTTTATACATTTACATTTGCATAATATAATGATAACATAAAGAAAAAAAGGAGATTTGATATGTACTGTATTAAGCCCGAAGATTACAAATACATAATGCAAAAATATGCAGATGACCCAAAGCCACTGCTGGAAAGATCCAGATTTGTCAGACAGGATAGGATTTTTGATAAGGACACAGGACTTGACGGAGATTTTATAAATTCCGAGATATTGAGCATTGATGCAAAAAACAATCTTGCTTCTCACCCTGTAAGAAAGGCTATGGCGCTTGAGTTTGTTTTGAAAAATACAAGAATATCCTGCGACCCAAGAGATATTTTTCCCGCTGTAAACTCCGTAGACAGACCGCTTGAAAAGGCTATAATATCAAAATGGAATGAAGAGGTATTCGGGAAAATAATTCCGCAGACAAAAAAGACGATGGACGAATACACGCAGTCTGCGCTTTGTACCATAATACCCGATTTCAACCACAGTGTCCCGGATTTTGACAGACTGATTGCTCTGGGATTTGTCGGTATTTTAGAAGAAGCAAAAGCCGCAAGGGAAAAGGCGGATTTGACCGAAGAGCAGCGTAATTTCTATGACGGAGTTATCATCACCTATTCTGCTTTAATTGACTTTGTCAGCAGACTTGCAGACCTCGCGGGCAAAACCCATGGCTCTGAAAAAATGGCAAAGGCGTTGTCGGGTCTTAAGCAAAGTGCACCGACTACCCTTTACGAGGCCTTGCTTTTAATATATCTTTACTTCATTATCAGCGAGCACGTCGACGTAATTCAGGTCCGTTCTCTTTGCAATTTTGACAGGCAGCTATACCGTTTTTACAAGAGCGATATTGAAAACGGCACAACAGAGGAAGAAATCCGCACAACCCTCGCATATTTCTTCTTGCAATTTACCGCGATAGGAAACTACTGGAACCAGCCCGTTTATCTTGGCGGCTGTAAGGCAGATGAAAGCACCGAAATCAACGAGCTTTCTTATATTTTTCTTGACGTTTACGATAAGATGGGAATTTATAACCCCAAGGTGCAGATAAAGCTTGCCGAAAACACTCCGAAGGACTTTACCCTAAAGGCTTTGGATATGATAAGGCGAGGAAATAATTCTATCGTTTTCGTCTGTGATGAAAGAATAAGAAAATCACTGCTTGAAGCGGGTGAAACCGAAGAGGACGCAAGACTTGCGGTGATTAACGGATGTTATGAGCATACAACCCCCGGCTCTTACCGTGGAGGAATGAATTACTTTAACCTCTTGAAGCCGCTTGAGTTCGTTTTGCACGGGGGATACGATGCTGTAAACGGCAACAAAACAACCGAAGACGTACCGGCACTTTCCGAGCTCAAAACGTTTGATATGCTCTATGCTGAGTATAAACGAGTATTGCTTCATCACATAAACGTCGTAATAAACACCGTCAACTCTTTCGAGAGCTATCTTTCTTATATAAGTCCTCTGTCTATGATGTCGGGAACTGTCGAAAAATGCTTAAAGGACGGCTGCGACGTTCTTGACTGTGAATCAAAAAACGTTTCAAATATGATGTTCGGCTTTTTGGCAGATCTTGTCGATTCGCTGGCGATGCTGAAAAAGTACGTTTACGACAGAAACGAATTGAGCCTTGCGGAATTCGTTGCGATTCTTGACAAAAACTATGAAGGAAATGAAAAATTCAGAGAAAAGCTCAAGGCGGACAGAGAAAAGTACGGCAACAACAAGGACGTTCCGGATGGATTTGCCAAGGATATAGCTTCGTTTATTGCTAAATCTGTTTCCAACAGACCAAACGCTAAAAGCCGCGGAGGTAAATGGACGTGCGGCTTCCACGTTGCAAGAATGTCGTATACGATGGCAGGCAGAACGGCATCGTCGCCCAACGGCAGACTTATCGGAGAGGAGCTTTCAAAGAATTGCTCCGCTTCTATGGGACAAAACCGTGAGGGCGCAACAGCGGCAATTCTTTCGATTACGAAAATCGATGCAACCGAGTTCGCATGCGATTCGCCGCTTGACCTTGGACTTCTGCCTTCCGCCGTAAAGGGCGAGGACGGTCTTCAGGCTATGTACGGTCTTCTCACAACCTTCAGAAAGCGCGGCGGTCACGCAATGCACATCAACGTTTTCGATGCACAAACTCTACGCGACGCACAGGCTAACCCCGATAAATATCAGGACTTACAGATAAGAGTTTGCGGCTGGAACGTGCTTTGGAACAACATAAATAAAAAAGAACAGGACGGATTTATACGTCAGGCGGAGGCACTTGTATGATGAAATCATTTCTTATGATCGGACAGTCAAATATGGCAGGTCGCGGCGACTTTGGAGAGGTTGAAGAAATAAAAAACCCTCTTTGTAAAATGCTTCGAAACGGCAGATGGCAGCCTATGAGCGAGCCTATCAATCCCGACAGACAAATATGGGGTGTTTTCCATAGCGGAGTAGGACTCGCGGCAAGCTTTGCCGATGAGTATGCAAAGCACTTTGATGAGGAAATAGGACTTATTCCTTGTGCCGACGGCGGCACTAAAATATCACAGTGGCAACCCGGCGAGCTGCTTTTTGACAATGCGATAGCGCAGGCAAAGCTCGCGCAGAGAACCTCTGAAATTGTCGGAATTCTCTGGCATCAAGGCGAAAACGACAGTCACTTTGAGGAAGATGCAGAGCTTTACGCAGAGCGCTTCAAAAAGCTTATGGATACGCTCAAGGGAGAGCTTGGCTTAGATGATAACGTTCCGGTTATCATTGGTGAGCTCGGCGAATTTGTCGGAGGCTTTGCGGGCGGAAAGTGCAAGTATTTTAAGAGAGTAAACGGCACTTTAAAGGAGCTCGGTAAGGAGTACGGCGGCTTTGTAAGTGCAGAGGGACTCACCTGCAAGGAGGACGGAATTCATTTCAACTCGGCATCATACCGCGAATTTGGCAAAAGATATTTTGCGGAATATTTGAGGGTGAAAAATGAATTGCTTTAAGGTTTTAGACGGAGAAAGGTGCAAAATCGGAGAGGGACCGATATGGAACGAAAAAGAGCAAAGGCTCTACTACACAAACGCAGGCGGCGGTAACGAGCTATGCATTTACGAGCCGAAAACCGATGAGCTTTGTGTCCGTAAGCTTCCTCTCGGTGCTCCGGCTTACGCCTTCGACGTAAATAACAGACTTATAGTTTCGCACGTAGGCGGTGTGCATATCCTCAACGACGACGACACACTCATTCCGATATACGATAATGACCTTTACAAAATCGAGTTTGCAAACGATATGAAGGTCGGTCCTGACGGCGCTCTGTACGTTGGCACACAGAGCAGCAAGGTGAAAAAGCGCAGCAACGACATTGACGGAAAGCTGTATAGAATTTCTCCCGAGGGAGAGGTCAAGGTGCTTCTTGACGGGCTTATTCTTTCAAACGGTATGGAATGGTCGCTTGATGAAACGAAATTTTATCATACCGACAGCGGCGCCGCAACGATAAGGGAATATTTATTCGATAAAGAGGTGGGCAGTATCGAGTTTACGGGGCGCGAGGTTTCGCTGCCCGGAGTAGACGGATTTACGATAGGAAACGACAACTGTATTTACGCGGCTCTTTGGGGGCGCGGACGCATTTCGGTTGTGGATATTGCTACCATGCAGATTGTCAATGAAATATCAGTGCCCGCATCTATTCCTTCAAGCTGCGGCTTCTGCGGAGAGAAAATGGACGTTCTTGCTATTACAACGGCATCATTTTCCGCGGACGTTGAGGTTGATAAAAACGCAGGCTACACCCTTCTTTTGAAAACCGAAGCGCGCGGAAGAGTGCCGTATATCTTTGGTAAAAAGAAGTGAAGTTGGGACTAAAAAATGACTGACGAGGTTATAGAGATATGCATAAATTCAGTAGAAAAAACCTAAAAACAATTTTGCTTTCACTCGTGGTGATGGCTCTTTGGGGATCGCTCTTTCCCTTTATCAAAATCGGATACAACGTTTTTGACATAGATTCCTCGAATATACCGAGCATTTTAATGTTTGCGGGAACGAGATTTATTGTATGCGGACTTATAATTTTTTTAATTACTACTTTAAAAAACAAGTTTTTGAAGGGCGAGCCTGCCCCTTTTCCTAAGGGAAGAGCAATTTTAGACATCCTGCTTATCGGTCTGTTTACCATAATTTTGCACTATGCTTTCCTTTATATAGGTATCAGTATAACCGATAGCTCGAAAACGGCGATTATAAAGCAGCTCGGCTCTTTGATATACGTCTGCTTTGCCTTCTTATTTATAAAAACCGAAAGCTTCAGCGTTTGGAAAATAGTTGGTGCCGTTCTCGGCTTTGCGGGAATTATTGCAATCAATTTTTCATCGGGCAGTGTCAGCTTTTCCTACGGTGATATTTTGATTATCGGCGCGTCAATGTGTACCGTTGTCGCCGGAATTATAAGCAAGAAAATACTTTCTGCAAATTCTCCCTTTTGGGTAACGGGAATTTCGCAGCTGTTTGGCGGCATCGTGCTTTTTGCGATTGCGCTTATATTAGGCGCGGATATCCTGGCGTTTGACTTAAATTCGCTGTTGGTTTTCGGATACATCTGTTCTGCATCAACCGTTGCTTATATCCTTTGGAACTATATTTTGAGCACAAACAATCTTTCAAATATGTTTATTGTAAAGTTTTCGGAGCCGCTGTTTGCTTGCGTTTTCGGTGCAGCGCTGCTTGGTGAAGATATCTTTAAGCCGCAGTACTTGGTTGCTTTCATCTTAATTTCTGTGGGTATAATTTTAGGTAATAAAGCAAATGGAAGTAGTAAAAGCTAAAATATTCGAAATTAAACGCTTTGCCGTGCACGACGGCGACGGAATAAGGACTACCGTTTTCTTCAAAGGCTGTCCGCTCAGGTGCGTGTGGTGTCACAATCCGGAGGGGCTTCTTTTTGCAACGCAAACCGCCTTTTACGAGCACAAGTGCATCGGCTGCGGCGAATGTAAAAGAGCTGATTTTTGCGTTGATGACTGCCGGGGCGGTGCGAGAGTGGTCTATGGCAAGGAGATGAGCGTTGACGAATTGCTCCCGATTCTTCTCGAGGACAGGGATTTTTACGAAAACTCGGGGGGCGGTGTCACTCTTTCGGGCGGAGAATGTCTTATGCAAGCAGATTTTTGCGCCGAGCTTCTGAAAAGATTAAAGGAAAGCTCTATACATACAGCCGTTGACACCTGCGGCTTTGCCGCAAAATCGGAGCTCGATAAGGTTCTGCCGTATACCGACGTTTTTCTCTTCGATTTGAAAGCGTATGACGAGGACGTTCATATAAGGTGCACGGGTGTATCCAACAAACGAATCATTGAAAATCTTAAGTATTTGGATAAGCTCGGAAAAGAGGTTGAAATTCGCATTCCGTTCGTTCCGGATTACAACGATACCCAAATTGAGAAGATTGCCGAGCTTATCGCAGGACTTCGTAACGTTTCCAAGATTCGTCTGCTTGCTTACCACAACTACGCGGGCTCGAAATACGAGGCGCTGGGTATGCAAAACACCTTGCCAACCCGTTTGCCAACTGACGAAGAAATGCAAAATGCAAAAGAACTTATAAAAAGCATCACGGGCTTAGCCGTTCTTTAATAGTAAAGCTTAACGAAGCAATGCAGTATGATATTATCGAAAGGACAGCGCGAAATGATAAAAACTGTTTTAGGAAACGTAGCTGAGGACGAGCTCGGTATAACCCTGCCACACGAGCACATCTGCTGCTTTAGCGAGTATTTTTACAAAATGGGCGGCAAGGCGTACCTTGATAAAGAACTTCTGGCGCGCACCTCGATAAATCACCTCAAGGAATTAAAGCAAAAGCATGGAATATGCAGCTTTGTTGATTGCACGCCGGTGAACATCGGCAGAGATATAGAGCTTTTGAAGCGTATTTCTTATGAAAGCGGAGTTAATATAATAGCTTCAACCGGATTTTACTTCACGCGCGAGCCGCTTTTTAATAAAGACGAGGAGTATATGGCGCATTATCTCACGCTTGATGCTGAAAACATGAATGCAGGTGTTATAAAAGCGGCTGTTCAGTACGAGGATATATCGCCGTTTGACGAAAAGCTGCTGAAGGCTTATGCAATAGTACACAGAAATCTTGGCTTACCGATAACTTTGCATACGAACGTGAAATATAAAAACGCCGCCACGGTTCTTGAAATTCTGATTTCTGAGGGAGTACAGCCTTCCGCGATAACCGCCGGACATTTAAGCGACACCGAGGACATTGATTTTATTGGCGAGATAGCAAAGCTTGGGTGCTATATCGGTCTTGACAGAATGCAAGAGAACGCTACCGAAGAATATATAGGTAAAAAGCTTGACTGCATAAATTCGCTTTGTGACAATGGATATGCCGACAAAATTCTCCTTTCACACGATACGCACTTCTTTAACGGATTTGAACAAGCCCCAAGCATCAATGAGAAGCCGAGGTTTGCATATATCTTTGAAAACATCTTGCCTCGCCTTGATAAAGATATTGCAGAATTGATAACGGTGAAAAATCCCGCAAAAATGTTAACGGGAAAATAAAGGATTCGCGGAGAACGTGATATTTAAGCTCGCCCAGACAGTTTGAACGTAAGAAAAAGTGAATTGCCAACAGAAGCGTTTAACTCCTGTTGCCAATTCACTTTCTTTTGTTATATAATTACTTGTTTTCGTCGGGGTTCTTCCAGTCGAGAACCTCCCAGTCAGCAGGGGGTGTGCCGAGGTCGATAACGTCCATAAGCTCTCCTCCGCGGAGCGCCGACTGATGAGCCGTAAGACCGGGGATATTCCATCTTGCAGCCTCCCAAATGTTACAGGGAGAGAGCTTGCCGGTTGAGTATGCTCTGCAGAAATCGTCGATAAGGAAGTGGTGAGTACCGTTGTGTCCGTTGTGGATACCCTCAAACTCCTTCGGAAGCCTTTCAAGCGGCTGAACGGGAGAGGTAAGACCGAAGCCGTAGCCGTCTGCAACAGACTGAATAGCGGCGGAGTAATCCTCTTTTATCATTTCTGTGACTTCCTTCGGGTTGAGCTTCTCGGAAACGTCGGTCATAGTGACCTTGCGGGGCTCATCATCTCTGTATTTTGCAAGGTGATGCTTAGCAACCGAGAACTCGTAGCCGCCCTCGCTGCCGTAATACTGAGAAATATAGGTTTCGGGAGCGCGCCAGCCGACACATCTGTTCTCGCTGATACGTGCGATACCGCCGTTAGAAAGCTGAAGAAGCATAGTCGTGTTAGAGAAGGGGTTGTCGTAAAGGTTCTGGCCGTCCGTGCCGTAAATATCGGTTCTCGGGCTGTTTGCGAAGCCTGCTGCGCTTACCTTCTTTGCATATACTCCGGGCATCGTGCTAAGTATCATAGCCGTAGAGTGAGTGGGGTAGTACATAGGGGGAACGCCGGCGTATTTTTTCCAATCCTCGCCGCCAGAGCTTCTGAAGCTGTCCTCCATATTGCGTATATCGTGGTTGTAATGAGCCTCGCCGTATGCAAAGGTGCCAAACGTGCCCTTTGCGTATTCCTCACGGCAGAATATAGCAGGAGCTCTGTAAAATCCGGTTTCGCCCATGTGATATGTAAGTCTTGTCTCTCTGACAAGCTTTTCGATTTCCTTAATTTCCTCGATATCGGTTGCACAGGGAACGGCACTGTAAACGTGCTTGCCCGCCTTGAGCGCCTTGATAACCATGCCGCCGTGGAGAGTACGCTGTGTGAAAATCGCAATAGCGTTGACCTCGCTGGATGCAAGAGCCTCCTCGAAGCTTCCGATTATCTCAACACCGAAATTTTTGGAATAGGTCTGGGCTCTCTCAGGAATAAGGTCGCAAACGTAAACCTTCTTTACCGAGGGGTGAGCCTTGAAGAGCGGAACGAAGTTCTTTGCAAATCTTCCGCAGCCAATAACTGCCAATACCATAGGTTCTCTCATTTTTGTTTTCTCCTTGTGGATTTTATGTAGTAAAATTGATTTTACGACTTTATTATATCACACAATTTGGTTTAATAATAGCAAAAAAACGACCTATAATATAACAAATCAAACATCATCTACTAAAAAATCATAAGGGCGAAGAGCGCTTTTCGGGCAGGTTGAAAATACTTTATTCACAATCCTGTAGCTCGGCATAACAGAATTCCTCGCTACAAGGTAATATATGATAGCCTGAGGTCTTAAGTCCTTCTATTCGCTTGGAGAATTCTGACGGAGAAATAAATTTGAAGATATCTCTATGGATTTTCGCTTTAATAGAATGGGAACAAGACTTCTAATCAAAGCCTCGTTTTTGCTGATTAGCGCCGTAGCCTTTTGATAGCACTCCTCTTTAACGGTCAAAGTTGCAAAAGAATTTCAGAGAAAAGACAAATTAAAAACCAAAAAGGGACAGGCTGTAAAAAGAGTCCGTCCCCTTAAATCTATATGGGATGCTGAAATATATAGGTTTTTAGTCGTTATTTTTTTATTTCCCTTGCGCTCATGTAGTCGATGAATGTTTTCGAGGCGTACGTCTGCTTTGCATCTTTCTTATACGCAAAGCCTATTGTGCGACAAATCGGTTCTTCTAATTCCAAGGTCTTAATTCCTGAAATTCTTTTGGTCATCATAAGCTTCGGAAGAACCGAAACGCCAAGACCGTGTTGAATCATGTGCAGAACCGACACGTTATCGACGGACTCGAAATCAAGGACGCTCGCAAATCTGCTTTTATCAAAGTAGTTGTCGAGAACCTTTTCGTTTATTGATACGAAGGCGTGCTCGTAAAGGTCTTCCTTTGAAACTCGCTTCTTTCCCTTGAACATATCAACGGGGACGACGGCGACAAATGGGTCTTCCAAGAAGGGAATCCAGGTATTATCACCGAAGGAAAGCTCGTCGGCGAAAATAATATCTGCAAGGTCGTTTGAAAGCCAGTCCTCAAGGCTGTCCTCTACCGATACCGAGATTTTTATATTGGGATAAACTGCGCGGAATTGGCTGATGATTTCGGGAAGTATGCTTTGCGATATACTTGAAAACGTTCCTATTCTCAGGCGGTTTTCCTTGGATTGACGGAGAGCCTGCGCGGCGCTTGTAAGTGCCTTTTCTGCATCGATGAGAGCCTTCATATAATTATATAGCTCCTTGCCCTCATCGGATAGGGAAACGCCGAGCGGAGTTCTCATCAAAATTTTAACACCTAATTCATGATCAATACTGTCGGCAATGTGTGACATCGCCGATGGGGTATAAGAAAGCTCCTCGGCAGCTTTTGAGAGGCTTTTGTGCTCGACAGCCGACAAAATTGCCTTGATTTTCTGCGTATCCATATCTTTCCCCCTTTTATAAAAATATATGAGAAAAATTTAACTGTGAAAAACATTCACAAGTATATTATACAGCGAGGATTATAATTTGTCAAGAAAAACAAGAATGAAAAATATTCACAAGGTTGTTATTTATTGGAACTTCACATCCCAATAAAAATCCTATATAATTATAGAGAATGTAAAAAGAAAAAGACAAAGGTAGCGCAAAATGGAGAAAGGCTCTAGTACGAAGACTATTAAGAAGGAAATTAAGCATATTCTGCTTACCGTAATAGCAGCATTGTTTTCGGTTGTAGCATTACACGCGTTTGTCATTCCAAGCGATTTTGCGCCCAGCGGAATTGACGGATTGTGCACCATTCTTTATGAAATAACCGGACTCAATATGGGATGGTTTAAGGTGTTTATTAACATCCCGTTGCTTGTTTTGGCGTATTTTTTGCTCAACAGAAAGTACGTTCTTTACGTAATATTGTTTACCGCTTTGGATTCTCTTGGCGTAGTGCTGCTTGAGAAGGTGAATTTTTATACATACATTCCGGACGGCCTCATTGCGTCGGAGCTTATAGGATACCGTCTGCTCGCTGCGTTGGTTGCGGGAATTCTTCTCGGTGTTTGCGTTGGAATTATGCTGAAAATCGGATATTCCTCGGGCGGTGTCGATATTGTTGCCTGCCTGCTTCATAAGTGGAAGCCCCACGTCAACGTCGAGAGAATTATCAGCATCTGCGCCTATTCGATAGTTGCCGTTTCATTCTTCGTATATCAAGACCTTACCAGCATTTTCTTGTCGGCGGTGCAAATTTTTGTCTCGGAATTCATAGTGTCAAGCATATTGAAGCCGGACCGTTATGCCATCGAAGTAAAAATAGTGACCAAAAAGCCGGAAGAAATTAAGGAAGAAATATTAAAAGCCTATAAACACGGCGGAACAATCGTAAAGAGCACGGGAATGTATTCCGGAGAAGAAAATTATATAATTTTCTGCGTTATGAACATCGGCGAAATCCCCGGTCTTATGAATATCTTGAAAAAGCATCCCGACACCTTCGTTTATTTCTCGGACAAAGTACGGGTTCAAGGCGATTTCCATTTCAACGAGGAAGAAATCGGAAGATGGGTGTCTGCATTTAAATAGATGAGAGAGTATGCACGGCTATGCCGTGATGGTATACACGTTGACGCGTGACTATATATAAAACCTGCGGTTTGGATAAAAATCCTTGGAAGAAATTCCGAGGATTTTTATCGCATTAGCCGACAAACAGTCCACCGGACTGTTTGGTCCTGCGGACAAATTGCTTCGCAATTTTCTCCCTATTTCAAATCCCGACAAAAACAAAACAAGCACAACCTGGAGGCTGTGCTCATTTTGTTGGTGCAGGTGACGGGATTTCCGCCCGTGGCGGCCTTAGCCGACAAACAGTCCACATGACTGTTTGGTCCTACGGACAAATTGCTACGCAATTTTCTCCCTATTTCAAATCCCGTCTAAAGCAAAAACAACCCGAGATGAACTCGAGTTGTCCTTGCTGGTGCGGATGACGGGATTTGAACCCACACGAATCTCTTCACTGGAACCTGATGGTAACGCTTCTCGCTGCGGCTCATGTTTGCCGCTCGCGGTTTAAGTTGATATAATTGATGTATG
>JAFVXK010000015.1 GCA_017501175.1 Clostridia bacterium | reverse complement strand
GCCGGACATTGGGAAGCTGATACGGTTGTTAGCGGACAAGGCAAAAGCAAGACTTGCTTTGCAACTCTTGCAGAACGCAAAACACGTCTTTATCTTGCGATGAAGATACCGGACAGAAAAGCGGATACTATGGCTGCCGCCATTATTTCTATGCTTTCAGAGATCCCCAGAGAGCTTGTTAAAACAATTACCTGTGACCGAGGCGCTGAATTTGCCAATTGGCAAACAATTGAGAAGAAGCTTAATTGTGACGTATACTTTGCTGATCCTTATTGCGCTTGGCAGAAAGGCACAAACGAGAACAGCAACGGACTCTTGAGAGAATTTTACCCCAAGGGGTGCAATCTCTCAAGAGTTAGCCCAAAAACACTTTTGCGGAATCTGTCGCTAATTAACAACAGACCCCGCAAATGCTTAAATTATATTTCTGCTCAGGATTCTTGGAACTTAGAATTGCAAAATCTTCCTTAAAAGTGTTGCACTTCTATTGACAATTCACTTAAATTTTATTATAAAAAAGAGAGGTATTGTGAAGAACACAGTACCTCTCAAAAAATCTATAAGCTTTTTTTAAAATTTGATGTTAAGCCTTTCGAGGAGCTTATCAATCTCTGCCTCGTTTGTCATTCCGCTGATAGAATCGGGAGCAGTCAAGGAAGCCGTTGCCGCCTTCGATGCAAGGACGAGAATATCCCTCTCGTCAAGTCCTCTGTAAATTCCGATAAGAGCACCTGCGCAGAAAGCATCGCCCGCGCCCGTCTTGCCCTTAATAGTGCCTGACGGAAGCTTCCACGAGGGAAACTCAATATAGCCCTTATCCGAAAGAGATACCGAAATTTCGGGCATATGAATGATAACACGCTCCGAAACGCCCATACTCTTGATTTTACGCGCAATCTCTTCAAGATTTTCGGGCTTTGGCTCGATGTCGGCAATCATTCCCGCCTCGTGCTCGTTAATAATAACGTTATCGACGTAGGGCAGGCAATCCTTCACGATGTGGTATCTCGTGCTGTTCTCGCTGACAAGGTCTATCGAGGTCTTGATACCGAGCTCCTTTGCCCGCTTCAATATCCTCTTGCCGTCGCCGGCGTCAACCTTATCAAGAAGCAGGAAATATCCGAGGTGAAGCATCTTCACGTCAAGCTTCTCGAAATCGACGTCATCATAGCCGAACTCGGCGCAAGCACCGGGATATGTGAAGAAGGTACGCTGACCATCACCCGCGATGCTCATAACCTCGGAGAAGCTCGTCGGGGTGTCACCTCTTTTAAGAAGCGAGACGTCAACACCGTTTTCCACAAAGGTTTTGACCACAAAGTCGCCGTTCTCATCGTTGCCTATATTTCCAACGGCAATTACGGGTATTTCGGGAGCAACGCGCTTTACGTCAATTCCCGAATTACAAACACAGCCGCCAACCGCACGCGAAACCGAGAGGATTTTCGTCAGCTCGCCCGACTCGGGGTAGGAAGATATCTCATTAATTTTATCAACGAGAATAGTTCCTACGAGGGCAATTCCATTTCTGTTTTCCATATTAGTTGCACTCTGCAACAAGAGGACCTGCAAGCTCGCCAAGGAAGAAGAGCTTACCCTTGATGTAAGGAATGTAAGAGCTGGTTATCCAAGGAGTCTTGCCGTGACGGAGAGTCATCCAGAAGGAAAGACCCTGCCACTGCATTCCGCGTCCGAGAGTACCGTCAGCGCCGCCGATAGCGTAGTCAGCCTGAAGGAAGAGGCCGGGGCCGATGGTGTTAGCGCGGCAAGGAACGAGAGTGGTTCTCGACTTGAAGCTCGTGAATGCGTTCTGCTCAACTGTGAGGGGTTGAATCTTTGCGCCGATTCTGTAAGGTGCTGCCTCCCACTCCTCAACGGTTGCATAGTCAGCCGCAAAGGTAGGCTCCCAGAATGCGATGTGGCACATTCTGCCGATACCGTAAACGAGAACGAGCTCTGCGCCCTCAGCCTTGAGAGCAGCTATCTTCTCGGGATATGTAGGAAGGTTCTGCTTGGTTGCGAAGTTTCTCTGGTCCTTAGGAACGGTAAGCTCGCCAAGGGGATTGGAGAGAGCCTGCTCCATTGCGTGCTGGAAGGAGCCGGTGTTCTCGGGAGCGAGGGTGTTGCCGTCGCCGTCTGCCCACTCGTCCATATTGAAGGTGTAAACGTGGTCGCAGGAAACGTTCCAAGCCTTGAGGAAGAATACTACCCACTTGTACATACCCATAGGACCAACAGGGAGAATGAAGGCAATCTTCTTGCCTGCATCCTTAGCCTCTTTAATCTTGATTGCAATCTCGTGACCCATGTAGGTCTCGAACTCGTTGAGGTTGTCGCACTTGATGGGGTTGAACTCGGGATGCCAGAAGTCCTGACGGCAAAGTACCTTTTCGGGAGCGTCAACACAAGCGTCAATCTTGTCGAAATCCCAGCCTGCAGGATAGAAGCCCTCAAGAGCAGAGCCTTTAACGGTAGAAATGAAGTTCATAATAATTCACCTTTCTGAAAATATATTTTTATAATATTTTTTGAATTAGGGGAGCATTCTCTTCGTCGTGCCCTTTAAGTAAACGTGGCACTGGCGGAAGCCCTCGGCATAGTCAGCGCCGCACTGGAAGCCGCGGTAACGGCTGCAGGTTTTGACCATATCGGGAAAATCAATGTTGTCGTGGTCACGCATCCAAACTATCTGAGAGGCGTGGCAGTCGAGCATCTCAAGCTTCTTGTCGATGAAGGGAGTAACGTCAACGTACTCGGTGGGGTTGAAGTCAACGCCGCAAAGGGTGTCCATATAGTAAATGGGAACGAGCTTTGCAGGCTTTTCGCCCTCTGCCTTGTAGTGAGGAACGGTTGCCGCGAAGCAAGCGGAAAATACGAGCTTGCTGGCTGCGGTGTGGTCGGGCATATAGTCGTCGGGGTTGTGAGTGATAATAAAGTCGGGGTCAACGTCGCGGATAACCTTAACAACCTTATCAACAGCCTCCTTGTTATCGAAGATACAAAGGTCGGTAAAGCCGCCCCAGATTACGTTGAAGCCGCCAAGACTCCCCGCATTCTTCGCCTCCTGCCTGCGCATAACGCCAAGCTCGTCAGGCTGAATTATTTCGTGACCGAGGTCACCGTTTGAAAGGTGGCAGACGAACACCTCGTCACCTCTCGCCTTGCATTTAAGGAGCGTACCCGCGCAAGCAATCTCAATATCGTCGGGATGTGCACCTATTGCTAAAACTCTCATTTGATTTCCTCTTTCTTGTGCATTTATATTAAATAGATATTCTTTTGCTATTTTACCATAAAGTCCATAAAATGTCAATAGGACAACTCAAAATTTCCTTTGATTTGTCCTATTATTCAAGCCGTTATTTTTTCTTCATCTGTCTTAGAAAAACAAACACTGCTACGACCAATATAGCCGTCGCGTATCCCATAACCCAAGCCGTATGCGAAAGTGCGTCGGAAAGGCTTCCCGCTATTGCGGCGCGCTCCGCCTCAACCGAGTGGACGAAGGGCAAGACGTAGGCTATCCCCTTGAACGCTCCGCCGACAAGGTCAAGGTCAAACCATATGCCCGAAAGCCACGCCGAGAGGTTGGTCAGAAGAGCTCCGCAAATACCGCCCACCTGCTTGTCGTTGAAAAGGCTTCCGCACAAAAGCCCGAGTGCAATATAAAGAAGCGCCGTGGGAATTATAAACAGAATACCCATTAGTATCTTCGCGCTTATTTCAAGCCCCAATATCACCGCGAAAACGTAAGTGGCAACTCCCTCGGTTAAGGCAATCGGCAGCATAGGAAGAGTGTAGCCGAGAATAAAGTCAACAGGCGTCATCGGGGTCGTATAAAGGCGATGCATAAAGCTAGACTGTCTGTCCTTTGCTATGAGAGTTGCCGAAAAAAGCGTCATAAACGATAGTCCGAACACCGCAACCCCCGGCGCAAGATGCTCTATTTCAAAAAGACTGACGGGAATATTCGCCTGAATTGCACTCAGCAAAAGCAAAAGAACAACGGGAAAGCCGAACAGGAAAGAGAGATTTAAGGGGTCGCGTATTATTTCCTTGAAGTTCCTTTTTGCAAAGGTAAGCATTTTCATTTTTCCTCACCCCTTACTATCTTAATAAATGCGCGCTCGATGCTCGGCTCGCCGGTTTTTTCCTTGATGGCATCGGGGGTATCGCAAACGAGAAGCCTGCCGTCCTTCATTATGCCTATCCTGTCCGAGAGCGCCTCTGCCTCCTCCATATAATGCGTAGTGAGAATAACCGTCACCTTGCCCGAAAGCGAGCGGATAATATCCCAAAGCTCCGCTCTTGCGATAACGTCAAGACCAAGAGTTGGCTCGTCGAGGAATATAACCTTCGGCTCGGAGATAAGCGCCATAGCAATGCTGAGCCTGCGCGCGTATCCGCCCGAGAGCTTTCCTGCCCTTTTTTCCATAACCGCGGAAAGCCCCAGCATATCGGAGAGAAGCGATATTTTCTCCCTCGTCTTTTCCTTTGAAAAGCCGTAAATTCCCGCGATAAGCTCGAGGTTTTCTCTTACCGAGAGCCCCCCTGCAACTGCGGTTTCCTGCGGAGATACTCCGATATTTGCCTTCACCGCCGTAGGATTTTTGCTGACGCTCTCTCCAAGAACGTATGCGTCACCGCCGTCCGCCTTTGTCAAGCAGGAGAGCATTTTGATAGTCGTGGTCTTTCCCGCTCCGTTTACACCGAGCAAGGAAAAAAGCTCGCCCTCTCCAATATCAAGAGTAAGACCGTCAACGGCAACCAAATCACCGTAGCGCTTGGTAAGTCCTTCTATTTTAATTGCGTACATTTATTTCCTCCTTAATCATCAAGGCGTCAAATGCCTTGCCCGTATTCCCAGATAGACGTCGGTCAGCATGTCACTGATAAGCTCCTCGTCAAGCGACAAAAACGAAGTCGCAAACATAGTACCTATGCCGTGAACACAGCTCCACATTTCAAGATGCAAAAGCTCAGCCTTTTCTCGCGATATGGCGTTTGCACTCATAATCATTTCAACCGACGTTGAAAAATCCTCGGTTGGCGTAACGCTCTCTCCGGTTCTGTCGCGCATAAAGAGAAGCTTAAAAAGCTCCGTTTCTTCCCTCGCAAAGCGGATATACGCCATTCCGTATGCCTTATACGGCGGATATTTTCCGCTCTCCGCCTCTTTTTTAAGGAAGCCCACATAGACCTCGTACGCAGACCTCACAAGCTCACTCTCCAGCTCCTCCATAGTAGCAAAATTAGAAAAAACAGGCTGCGTCGAGCAGTTCAAATACGCAGCAACAGCGCGCGCGTTTACCGACCCTTCCCCGCTTTTACGCGCAAGCTCTAGGGCAGCCTTGACAATATCCTCTTTCGTTATTTTTACCCTTGGCGGCATAGCAATCTCCTTTAAATAGCGTTTGTTATATATCGATTGTTATTTTATCACGTTCTCCGAAAAAAGTCAAGAGGAAATCTCAAAAAATGAAATTTCCTCTTTTTACCGTCTTTTATTATGTTTAAGTTACCGTCTTTTATTATGTTTAAGTTACCGTCTTTTACTATGTTTAAGGCTTCCCCGAAACGACAGTCACCACCATATCGGTGGGATTTATCTGTATTACTGTTTTTGCCTCTTTTCTTGCGTACTCTACGGTGTACGCCGTGCCACCCGATTTTCCGTCGTAGCAGCAAACGACAACCTCTGAGTTATCTACCATGTATCTATTGCGCTTGAAATAGGCGCTCTTGGTATACTCGAGCGAGGTTACAACTACGTTGTCAGAGCTCTCAATTATGCGCGAGCGCCTGATTTTATCCTCTCTCGGCCACTTGTCCGCCTGCTCGGGAAACGGTACGGCACATTCGAGAGTTACCTCCGGCACTTCCTTCTTCAACGCTAAAACGTCCTCGGCAACCCAAGTGTCAAAGCCCATAGCAATACCCGATATAAAATCGGTATATCCAAGCTCGGCAAGTCTTTTTATTACCTTATATAAGGTTTTGCGGAAGCAAAGATATTTTTCGTCCTCGCCCTCGCAAAACGGAAGCTTTTCTGGTCTGTATCCCGTGAATGAAACTCTTCCCATTTTCACCTCTGTCTGATATTTACTGTCAAAACGTAATGCTAGTATAGCACACTTCAGCGAATTTTACAAGAAAAATTTGTCGATTATTCTGCGAAATTATAGACAATCCCAAAAAAGTATGCTAAAATATAGAAAAACTGCAACGAGGATTTTATGCCGAATTTTATAAAGATATACGATTTTGAAGCACCCGAGCTCGACCCGTTTGTCAGGCTTACGGGCGCGCAGCTTCGAAATAGGCTTGAGCCTGAAAAAAGCATCTTTATTGCCGAGAGCCCGACGGTGATAGAGGTAGCCTTAAATTCGGGCTGCGAGCCTATATCTCTTCTGACCGACGAGCGTCTTATAAACGGCGCTGTGAGTGGAATTATCGAGCGCTGCCCCGATATGCCTGTGTACGTTGCCGAAAGAGAAATTCTGACACGGCTTACGGGATTTGAGCTGACGCGCGGCGCGCTCTGCGCTATGAAAAGACCGAAAATGAAATCTGTTGAGGAGCTTTGCTCTGCGGCAAAGAGAATTGCCGTCTTGGAAGCGGTTGCCGACTCCACGAACATAGGTGCGCTCTTTCGCTCGGCGGCGGCTCTCTGTATAGACGCCGTGCTCATTACCCCAACCTGCTGCGACCCGCTTTGCAGACGGGCGGTGAGGGTTAGTATGGGAACGGTTCTGCAAGTCCCGTGGGGACGGATAGGCAACACTCCGTCGGATTGGCCGCGTGATATTGAGCGCCTGAGTGCGCTCGGCTTCAAAACCGCGGCAATGGCTCTCTCCGACAACTCCGTCAGCATTGACGACGAGGCTCTTATGAAAGAAGACAAGCTCGCCATAATACTCGGAACAGAGGGCGACGGCCTTGCCAAAAGCACCATCGCCGCCTGCGACTACACCGTAAAAATCCCGATGTCGCACGGAGTTGATTCCCTGAACGTCGCGGCGGCGGGCGCCGTTGCCTTCTGGCAGCTCGCGGCTAAAAAGAAATAAGTAAACTTTACTTTACAAAAAGCACGGCTCTTTTAGTGTTCGAGCCGTGCTTTTCCTGTTTTATTGCTACCCGTGTTAAGTTTTAGACTTTTGCCGACGCTTTGCCTTGACAGTCTGGTATGAGGATATATACATATTTATAGTAGCCTCAAGCGTACTGTGAAGTGCCTCGCGCATTGGCTGCGGCATAGTCCTCGCCCGTCGGTAGAGGAGAAGAAGCTGAAGCTCCTCCTCCGAAAGCTCGGATGTGTCGCGCCTGAGAGGAATATCGAGAAGCTCGCCGACGTTTACTCCGAACTCCTCTGAAAGACGGGGCAAAATTTTCATAAATGACGCAGAGAGTCCGCGTCGCCAGTTGTTTACCGTCTTTGAGGGCAGTTCCATCTTTCGCTCAAATGAAGCGTCGCTGTCAAAGCCTGCCTCTATAAGTGATATTATCCTCGCCCTTATGCTCTCGGAATTCTCACTCTTCATCGCTTCACGCTCCTTTTACCGCCAGGCTTACGACTTTTGTTATGGGGTTCGTTTTTTATTGTTCTGCGGGCGGGGTCAGTACCCTTTTCGGTGCTGAAGCCAAATTTTCCGAGCCTTGCTCCAAGTCCGAAATACTCGCCGTGAACGTATGCGAGAAGGTCAGCCTTATCATAGCGGATTTTACCGTTTTTGTCGATTATGCTCTCGTCACAGGAAACGCTGACGATGTCTGCCATAAAAACGTCGTGAGTACCCATCGGCAGAATATCGGTGACGCGACATTCGAGCGCTATCGGGCACTCTGAAATAGTAGGTGCTGCGACCTTTTGGCTCTCGAGCTGTGTGAGTGAGCACTTTTCGAATTTGTCAACCTTCGCGCCCGTGTATATTCCGCAATAGTCCACAGCCGTGGCAAGCTGTGCGGGCGCAAGATTTATAACGAACTCGCGAGCCTCCTTTAACATCTCGTAGGAATGGCGCGATGGACGCACCGAGATATAGGTTTTCGGTGGGTTGGTCGCAAGAATTCCCGTCCAACCAATAGTGATAATATTTGACACGCCCCCCGACTTAACCGTCACGAGCACGGGCGGAAGAGGCGCTGTCAGAGCTCCGGGCTTGAAATTACTTCTCACAGTCCTCGCTCCTCTCGGGCTCCTTTTGCATACCCATCCAGAGATTTGTCAGTATGCTATCGGGTAGGGTCTTAAAGAGTGCGTGCTGAAGCTTCGTGTACCAATTTGTTACGCACATAGTCCTTCCCTTTATCGACGCCTTGACGCAGCGGCGAACGACGTCACGGCATTTCAGAAGCGGCTTCATTTCCTTTGGCACGGTTACGGTATTTCGTGCGGTTGCCTTACCTAAAAACTCGGTTTCTACCCAGCCGGGACAGAAGCAGGTCGCGCGAAGTCCGTATTTCTTTATCTCGTAATTGAGTGCCTTGGTATAGTGAAGCACGAAAATCTTGCTCGATGCATAGATGTTGAAGTTGGGAAGAGGTGTAAAGCAGGAGCCGCTTCCAAGCTCTATTATTCTGCCGCCTCTTTCCATATAGGGAATTGTCATATGCGTGATAAGCACAAGCGCCTTGTCGTTCAAATCTATCATTTTTACTATATCCGACTCGGGTATCTGGTCAAACGAGCCGAAATTGCCAAAGCCCGCAGCGTTGACGAGAAACTTAACGCTCGGCTTCTCCTCTGCAAGTGCTCCTCTTACCGCCTCTATTCCCTCGGGGACAGAAAGGTCTGCGGTTATGATTTTCGCCTTGACCGAAAGCTCATCGCGGAGCGCCTCCATTTTATCGGTGCGCCTTGCTATAAACCAAAACTCATCAATTCCCGCCATATCCTTAAGCTGACGGGCGAACTCTGCTCCTATACCGCTTGAAGCTCCTGTTATTATTGCAATAGACATAAATATTCTCCACTTCTGCCGTTTTTGGCTTTTTTGTATAATTGTAGCATATTTTACGAAATTTGTAAAGTGTTTTACGAAATTTTAAGGGACTGCAAAGATTTAAACGGTGCTTTAAAGAAAAATAGGAGTGAGCGATTTTGCTTCGCTCACTCCTTTGAAATTGTATTTTAAATTTCTCTTTCGAACTCGGTGCCCTTCTTTGCAAGCTCCAATACCTTAACTACGTTCAAGGCCTGCTGTGAGGTGATGGGGAAGGGTACGTTGTTACGGTAAGCATCATAGAGATAATCCCAAATGATTTCGGTGTCATCTATGCCGCTGAGCTGTACCGTTTCTTCCTTCCAGGGAAGATTCTCTTTGTTTCCGTAGCTCGCGCCGTCTGCGGGAGTTTCGGGATTTGCCTTTATTTTAGCAAACTCAAACTCAGGGTCAACGTACTTAAGATTAAAAGCGTTGCCGTTCGATATAAGAGAGCCTCTTGTGCCGTAAATTGTGTACTGAGGAATTTTCTGCGACACACCGCCGCTTATCTCCATATCCACGATTCTGCCGTTTACTCCCTTGAAGACTATCTTAATGTGGTCCTCTGCATCACCGACAGCGGTAACGCGCTTGATGTTGGTAAATATCTGCTCGTAGTCACCGCCGCAGAACTGAAGCGAGTGGTCAACGATATGCGGACCCCAGTTAAGAAGCTGACCGCCGCCGAACTCCTTGATAGCCTGCCAGTCGTTACGACGCTGATAGCCGTTTCTTGCGAGTCTTACCTCGAAAACGTTTCCGAGAATACCGGAGTTTATTATCTCGTTTACCTTGATGAAGCCTTCCTCAAAGCGTCTGTTGTGACGGACGAATACGCGAGGACCTGCCGGCTGACTGCCAAGCTCAACAATTTCCTTTGCCTGCTCGTAGGTTTCACAGAAGGGCTTCTCAACGAGAACGCTCTTGCCTGCAAGAAGCGCCATCTTTGCGTGTGCATAGTGGTCGCAGGACCTTGTCGCAATATCTACAATCTCAATCTCGGGGTCTTTGAGAAATTCGGTAATATCGGTGTAGGTACGGCAACCGAAGGCCTCCTGAAACTTTTGTGCGCGTGCCTCGATGAGATCACATGCGGCAACGACGGTGAATTTGTCGGTGCGCTCGGAATACGCCTTCTTATGTATCGACATACCTATTCTTCCAAGTCCGACGATACCAATCTTAACGGTTTTTGACATAGTAATTTCTCCTTCAAGTATTAAAATTATTTAATAGATTCGTAAAGAGCCGCCGCCACCTCGTCATAGGTGAGCGAGGTATTGACCTTGGCGCGTATCTGCGCCGCGCCCTTAAATCCGCGAAGATAAGCGGCAATTCTGCCTCTCGCCTCGGGGACGGCAATTCGCTCGCCCTTATCCTCAATAGCAAGTCTGAGCTCAAAAAGCGCACATTCGACGCGCTCACGCATCGTGGGCGGAGTATATTCCTCGCCCGAAAGCGCCGCTGAAATTTCAGCAAAAAGGAACGGGTTTCCGATAGCGCCTCTGCCTATCATAAGTCCGTCAGTGCCTGTTACGCGAAGCATATCAAGAGCTTCCTCTGCCGAGGTAATATCACCGTTGGCAATGAGCGGAATATGTAAACCTTTCTTTACATTCGCTATCAGCTCGCGGTCTGCTCTTCCCCCGTACATCTCGACACGGGTCCTGCCGTGAAGGGCAACAGCCGATGCTCCGCCCAATTCTGCCGCCTTTGCACATTCAAGGGCGCTTATGCTACCCTTGTCAATTCCTGCGCGAAGCTTTACCGTCACGGGAAGGTCGGTTGCGCCGACTGCTCCGCGTACTATCCTGTAAATCAGCTCGGGGTCGCGCATAAGCGCTGAACCCTCGCCGTTAGAAAATATCTTGTTAACAGGACATCCCATATTTATATCTATGGCAACAGGTGGAGCGAAATTCTCTACACCGCCTGCCGTCATTTCTACCGCCCGAGCAATAACGTCGGGCTCAGAGCCGAAGAGCTGGAGCGCGACAGGTCCCTCGTCAGCGCCTATTCTCGCAATAAGAGAGGTCTTTTTGTCGCGAAAGGTAACCGCCTTTGCGCTGACCATCTCGGTAACCGTATATTCGGCACCGTAACGGCGACACACAAGGCGCATCGCCCTGTCTGAAAAGCCTGCCATTGGCGCTAAAATAAGCCCCGTCTTCAGCTCGGTTTTGCCTATATGCATTAAAATTAAACGCCCGAGTAAGCCGAGAAGCCACCGTCGATGGGAAGAACCACGCCGGTAATGAAGGACGCCGCCTCATTGTTGAGAAGGAAGAGAAGTCCGCCGTCAAGCTCGGTGCTCTCGCCAAATCTGCCCATAGGAGTTGCGGCAAGAATCTTGCCGGTTCTCGCGGTGGGTGTGCCGTCAGGGTTGAAGAGGAGCGCGGCATTCTGCTTTGTCGAGAAGAAGCCGGGAGCTATCGCGTTAACACGGATTCCAACTCTCGAGAAGTGTACTGCAAGCCACTGGGTGAAGTTAGAGATTGCAGCCTTTGCGCCCGAATATGCGGGAATCTTGGTGAGGGGGGTGTATGCGTTCATACTCGAAATATTAACTATATTACAGCCCTCTCTGCCGACCATCTGTCTTGCAAACGCCTGGGTAGGAATGAGAGTGCCGAGGAAGTTGAGGTTAAATACAAAGCCAACGCCTGCGGCGTCAAGGTCGAAGAAGCTCTTGGTATCAGCGTCGATGTCGCCAAGCTCGAAATACTCCTTGTCGGTGGTAGCCTTGGGGTTGTTTCCGCCGGCACCGTTAATGAGCACGTCGCACTTGCCGAGGTCGGCCTCAACCGCGTCTGCTACCGCGTAGCAGGTTTCCTTTTCAAGAACGTTGCACTTGTAAGCCTTGGCAACGCCACCCTCTGCGCGAATTTCAGCAGCAACAGCCTCTGCCGCCTCTACGTTGAGGTCAAGAAGCGCAACCTTTGCGCCTGCTCTTGCAAGCGTCTTTGAAAATGCACCGCAAAGCACGCCGCCTGCACCGGTAACTACCGCTACCTTGCCCGAAAGATCTGTATTGAGTACGTTTTTATTCATTTTCATTTCCTCTTTTCAAAATTACTTTTTAGCCTTCTCGCAAGCCTCGAAAAGACCGTTGATATAGGTCGCGCCGAGCGCTCTGTCGTAAAGACCGTAGCCGGGCTTGCCGGTTTCTCCCCAAATCATTCTGCCGTGGTCAGGACGGACGTAGCCGTCAAAGCCCGCGTCAACGAGAGCCTTCGTAATCTCGTACATATCGAGCGAGCCCTTGTTTGAGATGTGTCCGGACTCCTCAAAGCTTCCGTCGGGCAAGACGAGTATGTTTCTCATATGAACAAAGGCAATTCTGTCCATCTTAGCATACTTTGCGGCAAGCTTCACCATATCGTTATCAAGCGAGCAGCCAAGCGAGCCGGTGCAAAGGCAAAGGCTGTTTGCAGGGCTGTCAACTATTGCAAGAAGTCTGTCGAGGTTAGCCTCGCAGGTAACGATACGCGGAATACCGAAGATGGAATAGGGCGGGTCGTCGGGGTGAATTGCCATTCTGATGCCCGACTCCTCGGCAACGGGGATTATCTTCTTGAGGAATACCTCAAGGTTTTTCCAAAGTCCCTCCTCGCCAAGCTCACCGTAGGCGGAGATGAGCTCTCTGACCTCCTCCTGAGTGTAGCTGGAATCCCAGCCGGGAAGGTGTATATCGTCCTTGAGAGGATCAAGTCCCCTCATCTGCTCCCAATACATAACGAGAGAGGTAGAGCCGTCCTCTGCGAGCTTGTCAAGCTGGGTTCTCGTCCAGTCGAACACGGGCATAAAGTTATAGGTAATGCACTTTACGCCGTATTTTGCACAGCGGCGGATATTCTCGCAGTAAACCTCGAGAAGCTTATCTACGTTGCCGCGTCCGAGCTTGATGTCCTCGTGCACGGGAACAGACTCAACGACGTCGAATACAAGGCCGTTTGCCTCGCAGTCAGCCTTCATCTTTGCAAGGCTCTCCTCGGGCCAAACCTCACCCGGCTTAACGTCGTATATAGCGCTTACTACCGAGTGCATTCCGGGAATTTGCCTGATGCTCTCGAGCGATACGGGGTCGGATTCTCCGTACCATCTGAATGACATTTTCATTTTAAAATTCTCCTTAAAAAGTATTTTTACTCTATTTTAACACATAAATACAAACTCGTCAATAAGAGTGCTTGTATTTTTTTATGCTTTTCTTGCATTTTACAATGCAAAAATTGCTCTCTGCCAAGCCTTGAGCCCCTTATTTGCAGCCGCATCTTCGGGAAACTTTTTCACGAATAGAAATATTTTCTCCGAAAAATCCCTATAATTACATAGTAGTACAAAATCAAAGTCTGAAATTTTAAAGCTTTTGGCAACAGGAAAGATTTTAAAGCATGAAAAACAACAGCAATTACAACACAGTAGTTATAATACCGGCCTACCAGCCGCCGCCCGCCTTTTACGACTATCTCACGCGTCTTTGCAAACGCGGATTTCGAGGAATTTTAGTCGTGGACGACGGAAGCGGAGAAAAATATTCGGATATATTCAAGGGCGCAGAAAGGCTCCGCTCCGTAGCCGTCGTGAGCTACGGAGAAAACAAGGGCAAGGGACACGCCCTGAGGACCGCCTTTGCATACTGTAAGGAGCATTTTCCAAACGACACGGTGCTCGTAACCGCCGACTGCGACGGTCAGCACACGGCAGAGGACGTCGAGAGGGTTGCCGCCCTCGCCTGCGAGCGACGCGGAGCGCTCGTGCTCGGCGCGCGTGATTTTTCTCTCGAGTGCGTGCCGAGAAGAAGCCGCACGGGCAATCTTTTCACACGCAGGGCATTCTCGCTTCTCTACGGTATCTCGCTCTCGGATACCCAGACGGGACTGCGCGCATTTTCACATTCCCTTCTCGATGAGCTCTTGAAAATCAGCGGCGACAGGTTTGAATACGAGATGAATATGCTCATATCGCTTCACAAAAGGGGCATCGAGATTGTCGAGTGCGAAATTTCAACCGTTTATTTAGAGAAGCAGGACGGCGCCGAGCGACTTTCTCATTTCCGCACCTTTTCCGACAGTATGCGTGTCCTCGGGGTTTTGTTCAAGAGCCTCGGACGTTACTTTTTCTCCTCGGCGGTGTCGGCTGTAATTGAAATCACGGCATTTTTTCTCTTTGCATCAATGATGCTCAAGCTAACAGACCTCTCGCCCGCAGTAAAGATGCTCGTACCCACTGTCAGCGCGCGAATACTCTCCTCTGTCTTTAATTTCATACTGAATTTCAAGCTCGTGTTCGGCGGCGGTAAAAGGGGCGCTTTGAAGAGATATTACCTGCTCTGGACGGTTCAGCTCGGTATAAGCTACGGAATAGCCTGCGCGCTGAACGCCGCCCTGTCGAGCCTGCCGCTCGGCGCAATCGAGAAAAGCTCGCTCATAACCTTCGGCAAGGCCTTGCTCGACCTCGTAATTGCCGCGTTTTCCTATCAAATACAGTCAAGGTGGGTGTTTTCTGAAGAAAGGCGTGGAGCTCCGCGCTTTTACGGACCGTATCTTAAATTCTGGCGCGCGATTTTCAATCTTTTCGTAAAGAAGTACAAGAGCCTCGTTTCCCCGCCGAATACCGAGCCATGCGTCTTTGTGTCGCGCCACCTGAACACGCGCGCTCCGATAAGAATTTGTCAGTCGATAGGCTTTGACTTGCATTTTTTCGTTCTTAATAACTTCTTCGGATTTCGGAATATTTACAGGCAATTCAGCGGCTACACCTTCACGGAAAGGTATAAAAGGCGCGGAATTTCCCGTATCCTTGCTAAAATTGCCGCGTTTTTTGCGGCGATTTGGCTCGCGCCGCTTATTAAATCAATCGAGGCAATTCCCGCCTACCGAGGCGGCGGCGACAGTATGGTAAGCTTCAGACGCGCTATGGAATGTCTTGACCGAGGCGAGAGCATTGCCGTATTTCCCGATATAGACTACACGGCAAACGAGGACGTGCCCTCGGAAATATACACGGGCTTTCTCTATCTTGAAAAAATGTATTACAGAAAGCACCGCCGCCACCTCTCATTCGTTGCCGTGTCGGTGGACAAATCGACTAAAAGCATCGTCGAGCTTGGAAGAGTGCGCTTCGGCGAGGGAGATTTCAAGGAAGAATTGCCACTCGTTGCAGAAAAAATCCGCTCGCTTCTTATGGAATAAAAATGGGGCTGCCTCAATTCGCTTGAGGCAGCCCTTGCTGTCATTATTCGTTTTGTATTTATCTTCCCGTGTACTTCTTTACTAATTTACGCATATCTTCAAGCGCCTTTTCCATATCCGAAACAAGCTTGAACTGATTTCTTGCGCGGTCAAGGTTCTGCCCCTCGCGAGATGTTTTGAAGTAGGTGTCACCCGAAAGATAATCTGCGAGGAAGCGCATACCGCATTCCAGCGTCATCATTACGGCGCTCTCAGGTAAGAGGTCCAGCTCGGTGTCGGTAAGTCCGCCTCTCGCGCCCTCAAGGAAGCCCTTGACGTAGATTTCAAAAAGACCTATATCGAAATTAACCTTGGATAAATCGCTCTCGTCCTCGACGGCTGTGGTTGCTCCAAATCTTATCGAGTCGCCGAAGTCGTTGATAGCGTATCCCGGCATTATGGTATCGAGGTCAACGACGCAGAGCGACCTGCCGGTGCGCTTGTCAAATAGGACGTTGTTAAGCTTTGTATCGTTGTGCGTTACCTTTAGCGGAAGCTTTCCCTCGCCGTGCGCTCTCTCGAATATTTCGGTAAAGCCCTCTCTCGCTCTTGCAAAATCCACGTCGGATTTAACCTCGGCGTATCTTCCGCAAACGTCGCGCTCCGCAGCTTCCATAAGCTGTCTGTATCTTTCCGGGGTGTTATGGAAATTCGGTATGGTTTCGTAAAGGGTATCCGCAGGGTAATCGCGGAGCATATATTGGAAATTGCCAAAGGCAACCGCAGACTCGTAAAACTGCTCGGGAGTTTCTGCCATATCGTAGGATATGCTGTCCTCGACGTATGAGAGCATTCGCCAATATTCGCCCGCGTCGTCTATATAATAGCTTTTTCCGTCACGCGCCCTGATGATGTTCACGCACTCGCGCATAGGGTCGCCGCCCTCCGAAGCAATCTTCTTGCGTATGAATTCGGTAACGGCTACGTAGTTATCCATAAGCAAATCGGGACGCTTAAAAACCGTCTTGTTAATTTTCTGGAGTACGTAAAGATGCTCGGTATCGCCCTCTCTCGTTTTAACGAGCTCTGTACCGTTGATGTGACCCCCGCCGTATGAACGTGAGGAAACGAGCTCGCCATTTACAATGAAGCTTTTAACTATTTTTTCTGTCATTCTCCGCCTCGCCTCTCTATTTTTACATTACCATTATATTACATCTTATTGACATTTTCAAGTAAAAATAGTATAATATTTTGCGTAAAGAAGTGTTTTTTCTGCTTCTTTAGAAAAATTCGGGCGTTTTACAGAGCGCGGAGCACGCGCTTGGATTTTTAGCCTGCACCAAAAGCAACAACCAAGGAGCGTAGATATGAAAATACTGCACACGTCAGACCTTCACCTAGAATCCCCCCTGACCGCCCATCTTTCGAGCGACAAGGTCAGGGAGCGCCGTGCCGAGCTTTTTTCTTCCTTTTCAACGCTTATAGACGAGGCTCATCGCCTCGGTGTGCGCGCTTTCATAATCGCAGGCGACCTCTTTGACACAGAGAGAATAACCAAGACGGCAAGACGCCGTATTCTCTCATTAATAGAGGGAAACTCCGCCATTTCATTTTTCTATCTTCCCGGAAACCACGAGCTTGACGCCCTCACCCGTGGCGGCGAGAGGCTTCCCGACAACCTTTTCGTCTTTGGCGAGGAGTGGACCTACTTCTCCTCCGGGGAGCTCGTTATAGCGGGACGCACCGAAACCTCTCCCGATATGTTCGAAACACTCTCACTCGCAGAGGACAGGAAAAACGTGGTCGTCCTTCACGGTGAGCTGCGCGAGCGCTCTGACCGAGGCGGCGTCATAGGCAGACGCGACGCCGCGGGACGTGGCATCGACTATCTCGCGCTCGGACACTATCACTCCTACTCCGCAGAAAAAATAGACGAGCGTTGCACGGCAGTATATTGCGGCACTCCCGAGGGACGCGGCTTTGACGAGCTCGGTGAAAAGGGCTACTCTCTTGCAGTATCCGACCACCTAGGCATCTCGCACAGCTTTATTCGCTCGGCTAAAAGGCTGCTCATTGAAGCCGAGGTCGATATTACGGGTGAGGACAGCACCTATTCGGTTGAGTGCGCCGTTTCAGCGGCGCTTGTCGGTGTTCGTCCCTCGGACCTTGTTCGAGTAGTTCTTACAGGCGAGCGCCGTATTGACTTCCGCCCCGACACAGCCGCTCTTTCAGCTCGGTTCGGCGACAGATATTACTGCTTTGAGATAAAGGACAAAACGAGGCTTCGCCTCTCGGCGTCCGACTACGAAAAGGATAAAACCCTCAAGGGTGAGTTTATAAGACTGGTTATGAGCAAGGACGAAATATCTGCCGCGGACAAGGAAGAGATTATCGCCTGCGGTCTTACTGCTCTTTACAGAGAGGGGGAGCTTTAATCTTGAAATTCATTGAATGTTATATTGAAAACTTCGGTAGGCTTCACGCATTCCGATACACCTTTAACGATGGGGTAAACTCCATTCTCGCCGACAACGGATACGGTAAAACCACGCTCAGCGTATTTATAAAATGTATGCTCTACGGTATGGAGGGCACGAAAAAGCAGGGGCTTGACGAAAACGACAGAAAGCATTATCTGCCCTGGCAGGGCGGACGCTGCGGCGGATATCTCTCGCTTTCGGTTCGGGGACACCGCTACCGAATTGAGCGAAGCTTTGGCGCTAAGGAAAGCGAGGACAGCTTTGCTCTTTACGACCTTGATACAGGAAAGCCGTCAGCCGATTTCAGCTCTGATTTCGGTACTGATGCGCTCGGAATAGACCGCGACGGCTTTGAGCGCACGATATTCCTCTCCGAGCGTAATCTGTGGGGCAAAAACGACAACAAATCAATCTCGGCAAAGCTCTCCGACCTCTCGGACTGCGACGGTGACATCGGCGGTCTTGACAAGGCTCTTTCGCTGCTTGAAGAAAAAAGAAAATTCTACTACAAAAGCGGCGACAAGGGCGAAATCGGAGAAATAAAGAAAAAAATATCGAGCTTGGAGCTCGAAATAGCCGACACCGAGCGTATCCGTGAGGAAGCGCTCGCAGCCGAAAAGAGCCTTGCCTCTCAAATAGAAGAAAAAACCGCGCTTGAAGCAAAAATTGCAGCGCTTGAAGGCGAGCTTGACGGACTTCGCACCTTGAAATCAAGGTCGGCGCTCACCGAGCAATACGGCGCAAAGCTCGAGGCTCTTTCAAGGGAAAAGGCGCGTCTTAACGAGCTGAAGGCTGTTTTCGGCGACACCGTCCCCACCGCAGAGGACATAGACACCGCGCGCTACAAGCTCCGCGATGCCGAGGAGCTCGAAAAAACAGCCGCGCTTTCAGGGGAAAACCAAGAATACGCAGAGCTTTCGGCAAGGTTTCTCGGTAAAACCGACCTGTCCGAAATCGAGGCTGTACACGCATCGGCAAAAAGGCTGTGCGAGATGGAAGAAAAATTGTCATCGCTCCCAAAGAACGAGCCACCCGTGTCGAAATATTTCGCAAAAAGGACACCGTCGAGGGCGGAGCTCGAGGCTACGGCAAGGAAGGCGAAGAAAAGTTCTGCCGTCCCCCTAATAATTGCCGCGGCGATGCTTTTATGCGGATTGGCACTGCTCGCCCTTTTCCTTCCTCTCGGTATAGTGTGCACCGCGCTTGGCGCTGTCATTCTGGTTTCCGCCCTTGTTGCAGGAAAAAGACGCAAAGCGGATATTTCCACCTTTCTTTCGGGACTTTCGGACGAGCCTCAGCCACGCGGCACGGAGCTTACAGCCTATCTTGAATTCTTGCTTGAAGCTCTTTCCGACTGCGAGCTGGAGATAAGCGAAGCAGAGCGCACCGGAGAGGAGAGAAAAAGGCTCTCCGAGGAAATTTACAACACCCGAAAAGCTGTCGAGGAATTTCTCGTCAGGACGGGCTCGTCGCTTTCGGACGACCTCGAAAAAGCCGTAAGTCTTACAAAGGAAAGCTATCTTACCTTCTATAAAATGCAGATAAGCGCCGAAAGCGCAAGCCTGAGCAAGCAAAGCGCGCTGAAGCGAGCGTCACTGCTGAAAGAGGAAGCCCGCGCCTTCATATCCCGCTTTGCCGTTACGGGCGACGAGCCGTTTGACGAGCTTAAAAAACTGCTTACCGAGTATAATTATCTCGTGCTGTCCTCGGCAAAGCTCGAGGACGAGTGCCTTGAGCTCAAAGCACGCTACGGCATTGGCGACAGCTCCGAGGTATTCAACCCCGAAAAGCTTACCTCGGTTGAAACAAGCCTTAACGAGTGCTCGCTTCTTCTAAATGCAAAGCGGCGTGAAATCACTCTTGCCGAAACCAAAATCGCCGATTACGCAGAGCGCATAGAGCGAGGCTACGAGCTTACGGCAAGGCAGGGCGAGCTGAAATCGGCACTGGCAGACGCAGAGCACAAGCTCGAAATAATAAGGAAAACCAAGAGCCTTCTTTCCGAAGCAAAGGACCTTATGACCGCGAAATATCTCGGCAAAACACGGGACGGCTTCGAAAAATACAGAAGCATCATAGACGGCGCAGACGATGCTCGTGAGTTTTCGCTAGACACCTCGTTCTCGCTGTCAGTGACCGAGAGCGGCGCTACTCATCAGCACGCGGCATACAGCAAGGGCACGCGTGAGCTCTACGCTCTGGCTACAAGACTTGCGCTCTCGGACGCGCTCTACGACGGCGATTTGCCCCCGCTTATTTTCGACGACCCCTTCTCATCTCTTGATGACCGAAGAGTTGAAACGGCAAAAAAGCTCCTTTTGGAGCTGTCTAAAAAAAGGCAGATTATATATTTCACCTGTCACAAGAGCCGAGAGCTTGCCTGACGCATATAATGATACCGTAGGACGAAAATCCTACGGTATTTTTTTAAATGCAAGGAGATAAAAATGGCAACCTTTTTCAATCAGGCGTCTATATCCTTCAACGGCTACGTCACAAACTCCAACGTGACAGCAGGAGAGGTAATTGACACCCTCGCCGTCACAAAGACAGCGATTTCAGAAAATTACGGCGCGTCGGACGGTGTTGTGTACGCTGTAAGCATAGTTAACGGCGGCACGTCGCCCATAACCGATATAACCCTCACCGACGACCTCGGCGCATATACCGTCGGCGATAGCACCGTCGTTCCCCTCGACTATATCGACGGCTCGGCGAGGCTTTATATCAACGGCGTGCTTGCCCCGGCTCCCACAGTTGTGCCAGGACCCCCTCTCGTCTTCAGCGGTATCAATATCCCCGCAGGCGCTAACGCTCTTCTTCTCTACGAAGCAAGAACAAACGCCTACGCACCTCTTGGCGAGGGCTCGTCTATCAACAACACCGTCAGCGCAACCTCGACGCTTCCCTGCGTAGAAGGGCCCATAGAGGCAAGCGCAACCGTTCCCGTTGAGGAATTTACCGCTCTTTCTATCGCAAAGAGCATCTGCCCCGACACCGTTGCAAGCTGCGAAGAGGTCAATTACAGCTTCGTTTTGCAGAATGCCGGTAACCGCGCAGTTGTCGCTACCGACGGCGTGGTAGTCAGCGATACCTTCGTCCCCGCCCTTTCAAACATTACCGTTACCTTTAACGGCACCGAGCTCACCGAGGGCACGGACTACACCTACGACGAAGCAACGGGCGAGTTCGCTACACTCCCCGGCGTGATAACCATACCCGCGGCAGTATTCTCGCAGAATACCGAAACAGGCGTTATAACAACAACGCCCGGAAGCTCGCTTCTCACCGTCAGCGGTACAGTCTGACGTCAGCGGGCTCAATTAAAAGCCCTTCGCGCCCCCGACCAATCTATCGCGGAATCCGCCTGCGGATTCCGCGGTTTCCTTTGTTAACAAAGGTTGCCAAAATTCTTTGTTTTTCTCTCAATATAACAGAAAATTCGATAATATTTTCGTTTTAGCAACCGGCAGTTGCGTAAAATTCAATTTAAAGTTGCTTGACGCAGGAATGTTTTTCTGTTATTATATATGTAGTATATTGGTAAATTTTTGCATACTTATATATTATACACCTAAAAAATCTAAAGTGAGGGTATAAAAATGACTCTTGGCGAAAAGATTACACAGCTTCGCTCTGCTGTTAATATGACTCAGGAGGAGCTTGCCGAAAGACTCGTCGTATCAAGACAGTCGGTTTCGAAATGGGAAATGAATCAGGCACAGCCCCAGCTTGACAAGATACTTATGCTCTGCCAGCTATTCAAGCTTTCCTGTGACGAGCTTCTTTTAGACAGCGTGTCTATCGGCAACGTCGGCAAAAAGAATAAGTATTTTGGTACTGACGGCTTCAGAGGCGAGGCAAACGTGGGACTTACCTCTATGCACGCATACAAGGTCGGAAGATTTCTCGGCTGGTACTTTGCATCCTCCCTCTCGGGAGTGAAGAAGCCGGGCTACCGTCCTCGCATAGTCATAGGCAAGGACACGAGAAGGTCGAGCTATATGCTGGAGTATTCAATAGTTGCGGGTATCACCGCCTCGGGCGCTGACGCTTATATGCTCCACGTTACTACCACCCCGAGCGTTTCCTACGTTACAAGACAGGACGAGTTTGACTGCGGAATAATGATAACCGCATCGCATAACCCCTTCTACGACAACGGAATTAAGGTAATAAACAGATTTGGCGAAAAGCTCGACGACCAAACCACCTCTCTTATCGAGAGCTACCTCGACGGAGATTTGGCTTCTCTCGGAGTTACGGGCGACGACATTCCCCTCGCGCAAAAGGAGCGCATCGGCTGTATCGTTGACTACGTAGCAGGCAGAAACAGATATATGGCGTACCTCATTTCACTTGCCTCTCACTCCTACAAGAAGCTCCGCATCGGTATCGACTATGCAAACGGCGCGTCCTGGATGATTTCAAATGCAGTATTCAGCGCTCTCGGCGCGCAGACCGTCGTTATGGGAGCTGAGCCCGACGGACTTAACGTAAACGAGAACTGCGGCTCAACGCATATAGATAGGCTTTGTAAGCTCGTAAAAGAGCAGCATCTCGACGTTGGCTTTGCCTTTGACGGCGACGCTGACAGATGTATCGCGGTAGATGAAAATGGAGAGATAGTTGACGGTGATGCGATTATGTACATTCTCGCAAAGCGCCTCAAATCCCGCGGAATGCTCAGCGGAAATACCGTCGTCGCAACCGTTATGTCAAACAGCGGCTTTTTTGACTCGCTGAAGAAAATCGGCATTAAGTGTGCCGAAACTCCTGTCGGCGATAAGTACGTCTATGAGTGTATGCAGAAAAACGATTTCTCCATCGGCGGCGAGCAGTCGGGACATATAGTCCTTAAAAAGTACGCGACCACAGGTGACGGACTTCTCACGGCTATTATGCTTGCCGAGGAAATGTGCGACACCAAGTCCACCCTCTCGAAGCTTTGCGAGGGACTTATGCTTTATCCGCAGGATATGAAGAACGTCAGAGTAAAGGATAAGGACGCCGTTATCGCCGACGAAAAGGTAGCCGAGGCGCTCAAAGCGGTAGAGGCAAAGATAGACGGCAGAGGCAGAGCCCTCCTCCGCAAGAGCGGAACAGAGCCCGTAATTCGCGTTATGGTCGAGGCGGAAACCAAGGAGCTTTGCGACGAGTATATCGATGAAATTTTGAGCGTTATAATAGAGAGAGGACACAAGGTTGATTAAGAAGGTTAAAACGGCGGAGCTCTTCGAGTGCAACACGCCCTATCTTAAAGCGCTTTTCGAGGACTCGGAGTACCCGTGGGAAATTCTCCCGAAAATCAAGGAATATATGAGCGCGCTTATCGCGTCGGGGCTTGACGGCTTTACCGAAATATCCGAGGGCGTGTGGGTCGGACGCGACGTTACCATCTACCCGACGGCAACCATACTTCCACCCGCGATTATCGGTAGCGGTACCGAAATCCGTCCCGGAGCATTTCTGCGCGGAAACGTCATCACGGGAGAGAATTGCGTGATAGGAAATTCCTCGGAGTTAAAAAACTGCGTCCTGCTCGATAAGGTGCAGACGCCGCACTATAACTACGTCGGCGACTCTGTTCTCGGCAACTTTGCCCATATGGGCGCGGGCTCAATATGCTCAAACTTAAAGAGCGACGGCAAAGCAGTCGTAATTCACGGTGACACCGAGTATGAAACAGGGCTCAGAAAGGTCGGAGCAATCCTCGGCGACCACGCCGACGTCGGCTGCGGTTGCGTGCTCAATCCCGGCACGGTGATAGGTAAAAACACCTCGGTCTATCCCCTCTGCGCCCTTCGCGGAGTTTACCCCGAGGACTGCATCGTAAAATCCCCCGATAACGTGGTTAAAAGAAGATAATAACATCTTGTTATAAAACCGCAAAAAGCGCGTCTCTTTTCGAGACGCGCTTCTCTTTTTCTTTTTCGGCTATATTCAATCTGTCAGCATTCGCATCGCTTCGCCAATACAGTCAACGTAAAGCATTTTTTCAAACATGTCTTGACACAAAATTGAAAACCAAATTGAAAAATATTATTTCTTTGACAATTCAACCAATTCTTCCTTTGTAAATTCTTTGTATCTAGTTTTCTCAGGAACAAACATTGAGTCTGTGGTATCCGGTAGATTTCTCATAAGATTCTTCAGATCGATCTCTTTTGGCAAACGTAAAAATTTTCCATTGGAATCTTCACTTTTGGATACGCAGAAAATAAACTCTCCGCTCTCAAGGTTGATATCGAAATAATCAACGACATCTAATGGATCAACATCAAAAAACAATTTTTGGTCAGCTATAAAGCTCTCATATATAAATTCAAATAGTGCTTCCTTACCAATTTTTATTACACGAACACTATTTTCATCAAGGTTTTTTGTTTTTTTCATAGTCCACCTCGGTAACTTGAATTTATTCAGTTTAATTATACCACACCCATTTCAAAAAGTAAAGAGCGATTTGATTTCTCAAACCGCCCTGTTTTCTAACTTATCACCTTCGCATAGCGAAGATTTCATTCAACATCGTCGGATTTCTACAAAATTAATACAATAATACCTAGCAATATTAACTCAAGCAAAATAAATAAATTTCTAACTGCAAGCTTCTTATATAGTTTATCCCTGTTGTTTATAAGTTCTTTATATCCAACATCGTTTTCTGTGTCTATTTTATCTGTATCTATTTCTAATGTCAGATATGTTTTAGATTCGTTTTTATTTAGTTTTGATTGTTTTTTTGAAACGCCATACGTTTTCTCAAGAAATGGGTATCTTAATGGAATACTGTATTTGCCATCATCATTATGTCCCCCGCCCACCTTATATGTAAAATAAGTTTTTTCCTCTGCATTGCCTTGTTCAAACAAGAAAGAAAATACATTGCTATCAACTAAATGCCAGCCCGAAAGACTCATTTTTTTGAGCCATTTGTCAAGCTTGCTATACATAAACGAGGGGTAAAAACGAATTTTTCTGCTATATTTCTTATTTGAATCTTTACTGAAAATATCATTTGAAACATTTTTTCTTCTTTTCATATAATCACCTTGTCTGTGAAATAAGGCTAGACGTTCATTTTAATTGGCAATCAATCTGTTTACCCACTCTTCAGCAAGGACATATTCTACATCATCAATTACAATGGAATATGCCTTGTCGTCAAACGACGTTACTTTTAAAGGAATAACTATTTTTAGATTATCTTGCACAATACCGCATACGTAGCCACACACATAACAATTCTTAAACATACCGTCAGGTTGCCTTACCAAATCATACAAGCCTGCTTCTTCAGCCTTTTGTCCGCTTTTGATGTCCAAAAGGAATTGTTCGCACTCTGTAATCCCCTCACTTGACAGCATTGCTTCGGCATTATCCCAAACCGAAAGCTCTATGAACATAAAGCGAGTACAATTACCAAAAGCAACTTCTTTCTTTAGTAAATCTGATTTCACGTATATTGCTGTGATTTCATTGTCGGGAAAAAGTCTAACTAAAACATCTTGACCACCGTTTACAGAATACATTCCTGTTTTAATAATGTCGTCAAGCAGTACAAATGACTTTTTCTCTCCTGCCACGTGACCAACAAACTCCTGCTCGCCAAAGCAACAAACGCTACCCTCGTTGCCAACAAACGTATATTTTGTTCCATCGTTTGAAACTATGGTTTTATTTTGAGTTTCTCTAAACCCAATGCCGTTACTGCAAGAAACAAAAGAAAGCATAATTGCAAAGCAGGTTAAAACCGCGGATATTTTTTTCATCACAAACGCCTCCTTAAAGATAGTATTCTTACAAATTAATTATACCACACCAAAATAAAAAAGTAAATAGAACGGCTCGATTTTCGAGCCGTCCTTAATTTAATCCGTTCGCGACGGATTTAGTTGCGTGGTCTAATCAGTCAGCATTCGCATCGCTTCGCCAATACAGTCAACGTGAAGCATTGTGTTAATCAAGTTTTTTTATATCAACCTTTCCGCTTTCACCAACAACAAACATAGCATCAAAACTGTTTTTACCGCTCCAACCTCTTACCTTAAACATATCTGCACAATCTATTAGTTTGGTGCTTCCGTAATATCCTGTTTTTTGTTCTAACTTTTCGTAGGATAAATCTTCCAGCTCTTGTGCTGTTATATCTCCACCAAAACGCCTTTCTCCACCTTTGAAAAACTCAATAGCAAAAACACTTTCATTCATAATAGTGCTTATATATTCAACAACTCCCTTTTCATCGTTTATATGCCTATGTTGAAATGAGAACATTATAGTAAAAGGAGTAGGATCAAACGCATCAAAATCAACAAAAATATTATCTTTGCCAAAAGGATTTACTATTTCAACCGAATCATTATATTCCCTATAAACAATTTCACAAGAAGAAAAATGATTGGTTAAAAAGGTATAATTATTTTTACTCACAATACGCTCCCCCCTTTTTAAGTTGCTATCTCTATTCTCATTATACCATACCAAAACAAAAAAGTAAAGGACGATTTGACTAATCAAACCGTCCTTTACATGAAATCTGCCTATGGCAGATGAAATCCACACCCTCTCCGTCACCTTCGGTGACACCTCTCCCTTAAGGAGAGGCTTTTTTCGGCTCTCACCTCGGGAGAGCTGTCAGCTCTGCTGACTGAGAGGGCGCCACCGTAACAGCAACGAGAGTAGCTTTATCATTTTCTTAATCGGTCAGCATACGCAGCGCTTCGCCAAATCTTTGGAAGTGCACGATTTCGCGCTGGCGAAGGAACTTTATTGCGTCGTTAACGTCGGGGTCGTCGGACAGGCGCAGAATATTATCATAGGTGACGCGCGCCTTCTGCTCTGCGGCGAGGTCTTCCTGAAGGTCGGAGATGTTATCTCCCTTCGAGGATATTGCCATCGCGGTGAAGGGCTCACCCGATGCCGCGCAGGGATAAATGCCGTCGCCGTGACCAACGAAATATTTGTCAAAGCCGCCCGCCTTTATCTCCTCGGGCGTAAGGTTTCTCGTCAGCTGATAGAGTATTGCAGCCACCATCTCGGCGTGACCGAGCTCTTCGCTTCCTATATCCGTAAGAAGACCTATAATTTTGCCGTTAGGCATAGTATATCTCTGGTTAAGATAGCGCATTGCCGCACCCGTCTCCCCATCAGGTCCTCCAAGGGCATCTACAATGATACCTGCGAGGCGAGGATTGGGGTTTGCTATCTTTACAGGGTACTGTAATTTCTTCTCATAAATCCACATACCTTTTATCTCCTATCCTTTCTCATTCCGAGAGCACCGTTACCTGCGTGCCAGGGCCATTCGGGCTCTACCCAATTCCAAGTATCGCCCGACACTCCCGAATGAGTAAGACCGCCGTAGCTCTTTTCGTACTCGTCGGTGAGCCCTCGGAGCTCTGCCTTCATCTGCATAAAGTAGTCGAGCGCCGCAGGACAGTCGGGGTGCGTGTCGAGAAACAGCGCAGCCTCATGCATTGCGAAGCCTGCCGCACGTATCTTATCGAGAAGCTCTTTTTGACTCATGTCCATATACCTCCATCGGCTTATAAAGCTCCTCAAAGAGAGTTCCGCGAGAGAGCGCCTCGGCGGGTCTGTACATCATTCTCCAGCGCTGCATCGGCGTATAGCTGTATCCAAGCGGAAGAGAATCGAGCGGGTCGCTGTGAGGGTCACAGGGCGCGGCACTTCTCGGATAACCGTTTTCATTTCTTTCCATATTACTTTTTCCTTGTTTTTCGTTTTGCGGCTTTTGCCGCCACCTTCAGTTTATGCATTTTGGGGAGTGTTGCTATTGCTTTTCTCCGCCGGTTATGCTATAATAAGCAAGGATTTATGAAATTTCGGGGGAGCGAAATATGGGTGCGATATACGATTTTGAGAAGGAAAAGCTGATTGTCGGAGTAATTTATCACGAGCCGTCGGTGCTCGACGCGGCGCTTTCGCGTCTTATTGAGGAATTTGGGGAAATCGAGGACGTATCCGAGGAGTTTTCATTCTCGCGCGAATTTTCGACCTATTACGACGAGGAAATCGGCGCAGAGGGCTTCAGACGTATATACAGCTTCCGCGAGTGCGTTGACCCCGCAAGGCAGGCTGAAATTAAAGAACTGACAAACTCCATTGAGGCTTCGCTGTCGATAGACGGAAAGCGCAAAATAAACCTCGACCCCGGCTTTATAAACCACGGCAGGCTAATGCTCGCAACCACGAAAAAGGCGGGCTTCCGTATTCCTCTCGAACGAGGAATATACACCGAGCTGACGCTCTTCTGGGCGCGCGGCGGTTGGCAGAAGTTACCTTGGACATATCGGGATTATCAGTCAGAAAGAGTGCAGAAATTCATCACTATGGTGAGAAAGAAGTACCTCGCAGAGCGCAAGGCTAAAACCGAGGTATAATGGTATAAAGCAAAGAAATCCACCCTAATATACAGCAGGAGCTGTCCAAATCGGACAGCTCCGTTTCGTTTTGATTTTTTATTTAGCAACGCCTACCCAATAATCAGGCTCGCGGTCGGGATTTACAAAATCGTCCTGTATAGAGAAGGAATACGTTGTATTGAAGTGAAGCTCCTCACCCCACTCAAGTGTTCCGCCGGTTGAAAGGAAGGAGCAATAGAGTTTGTTCGTTTCACCACCCAGCATTTCTCTAAAGCCGGTATAGCCTTTTTCCGTGCTTCCCTCAACAGAATCTCTGAGCTGGTCCTCGGGATTATTGAGAGTTACGGTCAGATGGTACTTCGGGTTATTCTCGCCCCAGAGGTCGATTTTAGTCGCGTTTGCACCCCAAACCGAATCGTTTACGGTGTTGTACATCGGAGTTTTCATAAATACAGTCGAGCCGTCAACACAGTAGAACATCGCGCAGTTGCCGAAGCCCTTGTATATCGGGAGCATTGCCGAATAGTTGGCCGTGGAGAAATGAACGTCCTGCGTCGCGTAAAGCTGAGCGTCAAACATTACGTCGTATCCGTTGTAAAGATAGCTTCTCGCGGAGTTAAAGAGAACGTGCTCCTGCTTGTAGTTCATCTCGTAGATGTTGTGATGAACGACAACTCTAAGACCGTTGACCTTTTTGACAGCGCCGATGGTATTAAGCTCGATTTTCTCACCCGACTTACCGTCGTAAAGCGTCATATCGAGAAGTATATCGTTCTGCTTTGAGGTGTCGTCCTCGTAGTAGTATTTCTCAAGCTCTCTGCCCGGGTAGTTGCCGTGGTTGCCGCTTCGCCAGTCAAAATAGCTCTCACCCTTGCAGGTAAAGACGAATTCGTAATCGGTGGAAGAGGTAGTAATGGTATTCACTACGCCGCCCTTGGTGGTGTATCTCATAGCGCCCATCATCCACATTCCCCACGCCTTCTTTACAAGGTCTGCTGAGAATGTACCGCCATTCTTATCCACGTAGCTTATGCGATATGTGCTCTCGTCAACGAGCTTTACCGTCATCTCCTTGTAGTCTTTTTCCTTCATTCCGAAGGGGTCCTCGTATCCGTCGAAGAAATTGTCTGGCACGTCATACTCCATATAAGCCGCATGAGGTCCTTCTACGTAGCCTATCTCTTCAAGTCCCTTTTTCACCTTATAAACACCGTCCTTAAAGTATTTTGTATCAAACTCTGCGAGCGCCTTCTCGTATGCCTCAAGCGAGTTTGCATAAAGAGCAATCTGTCCGTCGCGGCAGAGCCATATCCAGTGCATATCGTTGGTGTCGGGGTCTGCGTTAGCTTCAACGATTGCCTTCGCCTCAGCCGAGAGGGCTCTTGAGGTGTCACCTATGAGAAATTCGAGTGTTGACTCGTCTTTATCGTTATCGGCGTAAAATCTCGGCTTCGGAAATTCCTCTGCCTCTATTTTGTTACATATTTTGATAGCTATTTCTGCCATTGTC
>JAFVXK010000014.1 GCA_017501175.1 Clostridia bacterium | reverse complement strand
TTTGCTTTAATCACAAAGGGCAGTTCAATTTGTAAAAACTCTCCGTCCTATTTACTTTTTGCCGTTTTTATGGTATAATTATTTGGGGTAGTTATCTACTCGATAAACTTGAATTTAAGGAACAGTTAAACTATGGGGGACTACATTAATAAAGAAAAAGATTTAGTTGTAGTATGTGATGAATGTGGAAGCGAATATTTAAAATCAAGGTCAATGATGAAGGCACTTTGTCCTGAATGCTCACATATTCTATATGGATATGAAAATTGCAATCATAAGTTCAAAGACGGTAGATGCATATTTTGTTTCTGGGATGGAAGTAGAAGCAAATTTATAAAATCGTTGATTGATAGTGATAAGAAGGTTTAAAAGCCATCCTTTCATATACGCTAATCAATTCAATAAATTCCAATTTGTCGAGCTGAGTAGGCGTTGAATGTTAGTTTGATTTTGGTGCAAATTTGGTGCAACACTTTATAGGGCGATACTCACGATATTCACGATATCAAAAGGTACTCTCAAAACTCCACGAGATAATTTCGACCTTTGGTCGATACAAAAAATGCTCTGCTACGGCAGGGCATTTTTTGTTTTCGGGAGGTGAAACCCCTCCCCTACGGTGTATATGTTTCTTTTGTAGGGTGAGGCGTTTCGCCTCCCTTTTAAATCTTGAGGGGTGTGAAGAACTCTTTAGCCCTCTTTACATTTCAGAGTTTTTGTGATACAATACTGATATAGTGCTTAATCACCATTGTAAGCTCCAAGCGATAGGAGGTTGTTTTATGAAAAAAGTGTTGTGCATATTACTTATCTTTATTTCTTCTCTGCTTTCACTATTTTCTTGCGCGGAGCCTTCCGAGAATATTTTGTCCTACGATGGTCCACAAATAAAATCATTCGAGTATATCCACGTCGATTATAACGGCTGTCTGACAGAATGTAAGCTTTTAGATTTGGAGAGCGGAACGGTTTTCTTCAAACGTTATTTCCCGAGCGATGAGAAAATTGCAGATTACGAGGTCCTATATACAATAGATCTGTCAAAAAAGGAATTGCTTATCAATCTACTGTATACCGCCGGACTTTTCAATCTCGATGAACTATATACCACAGAAGACCTTATTTATGACGGCGGTGGTTTTGAGTTCATAATAAGCTATGCTGATGGCAGCGAAAAGCTTTCTCGCGGTAGCAATGCCGAGCCAACCGAAATTTTCAAAAAAGCCGACGAATACTTTTTCGATGTGACCGGCGAGGAATTTATAGGTCGTGTGGAGGATTCCTATAAGTATCCGCCAAAAACTTATATACAAACCAACCATCACGAAGATTTTCCACACTCAGGCCCGCAGAAATATCTTTTGCTTTCTCCGTATAGATACACTTGGAGAAAACATAATTTCAACGCAGATTCCTTCACCGTACCTACGATTGAGCCTACCAAAAACGGTGATGACCAATTGATTATGCTGCAATATTCCGACGATATCATTAAAGACGTAAAAATATTTACTTATGAAAGCTCCGAGACGGAAAAGAATTCTTTACGGCGAAAAAAGAATACAGGTTATAGCAAAAGCCACTACGTTATTTTTGATTTAAAGCCGAATACCAATTACATAGTCATATTAGAATTTGAAAATGGGACGGCAGAATACCGATTCAAAACCGAGTAAAATCATATGCATTTGGGAAAGAAAGCATATATAAAAAACAAAAACAAGAAGAAGCCGCGGAATATAGAAAAAACTACCCCTCGATATGCCGAGGGGCTTGCTTCACGCTTTATTCTCTTCTCTACTTTTCTTTCTGCGTATTTCAAGCACGCGGATACCGCTGAATATCATATATAAAGATATGAGCGCCGTGCCAAAGACGTTGAAATATTCTCTTACCGCGCCGTGAGGACACAAAATCCACACGAGTAAAATTGCGGTGAGTGCGATATCGAACATCGCCTTTACTTTATGTAGCTTTGCCTGAATTGAGAGAACCGCGTTATTCATAGAGCGATAATTCAGATACAGAATAACGTTTATGACAGCTCCCGTGACGGCGAGGAATAGCGAGGGGTACATATTGCCGTGAGTACCGCCAAAATTTGCAACGGCAACGTATATCATAACCCCGCCGCTTATACACATCGAAGCGCCTGTGAAATACTTAACCAGCTTTTCTAGGGCGTGCTTCGTGTTATTCTTTATAAAATTACAAAGCGTAAGCTCGTATATCAGCCAAGCGAGCACCTCGGTCAAGAGGTCGCAGCTTCGCTTAATGAGGTCGGCAATCTGCGTAGTATTAGCGCCGCCAAGCATACCCATAACAAGAAGAAAGGGGCCCGGGACGCAGACAAGCGTTGCAAAGAACAAATTTTTACGTCCATTTTTATTTATACGCTCGTTTTCCACGTGACCTCACCCCTTTCGATTTTTTCTACATCTTTGTATATTATAACATTTTTAACATAGGATTTTGTCAAATTTTCGTGCTTTTTAAGAATTGTTAATATTTCGCTTTAAAATTATTGCGACTTTCTATTTTAGTTCAACTTATTTTATGGTATAGTTAAGGGATTACTCCATATACAATGTGCGCTGTTTATGGTATTCTATTTAGCGCTGACTGTTATAGTTTATTTTCCTATATTGCATGGGCGAGCACCCCATGATTTTCTTAAAGTTACGGTAAAAGGTAGAAAAATCGTTATATCCACAGGCGGTATGAACCATAGAAATACTGTAATCCTTTTTTATGAGTGTTGCGGCGTGGTTGATACGGGCTGTGTGCAGATATTTTTGGAATGTAGTGCCGGAAAACTCAAGAAACTGTCGGCAAAACTCGGATTTGGACATTGCTGTCCATCTCGCCATGTCATCGAGAGTGAGTTGCTTTGCAAAGTTTTCATCAATAAACTCCATTGACGAGATTATCCTTGCGCGGTTGCTTGATTTCGGTATTGTCAGCTGCGAGTTTTCAAAATGATATCTTGCCAAAATTATCAAGAGCGACGTTGCATAGGTGCGCAACGCATCGGCGTAACCAATTTCCTTTTCCTCAAATTCTCTGTGCATATTTCTCATAAGCTCTTCAACCAAAAAGAGATTATCGTTCTTTATCGAGATTTTTGCATGAACGTTGCATTTTCTCTCAAGGTCTTGCAAAAATTGAGTGACGAGCGGAAGCGCGTTGCAGGCAGATTCAAGGCTTTCCTTGGTAAATGAGAAGGTATAAAAAAGAGTGTCTTTTTGCTCCTTAATGCTGTGAACACATTCCGGTGGAATTATAAAGGCATCGCCCTTTGTAAGCGTTGAAACGCCGTTTTCGGTTATGTGCGCAAGCGTTCCCTGCAGTATGTAGTAGATCTGAAAATACTCATGAGAATGCGGAGTAAGTGCCGTTTCAGAGCTTTTTATTTTTTGAATATGTATGCCTGAATCGGCATTTTTGTAATAATTTATTATAAATCGCCTTTCTTCCATTTTATTACCTCGTACGCATAATCTCTTTAGATAATTATACCGCATCTTCGTACAAATTGCAATAATTTAATCAATAAATGCAAACATTTTTCGAGTTTGATATGGTATAATAAAGAAAAAATATCGGAGGGCGTTATGACATATATTGAACGCAAAGAAGAATTACTGAAAAAGCAAATTATACCTCAAACGAAGGAAGCTGATTTTGAAAAATTCTGGCAGGAGCAGGTAGCTAAGATCAGAAGAATTCCTATCAAAATCGAAAGGCGCGAGCTTGACCTGCCGTACAAAACCTTCAAGGTTTACGAAATTAAATATAATACGCACGACGATACCACTGTTACGGGATACCTCTCGGTTCCCTGCACGTACAGCGGCAAAAAAATCCCCTGTGCCGCTATATATCACGGTGGCGGCGGAGCGTTCGGAATCTTTCCCGCATACGTGGCAACAGGCGTTTGTACATTCAGTATTGATAACCGTTCGCAAGGCGGAAAAACATACGACCGCGCACAATATGACGTGCTTGACGATTACAACCGCGGCAACGCAATTATGTCGCACGGACTTCTTGACAAAGAAAATTTCTATATGAGAAACATCTACCTTGACGCCGTTCGCGCAATCGACGTTATCGCAATGCTTCCGGAGGTTGATGCAGAAAGAATCGTGGCGCACGGACAGTCTCAGGGCGGCGCGCTCACTATCGTTGCATCGGCACTTTCGGGTAAGGTTAAAAAAGCATACCCCTCCGTACCAAGCTACTCCTGCCTTGAAAAGCGAGTAGAGAATGCTTCTGGCGTTTTCGGTGCTGTAAATGCATATCTTAAGGATCATCCCGAAAAAACCGACACGGTTTTAAAAACGTTAAGCTATTTTGACGTTAACAACATGGTATCCTTGCTTAAAATTCCAACCGAGTTTTTCCTCGGACTTGCCGACCCCACCTGTCTTCCCGCCTTCGTTTATTCCCTCTATGCACATACCGAATCTGAAAAAAATATTGTCTTCGGTCCGTTCACACCTCATACGATATCAAGCGAATATAGATACAAGCTTCTCGGAGAGTTTGCGGCGCTATAAGGAAAATGAAATATTTACTTGCTTTACTGACCTCCACACTTTCGGTAGCAAAAGTAACCTGTCAGGGCTCGGTTGCTAAAAAATCCGGAAGCGCTCTAAAGAGCAAAATATTTTTCAGTATGCTAATGTTTTTCTCTGCAGCGCTTCTCTTTTGCCCGTATCTTGATAAGGCATCGGCTGCCGTGTGGGTATATGCTTCTTTTTATGCACTTTGCAATGTCGGTTTTCAAATAATATACATCTCGGCGCTTTCAAGAGGAAACGTTTCGGTTGCGGTGATGTTCGCAAACTTCGGTATGGTCATTCCAATAGCAGTTTCCTTTCTGATGTTTGGCGACGTACCCTCACCTATGCGCACGATTGGAATACTTTTGACCTGCCTGTCTTTTGTTTTTACACTAAAGCAAGGGGCGGAAAGCAAACGCGGATACAGACTTCTTATAATTCTCGCCCTGCTTTCAAACGCCTGCAGCCTGTCCGTGCAAAAGCTTTTCGGAAAGGCTTGCGTCAACGAAAATATTTTTTCGTTCGTCAGCGCGAGTTATCTCATAAGCGCCGTTCTTTGCGCTCTTATATACCTCGCAATGACATTTTTCGGAGGAAAGCAAGAGTGCTACCCCGCTAAAAAGGTTATCCCTGCGGCTATTGGGGCAGGCGTATCTCTCGGATTGTATCTTGTAATCAATACTTATGCGGGAAGAGTTTCTGACGGAAGCTTTCACTACCCTGCGCACTCGGTTTGTGCAATGCTCCTCTCTGCACTCCTCGGCTTTTTGGTATTTCACGAGAAGCCGACAAGGCGTCAGATGGTTGCTTATATACTCGGCGTTGTATCTATAATGCTTATGAATTTTTAGCGGTAATCTATATCAAACGAAAAAGATGCCGTTTCTGAATGTAATTGGCACTCGAGGCAGCACTCAACAAAATGAGTGCTGCTTTTCCTTTCGGAGAGAATCCTGCTCTGCTATTTACTTTTTCACTATCTTATGCTATAATATAGTCACTCGTGGCAGATTCACGAAATCCAGATGGCAATTTTAAAATCGGAGAATCAAATATGGAAAGCAAAATAAGAGCTATGACTGCGGATGACAAGGCATCGGTTCTTGAAATGATGCGCATATTCTACGCCTCTCCCGCCGTGCTCAGCAACGGCTCGGAGGAGATTTTTTCAAACGACATAGACGCCTGCACTGCCGACAATCCTTATCTTGAGGGATACGTGTTTGAGGGTGAGTGCGGCATTATGGGCTACGCTATGGTGGCAAAGAGCTTTTCAACCGAGTTTGGAAGGCCGTGCGTATGGATTGAAGATTTGTATATTAAGGACGAGCACCGTGGGCTTGGCATTGGCAGGAGTTTTTTGGAGTTTATCTCGGATAAATATTCTGCCTCTGTTCTTCGCCTTGAGGCAGAGGAAGAAAACGAGGGCGCGGTTAAGCTCTACAAGAAATGCGGATTTTCGGTGCTTCCCTATCTCGAAATGAAAAAGGACGCAAAAAAATAAAAAAAGCCCACAGAGCCATAACGGTTCTTTGGGCTATATTTTTACTTTTTAGAATTACTCCGCGCTTCTTTTCTTTCCGATGGAAAACGAGGGCAAAAACGCAGAGACTACCGCGCTTATAGCGAGAAGGAATGGGTAGAATAGATAGGGGATAATTTCTACGGCAGAAACGGTATCGGAAATTACTCCGCCTGCATACGCGACGGCAATTGCCGACACTGCATATATCATCTGCGCGCCGTAGGGGAGTATTCCCTGTACCACGCTTCCGAAGATGTCAAGGATAGAGGCGGTTTTCGTATTGGTTATGCCATACTCCTCGCTGATGTTTTTAGCAATCGGGGCTGCCATAACTATTGCGACGGTGTTATTGGCAGTAGCGACGTCCATTGCCGCAACGAGTGCTCCGACACCGAGCTGACCGCCGACCCTTCCCTTAAACGTACGCTTCACAAAGTAAAGCAGGGCATCAAATCCGCCAAAGTGCCTGACAATACCGCTGAGCATAGTAACAAGAAGCGTAACCAGAATAACCTCGAACATTCCCGAAGCTCCCGAGCCCATTGAAGACACGATTTCGACGAGCTCCACGCCAAGACACAGCTTAACAAGGCAGGCTGTTCCTATTCCGAGAAGAAGCACGACAAAGACGTTTATGCCGATTATACCCCCGAAAAGAACGAGCACGTAAGGAATAAGAAGCCATAAATTAGGTGTCGAGGGTGTATATTCCGCCACGTCGGAAGAAGTGAGCGCAAACGCAAGAAGAATAACAACGGTAACAATTGCCGCAGGAAGTGCGATAAAGAAGTTCTCCCTAAACTTATCCTTCATTTTACACCCCTGCGTCGTGGTCGCGGCAATGGTGGTATCCGATATAAAGGAAAGGTTGTCACCAAACATTGCGCCGCCGACAACCGAGCCCATACAGAGTGCAAGGCTCACGCCCGTGCTTCCAGAAAGCGAGCAGGCGATAGGTCCTATAACCGCAATAGTACCGCAGGACGTTCCCATAGCGGTGGAAACGAAGCAGGAAACGATAAAGAGAACAAGCGCAGAAAACCTTGCAGGAATAAAGCTGAGGAGCAGGTCTGCAACGCTTGCCGCGCTGTCCCTGCCAAGAACGCCCGCAAAGATACCCGATGCAAGAAATATAAGTATCATCGTAACGATATTCTTATCCGAAAGCCCGTTTGCCATAATAGTTAGCTTTTCATCAAAGCTCGTGCCCTTATGCTGAAGGCAAGCTACGAGTATCGACGCGAGAAAGGCGACGACGACGCTCGTTTTATAGAAATTGCCGAATACTATTCCAAATCCAATATAGATAACGAGAAAAACACCAATGGGCAAAAGCGCCATAGCGTTTCCCTTGTTAATTTTTAGCTCTTTTGTATCCATATTAACTCCTTTAATTTCAACGTAACTATATTAGCATATATTCTCATTAAAGTCAACAAAAAAGATTTACGTTTTTGGAGCATCTGTTTACTTTAGTGTTTACTTATGCTACAATAAAAGCGTCAAGGCTTTTTTACTTCTACTCGCGGTTGATTTCTCCCTACTCAACCGACGGTATGTTGATTTCGAGCGAAAAAGGCTATATAATGTAAGCGAAGGAGGACGAATTATGGACCAAATTAAAATCGGCAGGTTCATCTCAGAGCGCAGAAAAAGCGTAGGACTGACACAACTACAGCTTTCCGAGCGTCTGAACATCACCGACAGAGCCGTGTCGAAATGGGAGCGCGGACGCGCTATGCCCGACACGTCAATAATGCTCGAGCTTTGTGATATTCTTGGCATAAGTGTAAATGAATTACTAATAGGGGAGAAAATCATTATGGAAAACAATACTCAGAAAAACGAACAGCTTATTTTAGATATGGCAAAAGAATTAGAAAAGAAAAACAAAACGATTTGGGCGTCAATGTGGGCGATTATGACAGTAAGCATAGTAGGCTTGCTCGCAGGTCTTTTCGTTACCGCGTATTTTGTACCCGAAGGACCGTGGCAGCTTGTCACAATACTTGCTCTCTGCGTTGTATTTTTGATACCCTGCTTCTATGCGTTAAAGCTTGAAGTCAGCGTTGGCGCTTACAAGTGCAAAAATTGCGGTCACGAAATCGTGCCGACCTATACGCAAGCGCTTAATGCAATGCACATGGGAACAACGCGTTTCTTAAGGTGCCCGAAATGCAACAAACGTACTTGGTGTAAGAAGGTATTGAACAAGGAATAATTTAGAAAAGGGTGTCCCGACGGGACACCCCATTTTTTAAGTTTTTCAAACGCCGGTTAAATCAAAGGCGGGAATAAAGCTCTCCGAGGCGGCTTTTCCGTCCTGCACGAAGGCGCGCGTAATTCCCTTCTCTATCGCGTAATCAACGAGCTCTGAATACTCGGCGCGTGTGACGGTGCGGTCAAGAGGACGCGGCATATCAGGCATCGGGGTGTATTGGCTCATAAGGCTTAAATACACCGCGTCACCGTAGGTATCGTGAAGATATTTGACGGCGAGCTTTGCCTCGGCAACCTTACCGGGAAGAAGCAGAAGCCTTACTATAACGCCCGAGCGCATAATGCCGTCCTCTATCACGGGTGTTGGCTTCTGCCTTACCATCTCTGCTATGGCGGCTCTTGCGATTTCGGGGTAATTTTCGGCATTTGAGAGCACCCCTGCGGTTTTCGGCAGGTGATATTTATAGTCAGCAAGATAGACGTCAACCGTCCCCTCAAGCATACGAAGAGCGATTTTGCTATCGTAGGAGGAGGTATTATAAACTATCGGGAGCGACATACCTCGCTCGCGTGCAAGCTTTACCGAAGATACGACGCTCGGTGCAAAGTGCGTCGGGGTGACGAAATTGATATTGTGCGCGCCCGAGGCTTGAAGCTCAAGCATAATTTCGGAAAGGCGCTCGTCACTCACAGTGCGCCCGACCTTGCCGCCCGAGATTTCCCTGTTCTGACAGAAAATACAGCCGAGAGAGCAACCCGTGAAAAATACAGTTCCCGAGCCGCGAGTGCCCGAAATGCAGGGCTCTTCCCACGCGTGAAGGGCGGCTCTCGCAACGGTGGGCACTGCCAACATTTTGCAGTAGCCAAGCTCGCCTTCTCTTCTGTTTTTTCCGCACGCTCTGCCGCAAAGGAGGCAGTTTTCGTATTCATTATTCATTTTTTCGCTCCTTTTTGGCAGATATTGTTGACATACCGCCCCGTTTATGCTAGAATAACAGGTAAGAACAAATTGCCCTCGGGCAGAACGGAGAGTCGATATGTCGGATAAAAGACAGGACTACATAAGCTGGGAAGAATATTTTATGGGGGTCGCTCTTCTGGCGGCAGAACGCTCGAAGGACCCGAACACTCAGGTCGGCGCTTGCATCGTTGACGAGCAGAACAGAATACTTTCCACAGGCTACAACGGCTTCCCTCACGGTTGCTCTGACGACGACTTCCCCTGGAACAGAGATGAAGCCAAGGGCGACACGAAATATCAGTTCGTCGTTCACGCAGAGCTAAACGCGATACTTAATTCGCGCGGCAAAAGCCTTGCAGGCTCGACGCTCTACGTCGGTCTTTTCCCCTGCAACGAGTGCGCAAAGGCAATAATTCAGGCAGGCGTTTCCGAGGTTGTTTACCTTTCCGACAAGTATAAGAACACCCCCTCAACGATAGCCTCGCGCAGAATGCTTGATGCTGCGGGAGTAAAGCTCACTCAACTGAAGCCAAAGAGGGCAAATCTCGTCCTTAATCTAAAGGTAGATGAATAAGCAATAGTGAAGAGGTTTTCCTCTTCACTTTTTATTTGTCAGCAAAATATGCCTTGATTTGTTCGGTATCCGCACCAAACGACCCCTGTACCAAAGAGGCGCTTCCGCCGCCTCTTCCCGAAAGAGCTTTGTTGGCTTCCTTTATAACGGGTCTTGTATCGAGTGTATTCGAGGCTATGGCGTACCTAACCGATGCGCCGTCAGGCGACAGAGCAACGAGCATTCCGCTGACGCGCGATACCGCCTCTGAGGCGAATATGCGAAGCTCTTCCGTTGATGCTCCGTCGAGTGTGACGACGGCATTTCCATCGCATTCTTCAAGCTCTGCGGCACGCTCACGAACGAGCGAAAGCCTATAATTTTTAAACGCAGAGCGCTCGGCTTCAAGGTCGGATAAAAGCTTACGCACTCCGTCAGCTATCTCGGTTTTGGGGACGGACAGTAGGCGCGATATCTCGGTTGCGGAGGAAAACAGCTCACGATAGCCAATAAGCGCCCTTCTTCCTGCGGTGATAAAGAGACGCAAGCCACCCCGAAGCTTTTCAAAATCCAGTATTTTTATAAGACCGCACTCGCCCGTCCTTGCAACGTGAGGCGCACAGCAAGCGCAGGCATCGTATTCTCCAATATTAACTATCCGCACATTCTCGCTTATATCAAGCTTGGCGCGATAATTCAAGCGAGGAAGCTCCTCGGAGCTCGGAAAGTATGCCGTAACCTCGACGTTGGCAAACACAGCCTCGTTTGCTTCTCTTTCTATTTCGTCAAGCTCCTCGCGCGTAAGAACGCCCGACAGGTCCATAGTGACGTAATTTTCTCCGAGATGGAAGCCTACGTTATCAAGTCCGTGCCTTTTATTGATAATTCCCGAGAGAATATGCTCTGCGGTGTGGCATTGCATTTTCTCGTAGCGCTCCTCAAAATCCAGCCTACACAAAACGGTCCTTCCAACCTCTATCGGAGCGTCGGCGAGGTGATATATAAGACCGTCTGTTTCACGAGCGTCCGAAACGCGCGCCTCTCCTATGTATCCGCGGTCTGCATACTGCCCGCCTTCCTCGGGGAAAAAGGCTGTCTTGTCAAGCAAAATTTCGAACCCCAGAGAAGTCGCCTCGCAGGACAGAACCGTAGCGGAGAACTCCTTTATGTATGCATCGATGTAATATAGCTTTTCCGTCATTTTAAAATCTCCTTTACGTCAAAGAGCGACCAAGGGTAGCTCTTAGTGTCGGGAAGGCTCGAAAACTCGTAGGCTCTGCCGAACAGCTCAAATGCTATGCGGTAGGAATAAAGCGCGGGAGTAGCGCTCCCCTTGTCGCACGAGCCGTATTTACCGTCACCTACAAGCGAAAGTCCTCGCGAGGCAAGCTGGACGCGAATTTGGTGATATCTTCCCGTGAGGAGCTTGACCTCTACAAGCGTTCTTGCTCCCCTCTCGGTTTCTTTAAGTGAAATCTGTCGGTATGTGAGCCGCGCCTCCTTGACGCCCTTACGCATTCTGTCGACGACGAAAGCCTTTCCCTTTGCCGCGTCCTTATAGAGAAGGTCGCAAAGCTCACCGCCCTCGGCAACGCCCTCTGTGACGGCAAGGTAGCACTTCTCCGCTCCGCGCGAGGAAAAGAGCTCGGAGAGCGCCGCGGCAGACTTCTTGTTACGCGCGAAAACCATAAGGCCGCCAACGACCCTGTCAAGTCTGTGGACGAGATATACCTCACCACGCTCGCCTCTTTCCGAAAGCTGCCTTGCACACTCGCTAAGCGCGTCGGAGTCTCCCGTCGGATCGGACTGCGATGGCATACCTACAGGCTTTTCCACAACCGCAAAGTCGGGATTTATTTCAATTATTTTAAGCATAAAGCTCCTTTAAGCTGTTATTTTCTTTACGAAAACATTTTAGCATAAAGGAGCTCTTTTTTCAAGCGGTTTATTCTTTTTTGTCCTCTTTTTTGCGGATAGTTACTACCTTAATTGCTTCACCGCCCGTGAGCGCAATCATTTTAACTGCGGCAAGACTGAAGTCGTTAGCATATACTCGAAGTGGCTTGTCTATCACGCCGCGAGCCAAAACCTTTAAATACGCGGTGTCGTATGGGACGAGATTTTTCGCCTTCAAGGCATTTATATCTACTCTGTCGCCGTCCGAAAACTCGCTGGAGAGAGTATCAACGTTTATTATATTTTTCCGCCTACCCGTCGTATATATCGGCTCTTCTTCCTTAACTATAAGATTTTTTGCAAGCGAGTCGCTGATAAGCTCGTCGGCTCTCTCTGCCGCTACGCTAAGCAATGCAGCAGGACCGTTGGCTATGTTTGGCGGTGGAAGCAATATTTCCTCGCCAATAGTTGCTTTACAGCGTATCGCAGATACTATTCTGCGAACACGTTCACGCCTCACAAGGAGCATAACAAAAGTTAAAATTAGAACTATTACAAAGAGAACGGCGCTCAGTAAAACAGCGAGGCGCGCCCTATCCGAAAGCCTTACCGTAAGCTCAAGCATTACACTTTCCGAGCCACCCTCAAAAACAAAATTTGTAGGGTCAAAAAGAACAAGCGTTATGCAGTATTTTCCGATAGAACGGACGCAAAGCTCTTCTTTTTGGTAATATTCCGAGGCAGAAAGCGCAATTTTATGTTCCTTGCCGTCGTATATCAGCTCTTTGTGGCTTGGAACAGGGACAACTTTTTTGCCTATTACAAGAACCGAGGAAACAAGGACGGGGGGATTGTAATTTTCCTTATCATAGTCAAAGATACAGCTTACGGGATACTCACCTGCGTCCGTACCGATGCCGCCTACATACTCGATAACGGTTACTCCCGTAGGCAGCCCAACGACCTCTGCTCTATGCTCCTCTCCGTCATAGACCGCCTTTAGTCCTCTCCAAAAAGCGCCCGTCATATCGTAGTCGGCCTTCTTTATTTTGTAAGTCACGCTGTCGCCCTTCAGCGTATAATTTTTGCTTTCGCAAGCCGCCACGGCGCTATTGAAATCCGACGCATTCGTTGCTTCGCCGCTAACATTGAGCCGTATTCTCTCTCCCCTCTCATTTATAAAATAAGCCGCCGGAGATTTTGATGTGCCGTCGTAAACGAACTCGGTTTTTTCCCAAACGACGTCAACCGAAAGCGGAAGTATTTCAAGCGTCACGGATACGGGAGAGGGAAGCTTATAATCCTTGCTCTCTGTGGCGAATGAAAGCGTAACGTCATATCTGCCAACGTCAATCCCACCGCCAAGCAGCGTTGCCGTAAGCACAATTCCATCAAGTCCCGTAGGCAGCTTAGGAACAGCGCCCGACTGCATTTCGCCGTTATATATGGCCGTAAGCTCAAGAAAATCAAGAGCTGACAAATCGTAGCTGCGCTTCTCCACTGTGACGGGAAGCATAATTTTGGCATCAAGGTAAGTTATATACACAGCGCTGTCACCGTATCTCAAACAGTCTGCATCGGTGAGATACTCTACCGAGAGCCTGGAATACGGCACAGCCTCGGTTCTTCCCGAAGCAAATGTTACTCTCGCCGTCATTCCCTGCGGTGAAAACTTATCAAAAGCGAGGTAAGACGTCCTATCGGGCATAGTATCTATTTTTATTCCCGTGGGAACGTCCTCTATTACGTAAAAGGCAACAGGCGCGCTCTTTATAGCGGTATAGTTATCCGTTCCGTTTACCGTCGCCATAAAATAGTATTTTCCCGCACTTACAGGCGCCTCTGTCGAATATCTTCCGTCTATACTCTCGGAATAGAGCAAAATAGCCTCGCCAAATGCAGATTTTGCAACTGCGCGAGGTCTTTCACCTGCGTAAAAGTCCATAATCGACGGCTCGTCAACCCAAAAATTCGTGGCGGGATTTATTGTAAACGGCACTTTCACAAGGGGCTCGTCCGTGCCGCGCCATTTATAGTTAGCGAAGTCCGTGAGCGTGAGCGATACGTCATATTTACCTGCATCTGTGTGCGGCTCGCGCATAACCGTATATAGCGAGGTTGAATATATCCGCGGAAGCTGCGGCATTCCTGTATATGAGCTCGGCTCTATCACGGGAATTTCGACCTCTGCCTTGTTTATCTTAATTTCAAACGGCTCTGTTTCGGTGACGACGCTGACGCCGTCGAGAGTGAAGGTGATTTTGCAGGTATATATACCCGTGTCTGACACCTCTCTTACCGAAACTCCGCTTTGTGAAACGCTGACAAGCTCTCCTTCTCTGTACCATTCAAGCGCGAGGCTTCCCCGCTCGAGCTCCCTGTGCGTTAAGCTATCGAAGCCCACCGTCTTTTGCTCGCCGTCATATACGAATTCCCGTGATGAGATTTCATATTCAGGAGCTGACAGTTCGCTCCCTCCCTCATTCGCCGAGGAAAAAATACAAAGTATTGCGACAGTGATGACAAGCATTAAAACAGTCGAAAACAGCCAAGATTTTATTTTCATTTCGCGCTCCAAAACTTGTTTTGAGGCTATTATATCACCGTGTGAGAGCCTACGCAATATTAAAATGTCGCATAATCCGACGCGCTACGGTAGCTTTTACTAAATATCCCCTCAGTACGACCTTTCGCCTTTGAAAAAGCGCAGAATATGCGATATAAAACCGTCATATATAAAAACGCCCTCCGCTTTGGAGGGCGTAGATATTATTTATTGCTTTCAATAAGTCGTACAAGGGTAGCCTTTGCAACGTATCCAACCGAAAAGTCAAGGAAGGTATTGTTCTTTACAAGCGCTATCATAGGAATACTCTCAACCTTGAAGGCTGCGGTAAGCTCGGGTTCCTCGTCCACGTTTATCCTGCAGAACTTGACGTCGGGATACTCCCGCTCAAGCTCCTCTATTACAGGGGCAAGAAGTCGGCAGGGGCCGCACCAATCGGCGTAAAGGTCTATTACGGCAAGGCCCTCGCACCTCTCTACCTCTGCCTCGAAGTTTTCTTTATTTACGTCTGTCATAATTTTCTCCCGTTTTTTCTCTATTCTAACACATTGCGGGACGCTTGTCAAGAAACGTTTACAGAATATTCAACTAAAACCTTTGACAAACGAAGAGAAAAGTATTAAAATATAGACGTAAAGAAAAATCGGTTCAAGAAAGGATTAACTATGCCCGATTTCAGATACGACCTCACGGTTGACGTGCACGACCTTGATTACAACGGAATATGTAAGACCTCGTCGCTCATGAAGTATATACAAAGCGCCGCTCAGTCACAGCTCACGGGGATAGGGCTATCCTACGACGAGCTGAAAAGGAGAAACCGCGCCTTCATTATAAGCAAAATCAAAATGGAATTTTTCGAGCCGATAAGAGCCTACGATGCCCTGACTGCCATATCGTTCCCCTGCGAGAGCCGCGGCTTTAGCTTTTTACGGTGCTACGGGCTTGAAAGAAACGGCGTGCCCGTCGGAAGAGCGGCGTCAATATGGGCGCTCGTGAACCTTGAGAGCCGTGCTCTCGTCCCCGTCAGAGATTTCGAGCTCGGACTTGACCTGCTCCCGCCTATTGATATGGCGCTTGACAGAATACTTATGCCAAAGAGCGAAATAGAGGTCGGCACGTACACGGTAAATTATGCCGACACCGACCAAAACAGGCATATGAATAATACTCACTACCCCGATATGTACGCAAACTTTCTCGACCTCGACGGAAAGCGAGTACGCACAATGTCGATACAGTATATGAAGGAAGCACCAATGGGAGAGCGTCTGTCGGTGTATAGGGCGTACGAGGACGGCATCTATTACTTCAAGACGGTTAGAGCCGACGGAGAGATTAACACGCTCGCAACTGTTGAGCTCGTAGATTGCAAATCTTGCGATTAGGCCGTCAAAAAGTCTTATTTCTACTTTATTTTTGATTTTTTTCGCTTTTTTATTGCAACTTAATTCGACATCACTCAACAAAATAGAAGTTTACGGCTCGGTATTTTGATTTACCGAGCCGTTTTGTTATTAAAAGAGCAATTTTTACAAGAAAATCGAACAATGTCGCATTCTTATTTTAGCGTTCCCCCTTTTTCTTCACGACACGCCTATAAAAATTATGCTAAAATATAAGCAATTAAAAGACACGGAGGCGCGTATGATAACAAAGAAAAAGACGGTAGAACGAACTGTAAGAATTGAAAAGGCGGAGGTCGAGGGGAGGTTTTATAAGTATCGACTGTCGGTTAGACGTAGCACGGCTCCAAGCTACACTCCTCCACTCTATTCGATAACCGTGGAGATGACCGACGAGAAGGGCGAAAAAACCGCAGCATCGCTTAAAGAAGCCTTCAGCGACGCCGAAACGGCTTTCGTTTTCTTTAATAAGATTTTTGAAAACCTCGCAACTCCTATTGATTTACCCTACGTCTTTGCAGACGATTACAATTAAAGAAAAAAGAGGTTCGAGCTGAATACAGCCGAATCTCTTATATTTTTATTCTTTTTATAAGTAGTGCCGACGCTGCTCCGACGGCAATTCCCGCAATTATACCCGAAATAAGAAGGAATGGCAGATAATAAAAAACGACGTCGCTTTCGAGGAGCAAAAACGCAACGAATATCTGACCTATATTATGAGTAATGCCTCCGACGACGCTGACGGCAATCTCTGTAAAAAGACCGATTTTGCGAAGAAGTATCATCAAGGACAGACTTAAAACCGCACCGGCAATACTGTAAGCAAGGCTCACCACACTGCCAAAAAGGAGCGCAACGAGAACAACTCGCACAAGTGAAACCGAAAGAGCCTCACGCCAGCCCAACTTGTATAGGGCAAAGATAACGGCAATATTGGCAAGTCCAACCTTGACACCGGGAATGGCAACAAAGGCAGGTATTCTGCTCTCGACAAAAGAAAGTATCATTGCAACCGCTACGGTGACGGCAAGTGTCGCAAGCTTTTTTGTCTTCATCATATCTCCTTACGAAACGATATCCACGCCATTGTCAGAATTACCTCTTACTGTTATCGTAAGCCTGTTAGGTAAGCAGATAATGCTCTGTCCGACAAAGCGAATTTTACCGTATCTTATGCATCTATGGTCGGGGCAATCGGCATAAGTCAGATACGCCGCCCCGTCCTTTATAACCAGTATATTAGTGCCGCCGTTAAGCACGTACTCTCCCTCACGGTCAAGAGAATATGTTGCAACAAGCTCTCCGTCAAGCTCTATTTCAACGTACGTGCCGTCCTGTCGTGCTAGCACGATGACGAGTGAAACGGCAAGAGAAACCAATAAAAGCGCCGAAATAAGAAGAATATCGTAACGAAGGCGAGGCGTTTTATTCATCGTTTCTGGCTTCATCACGATATCTCCTTTTCCGTTTTAGATTATTTTATCAAAAGTGAGCGCCGCAGATAAAGTTACCCTCGTGGATACAGTGAACGGGGCAAACCGACACACAAGTACCGCAGCCGGTGCATTTATCGTAATCAATGGTTGCAAGGTTATTAACAACCTTGATAGCTCCGTAGGGACAGCTCTTTTCACACTTTCCGCAGGCAATACAGCCGTTCTTACAGCTCTTTCTGACTGTCGCGCCCTTATCGTGATTAGAGCACTCAACGACGACGCGCTCGGTATCCTTGATAAGATGTATGATATTGTTCGGACACTCACGGGTACACATACCGCAGCCGATACATTTTCTCGGGTCAACCTTAGCAACGCCGTTCTCTATCGAGATAGCATTTTGGGGACAAATTCTGACGCAGTCGCCGTAGCCGAGGCAGGCGTATGCGCAAAGCTTATCTCCCGAATAGCTGAGGTTTGCAACTCGGCAGCTTTTTACGCCGTCGTAAAGGTATCTGCGCTCGGTAGCGTCACAGTTACCGTTGCAGGCAACGTAGGCAACCTTCTCGACGACGTCCTCAGCCTCAACGCCGAGAACTCCTGCAATCTCCCTCGCCGACTTATCTCCGCCGGGGACGCAGAGATTGGTCTTGTCAGTCACGCCCTCTGCGAGTGCCTTTGCATAAGCATCACAACCTGAAAATCCGCACGCGCCACAGTTCGCGCCGGGAAGAGCGTCTCTGATGGCGAGAAATTTCTCGTCCTCCTTCACGGCAAAGAAATGCGAGGCTACGGTAAGAAGGACGGCGCAAACCAGAGCTATTGCCGCAAGTATTCCTACGGGAACAAGAACTTCAATTAACTGTTCCATTATTCTGTCCTCCTTAACCTAACATATTCTCGACTATTCCCGAGAAGCCGAAGAATGCAAGTGCCACAATAGATGCCGCAACGAGTGTCACGGGAATGCCGCGGAAGCACTTCGGCGCGGGACCGTTCTCTATGCGCGAGCGAACTCCCGCAAAGAGCACCATTGCAAAGAGGAAGCCGACACCAACACCGAGAGTTGAAACCATAGAATAAAGGAAATCGTAGCCCGCGGTGATGTTGTTAAGCGTAACACCAAGAACGGCGCAGTTTGTGGTAATGAGAGGAAGATATACTCCAAACGCCTTGTGAAGCGAGGGAATAAGCTTCTTTATAACTATCTCAACGAACTGCACGAGCGCCGCTATAACGAGAATAAAAACTATTGTTTGAAGGTACTCAAGGTCGAGTTTATCGAGTACGAAGGTGTAGATAGGGTGAGTTACCGCAGTAGCACAAAGCATAACAAAGGTAACCGCAAGTCCCATTCCCGCTGCCTGATTGAATTTCTTTGACACGCCGAGGAAGGGACATATTCCGAGGAATTGCTGTAAAACGTAGTTGTTTATCAGTATTCCTGCCATAAAGACAATTACTAATTCTTTCATTTACGCCTCCTCCTTTGCCATAGGGTCTTGGGGCGCTTCACTCACAAGCTCTGCAGCCTCGCCGCAAGAGGTTTTATCACAGATGTGAGCCGAGGGGCAGCCCTCACAGCTGAAGGATTTACGCTTTACGCCGCCGCGTTTCTCTGTGATTTTATTCATTACCGCAATCAAAATTCCGTAAACGAGGAAGCCACCGGGCGCTTTCGTAAGCACAGGAATTTTGATGCTTTCCATAAACGGAATAACAATTCCCGCAAACGAGCCGTTGCCAAGCACCTCGCGTACCGTAGCCATAAGAAGAAGAGCTACGAGGAAGCCGATTCCCATTCCAAGACCGTCGAGTGCCGAGTCAAGAACGGGGTTCTTTCTCGCAAACATCTCTGCTCTGCCGAGAATGATACAGTTAACAACGATAAGCGCAAGATAAACTCCAAGCATATTGTAAATATCGGGCAAAAACGCCTGCAAGAGCATCTGCACTGCCGTAACGAAGCCTGCTATGATAACGATATAGCAAGGAATACGGACGGTGTCGGGGATAACCTTACGGAGAAGCGATATAACCACGTTTGAGCATATAAGGACTATCGTTGCCGCAATACCCATACTGAACGCAGAGATAACGTTGCCTGATGTTGCAAGGGTGGGACAGGTACCGAGAACGAGAATAAGAACGGGGTTCTCGGCAATAATGCCGCGAAGAATTATAGAAAGCTTGTTATTTCTCATTCTCAGTTACCTCCTTCCGTAGAAGTCAAAAGATTAAATGCCTCAAAAGCCGCCTTTACTGCGGTCTGATAGCCTACCGTTGTATAGGTCGAGCTAGCAATAGCACCAACGTCGGTGGTGTCAGACGGAATAAGGTCTTGGCCGTAATCAGTCGGGTAGCGAGATGAAACCGTGATATCGGCATCACCCTTGCCCTTATACTGACCCGTATATTCTTCGGTGGCGCACGAATCACCAAATCCCTTAGACTCGCTTTGCGATACCGTAACGCAGTCGATTATCTTACCTTCCGCAGAAATAGAAAGCATAATTTTTATGGGCGTTTTGTTACCCCACTCAGACTTAACCTGATAGCCGTCCGCGGAAAGCTCGAAGAGATACGCTCCGTTTGATGCCTTCTTGATGCTAACAATCTGCTTCTTCGCATCGGCAGGCTTTTCAACGTCCGCGAGGGTGATAGCCTTAACTATCTCGTCTGCCGCGATAGCCTTTGCCTTGTTTTCCTCGGTAGCGTCCGCGGTTGCAACAGTGCCGTCAGCCTTTATGCCGACGAAAGCGTCGCCTATAACGTACACTCTGCCCGCGTCGGACACGTAAACCGCGTCAATTCCGTCAAGCGAAGCAAGTGCAATCCACTTGGTAAAGGTCTTTTTCTCCGTGCCGAGAGCCGCATTGCAGTTATCCTGAAGAATTTCTTCGGGGGTGCGGTTGTCAACCTCGCCGCCTTCAAAGACGGTAACCGCGCCAAACGCATCAAGAATTGCCTGATAGTAAGCGCCCGTCGTGAGCTTTGCGGTAGAGCCTGCTACAATATCAGGGCTCATTTCGTCCTCTCCCTTGCCTACGAAGCGGTCACCAAGACCAACCTCGGCAGAAAGCGTTTCGTTTGAGAGTATATAATCCGCGCCAACGATTTTGCCGGTGCTGTCAATTCCGCACATAATGACAAGTCCGGGCTTATATCCAGTAACGGTGGACTGAATAACGTAACCTCCCGATGCCTCGGTGTAAGCGGCGGTAATAGACGGGGGAAGCTTACCCGCATACTCTGAAAGGTCAATCTTCTCAAAGCCGGTGCCGCCGGGATAAACCTCGAGAAGCGCGGCGTTTGCCTTATCGTTATTCATCTTATCAATAACGGGGCCTGTGAAGATATTTACCACTGCCAGAAGTGCCGCGACGGCGATACATATAACGCCAAGCACAGCGGAGGGCATTATTTTTTCTTTTCTCATTTCTTTGCACCTCCGAGAGGACGTCTTGCCGTCCAGCCTTCAATATAGGGGGCAAGAATATTCATAAAGAGAATTGCGAAGGACACTCCCTCGGGATAATCTCCGTAAAATCTGATAAGAACGGTGATTACTCCGCAACCAAAGGCAAATATCATTTTTCCAAGCGCGTTTGTAGGAGTTGTCGAATAATCGGTAGCCATAAACACCGCGCTGAGAAGAAGACCGCCCGCGAGCATATGGTAGGTAGCAAAGGTTACGTCAAAGCCTCCAAGAAGGAAGGAAAGGACGAACACCGTACCGACAAAGATAACGGGAGTATGCCAATGGATAACTCTGCGCGCTACGAGATATATAAATCCTATTATAATCGCGATACCGCAGGTTTCTCCGATAGCTCCTCCTCTGTTACCGATAAGCATATCGAAAAGAGAGGGCAGGCTTCCGCTCTCGCCGCCAAGAATCTGAAGGGGCGTTGCTCCCGCCTCAAGCTCGGCAAAAGAGTTTGAAGAGCCGCCTGCTACCTGACCGAAGGCTATAATCATCATAACCCTCGCGGTAATTGCGGGGTTTGCAAAGTTGCAACCGATACCGCCAAAGAGGCACTTGACTACTATAATCGCAAACACAGCGCCGACAATAGTCTGCCATACCGTAACCTTAGTCGAGAGGTTGAGCGCAAGAAGAAGTCCCGTAACGACGGCAGAAAGGTCGCCGACAGTCTGCTTTTTCTTGCAAATAAGGTTGAAAACGAACTCCGAAAGAACGGCGGTAGTTACCGACACCGCAATAAGAAGCAGCGCCTTAAGTCCGAAATAAACCACCGCTGCTACCGTGGCAGGCAGAAGCGCTATAACCACGTCGAGCATTATTTTGCGAGTCGTTGCATTCGAATGAAGATGCGGTGACGACGATACTATAAGCTTTTCCATTTTCCGTCTCCTTATTTTTTCAGCGTCTGCTGATGAGATTTGTAATCTCTGAGCTCAGCCTTGCCAATCTTGTTGTTCTGTACGAGGGGGCGCTTTGCGGGACACACAAAGGAGCAGCAGCCGCACTCCATACAAAGATTTACCTTGTATGCGTCAAGCTTTGCCATTCTGTCCTCTTTTGACTCTATATTGAGCGCGCTTGCATAAACTATCGGGTTAAGTCCGAGCGGGCAGGCTCTGACGCATCTTCCGCAGTGTATGCAGGCGGTGGGCTCGGGAGCGATAGCGTGCTCCACGGAGCAAACTGTAACGCCGTTTGTGTTCTTTGCTATCGGCTCGTCAATAGACGCTGCCGCAACGCCCATCATAGGACCGCCAAAGAGCACCTTTCCAACCTGAGCCGAAAGTCCGCCCGTAAATTCTATAATCTCGCTGATAGGCGTACCTATCGGAGCTATTACATTCTTCGGCGATGCTATGGCGCTTCCGTCAACGGTAACGCACTTTTCTACGAGCGGCATACCCGTCGCAACGTACTCTGCAATCTTAGAAAGCGTAGTGACGTTGATTACAAGAACGCCGACATCAGCAGGAAGCTTGCCCTCCGGAACTACTCTCTTTGTCGTATTGTAAACGACAACCTTTTCCGCACCCTGCGGATAAAGCGAGGGAAGCTGTGCAACCTCGACCTTATTATCGTCTGCAAACAGCTCACGCATAGCCTTAATACACTCGGGCTTGTTCTTCTCTATTGCAAACACATAACGCTCTGCCGGAAGATATTTCTCGAGAAGCTCAACTCCGCGCTTGATATAATCGCCAAGCTCAAGCATAGTTCTCGTATCCGAGGTGATATATGGTTCACACTCAGCGCCGTTTATAATTACGGTGTCAACGCCTGCCTTCTTCGCTCCCTCGAGCTTGACTGTCGTCGGGAAGCCCGCGCCGCCAAGTCCGACGACACCGCTCTCGCGTACAGCGGCAATAAAGGAGTCAAAATCCGAAATCACGGGCGGCGTTACGCTCTCTGCAACAGTCATAAGCCCGTCGCTCGCTATCCTGATAGCATCTATGAAAGCGCCGTTGGCGCGCATATAAGGCTCAATACCAACAACCGTACCCGAAACCGATGCGTAAACGGGTGACGAAACAGGACCGCTTGCCTCTGCTATCTTCTGTCCGACCTTAACCTCGTCGCCCTTTTTTACTATGGGCGTGGCAGGCGCACCGATGTGCTGAAGCACAGGCAAAAGCACCTCGCCAGACACGGTCATTCTGACAGCACAGGTGCCCGCAGTATTTTTGCGGTGCGGAACGCGGGTGTTGCCTAAAAACTTAAACCCAAACATATATATCTCCGTTCTGCCCTTTGGGGCAAATTTATTTACAAGCTTTTCAAGGTTATTGTTACCAAGTTTGTCAAAAAAATGTCAAATTGCAATTAGAAAGGGACACGGTCGTCTATCGCGAGATTACCGTATCCCTTTAAGGTGTAATTCTGAACACTCGCGACAGGCATTGCCGTTTATGTGCTCAATTATTTATCTATAACGAGAGCTCTGAAACCGTCGGTCATGTAGGTCCTGCCCTCTCTGTCAACCCAGAGGACTTCAATTCCCCCGAGATTATTTACAAGCTCAAGTCCGTCCTCGTAGCTCATTGAGAAGAGGGCGGTGGAAAGCGCGTCTGCAAGCGCGCTGTCGGACGTCAGTATGCTGACCGAGGAAAAATACTCAGCCGGCATCAAGGTGTCCTTATCAATTATGTGATGGTACTCTTTACCGTCAAAGACGTAATACCTTAAGTAGTCGCCCGAGGTAACAAGGCAGGCATCCGAAAGCTTCATTATCAAAACGTAAGGCTCTTCGGATTCTTTGTCGGGATTGGTAATTCCCGTCGTCCATGGCTTGCCGTCGGTCTTCGCGCCGATAGCGCATATATTGCCGCCAATGTTAAGAAGGTAAGAGGTTGCTCCCTTTTTTCTAAGGTGCTCTGCCGCCAGATTTGCGGCGTAGCCCTTTCCGAGAGCACCGACGTCAATCGATGCATCGGGGTCTGTGATGTAAACGGTAGAAGCCTCCTCATCTATGATGAGCGTGTCTATTGAAACATGCTTTGCAGCCTCTGAAAGCTCTGCTTCGGTGGGGATACGGGCAGTATTCGGGTTTTCAATCGCGTCCTCACGGCACTTGTGCCAAAGTCGCAAAACAGCGCCCATCATTACGTTGACCTCTCCACCCGTAAGCGTATACATTTCCTTTGCGTAGAGTAGAAAATCAACGAGTTCGCGGTCAACCTTGACAGGCTCCCGCCCCGCCTTTATATTCACGGTACGAAGGTTGTTTATTCCCTCGTATTCGTAGTAGATGTTGAAAAGCTTGTGGTACTTATCTAAGATAGCCTCAAGCTCGGTACAGTTCTCACTAAATTCCTCCTCGGTATCGCCGAGATAAGACGTGAAAACCGAAACGGTATCAAAACGTCCGAAAATTTTATGAGATTTGGGGTTAGGCAGGTTAGAACCACCTCCCCCGCAGGACGCGAGGGCGGTGGCTATCGCGAGGATAAGAGCTGTTAACGCTATTTTGAGCCTCATACTCTATCCTCCGTTCTTTAATTATTTCGCCTTGGAAGCCGCCTCAATGATGACGGTCTTGTAGCCGTAAACGGTGTACTGCATAGTGCAGCCTGCCTCGACGAGCGCGTCGCTTGTAACTTCCATGCTATCAAGCTCTGCTACGGTCTTTCCGACCACGCTGTTAGCAAATACCTGAGCCTGCTTTTTCCAAGCGCCTGCGGGCATCTTAGCGCCCTCGGGAGCTTCCGTACCGCCATATTTCTCGCCCTGGTCATTCTTCGTACCCTTGTAATCACCGGTAGCGGTGAGAACGCCGTCTGCTACGGTGAGTGCGTACTTGTTCTGGCTGGAATCAAGCATACAAGCTGCAACCTTACCGTCCGCAATAACAACTGCGGTATAGTCAATATCAGCGGTAGCACCGTCTGCAACAGAGCCGGAAATCTTACCGTTGACGCCAAGGCCGAGTGTGAAGTCACCGGTTGCCTTAAAGGTAACCTTTGCATCGTAAGCCGCCGCCTTCTTAACGACGTTAACGAACATAGGAACGGTAGCCTACATAGTGCAGCCTGCTACGGTTTCTGCGTTGAACGACTCAATCTCTGCCGCGGTCTTTCCTATGATGGCAGCCTCGAATGCAGCCGCCTGTCTTTGCCAAGAGCCTGCGGGCATCTTAGCGTAATCATTGACAGCCTCTGTACCGCCGTAAGCCTCGCCCTTTTCTACCTTAGTAGCTATTGAATCAACCGCAAGGAGGTCACCGCTCTCGCCGAGCTTGAGCTCCTCCTCGATAGAATCGAAGCGAGCCGCTGCGATTTTACCGTCCTTATCAAAAACGATTGCGCCGACTACGTTAGTAGCCTTAGTATCGCTGAAGGTATAATCAACGACAACCGCGAGAGAATACTCCTTCTCACTGGGTGCGTTGCAAGCAGTTAGTGCAAGAATCATACATGCGAGAAGAACTAGTGATAAAAGCTTTTTCATTGGTTTTTCTCCTTAAATTTTTATTTATTTTAACATACTTTGAATATTATACATTATTTTTCCTCATTTGTCAACATAATTTTGCTCATTGTGGAAGATTTTTATACTTTTAACAAAAATTCAACGCGCTTTTAACAAAATAGCAAGAGTGGCGAAACAATTCATCACTCTTGCTATCAACGTTATTTATGTATTGTGAAGAAAGCTCGGTTAAATCTCGTCGGGATACGAAATCTTAACCTCTTCGCAGGTGTCTATCGACTTTATTATAGCGTCGGCAACGAACACGGGAGCTATGAAGTCGCGGTAGGACTGCTCCATCTCTCCGCCGAGAAGAAGCTCGTGGAATTTCTTAAACTCAATGCTGAACTCACGGTTACCGACAGACACATTGTCGCCCGCAAAGCCCTTATGCGTGCTTACGAAGGCGCGGTACATATTGCTGCTGCGAACGAATTCAACTGCTACCTCAAAGTCGTCGTAGTGAACCACCGAGGTAAACACCTTTTCTCTGGTGAAGGTTCTTACGCTGAGAGGATAGTATCCGAAGAGCTCCTGCATAGACTGAACGAGGTGCATGCAGTAGAAATAGAAGCCGTCGTATGGGCTGTCAGGGAGAATAGGACCTCTCATAAATCCACCGATAACGGGTCCGTTTTCAGGCTTTGCAATCTCTCCCTTAAGATTTACGATGGTTTCGGAATGAATAAGCGACGAGCCGCCGGTAGCTCTGACGCCTGCAGCCTTAAGCTCCTTCATGAACTCAACCGCCTCAGCGGGATCGGAGGTAATGGGCTTGTCGATAAACATAGGAATACCCGAGGAAATATAGGGCTTTGCCATCTTATAGTGATAGCTTCCGCGGCGAGAGGTTACAACGAGACCGTCAATCTTGCCTACAAGCTCGTCGGGAGCGCTCATAGCAGGCACGCCGTAATCGTCAACTATTTTCTGAAGGGGCTCAGCCTCGTCGCTCCATACGCCGACAACCTCAATGTCGGGATAAAGCTTATCCTTAACAACGTAGTTGAGGAAGCTGTTTGCGTGAGAGTTCTCAACGCCAAGTATTGCTATTCTGAACATAATGCATCTCCTTTGCCTTTCGGCATTTATTTGTTTTTAAAAATTATTCGGATAAACGCCCGCCGCCTTTAAGGCGCGGAATGCCTCTACAACCTCTGGCTTGTCCTCTTTGTAGGTTACGCCATACCATTTATCTACGTTGTCGATAACCTTCACGTCGGCTCTGCCCTCGCCTATAAGCTCGGAAACAACTGTAGGAAGCAAAAATTCACATTTTTCTGGATTTTTAGATAGATTTTTATCAAGAAATGCAGGAAATCTTCTCTTGCATTCCTCAAGATACGAGGGAGTAAAGCCCCACAGGTTCATAGATACGAGAGTGTCTGGGTCAATTGTACAGTCAACGCCGTCCTCGGTATAATATATCTCACCGTCCCTCGTACCAACCTTTGTACGCTCGACTATCTCGGTGAGCATACCGTCTGCATCAGAGGCGCACAGACCTCTGGATACCGTTCCCTTTTCGGTAACGGTGTTCTTGATGCGGTAACCAACCATAGCGTAATGATATTTTTCATCGTCGCTCGCGTTTTTCAAAAATTCGTAAATTTTCTGAAATGCGTGCTCTCCGTAGTAGTCATCTGCATTTATAACCGCAAAAGGCGCTGTTACAGTACCAAGACAGCAAAGAAGCGCGTGCGCCGTTCCCCAAGGCTTACGTCTGCCGTTAGGGACGGAGTATCCGTCGGGAAGCTTATAAAGCTCCTGATACACGTACTTGACGTTTATCGGCTTTCCTTCAAGATGAGCGTCCATTACCTCGCGAAACTCTCGCTCAATTTCTTCTTTAATAATAAAAGTAAAATCGCGGAAGCCCGCTTTCATAGCGTCATATATCGAATAATCGATTATTATGTGACCCTCATCGTCAATTTTATCAATCTGCTTAAGACCGCCGTAGCGGCTGCCCATTCCGGCTGCCATTATCACAAGCTCGGGATTTTTCACATTTAACTCCTTAGAAACGAATTTTCATTGCTATTTATATTATAAAGCAAGTGCCACTATTTTTCAAGGGGAAAAGTAAAATTTATTTTGTGAAAGCCCCGTACTCTGCTCGTTTGCGGCAAATTTAAGACAAAAGACAACTTAAATATAAACCTTTCACCCCCAAAAAGCAAGAGGTTTTTTAAAAGAAAAGTAATTTTGCAACAAAATCATTTTTAACTCTTGCAAAACTTGCCGAAATGATATATAATATTTCTAGAAAAAAACGAAAGGACGCAGAAAAATGAAAAACTTTCACCTGGTTAATCACCCGTTAGTCCAGCACAAGCTTACTATCATGCGCGACAAGAACACCGCGTCAAAAAATTTCAGAGAGCTACTTGACGAAATCTCTATGCTTATGGGATACGAGATTACTAGAAATCTTCCCCTTGAGGACGTGACCGTAGAAACTCCCATAAAAAAAGCGACCTTTAAAAAAATTGCAGGAAAGAAGCTCGCAATAGTGCCTATCCTCCGAGCAGGACTTGGCATGGTTGACGGTCTTTTAAGACTTGTTCCCGTTGCGAGAGTCGGTCACATCGGTCTTTACCGTGACCCTGACACTCATCTCCCCGTTGAATATTACTGCAAGATGCCTCCCGACATTGAGGAGCGTCTTGTTATAATCGTTGACCCCATGCTCGCAACCGGTGGCTCTGCCTCCGACGCTATCACTATGGTTAAGGCGAGGGGAGCTAAAAACGTTATGCTTATGTGTCTTGTTGCCGCACCCGAGGGTGTAAAGAAGGTCACCGACGACCACCCCGACGTGCAAATTTACTCTGCCGCACTCGACGATTGCCTCAACGACCACGCTTACATCGTTCCCGGTCTTGGTGACGCGGGCGACAGAATTTTCGGCACTAAGTAACTAATGCGAGAGCTTAAAATAGGCAAAAACGACGCAGGTCAGCGCCTCGACAAATTCATTACGAAGGCTCTTGACCTGCCTACTTCTCTGCTCTATAAATCGATAAGACTGAAAAAAATTAAGGTCAACAGAAAGCGCGCTGAAATAAGCATGAAGCTCGCCGAGGGTGACGTTGTACAATGCTTTTTAGCCGAGGAATTCTTCAAAAAAAGCGACACGCCCCCCACCCTTTCCAACATTGTGCCGCATATTTCGGTGGTCTATGAGGACGAGAATATACTCCTCGTATCGAAGCGCCCCGGGGTATCCGTACACGAGGACGAGGACGGCGGTAAGAACAACCTTATTACTCATATTCAGGCTTATTTGTATCAAAAGGGTGAATACTCTCCCGAAAGCGAACAGAGCTTTGCCCCTGCCCTGTGCAACAGAATCGACAGAAACACCGCGGGCATCGTCATTGCTGCAAAGAATGCCGAGGCGCTCCGCGTTATGAACGAGAAAATCAAGCTACGCGAAATAGACAAGTTCTATCTCGCGGCAGTGCACGGCACGCCAAAGCAAAAGGAAGCTCTCCTGACAGGCTATCTTCTGAAGGACAGCAAAACGAACACCGTGAGAGTGTACGACAAAAATCCGCCGCGCGACGCAAAGGACATAAGGACGAAGTATCGCACCCTAGCCACACGAAACGGACTCACGCTCATTGAGGTCGAGCTTCTCACAGGCAGAACGCACCAGATACGCGCCCATATGGCTCATATCGGACATTCGCTTCTCGGCGACGGCAAGTACGGCGTAAACCGAGAGGATAGACAAAAGGGCTACAAGTACCAAGCGCTCTGCTCCTATAAGCTCCGCTTCTCATTTGACACCGAGCGCGAAAAGACCGTGCTTGACTACCTGTCAGGCAGAGAATTTACCGTTCCAAAGGAAGAAATTTACTTCCTGTCCGAATTTCCCGACGCAAAGATAAAATAGTACAATTCAAAGATTAACCGCTAATATCCATCGCTAATATACGACAAAAGCCGACCTCGAAGGTCGGCTTTTCTATTTCGCGCTCCAAGTCAGCTAAACCGCATCAGTAACCTCTACGTCAGTGCGAGCAGTCGCGGATTATGCGCGAAATCAGCTTTTCTCGAATTGACGCTCAGTTCGATGCAGAATTCGTGAGTGCGAAGCCGTCGCCGTAGCTACCTACGGCAGTGCGAGCAGTCGCGGATTATGCGCGAAATCAACGTCAATTATCCCAGTTAGTATAGACGGCGTTGACATCATCATCTTCATTGAACTTGTCAAGCATCTTCTCCATATTCGCTATATCCTCCTCGGAGGTAAGCTCGGTGTAGGTGGTGGGAACTTTTGCAAGGTCGGCAGTTTCAATCTTGTAGCCGAGGGCGATTATTGCGTCACGGACTGCATCGAGGTCGGCGGGGTCGGTATAAATCGAATACTCACCCTCGTCGCACTTGATGTCCTCAGCGCCTGCCTCAAGCGCGTCCTCCATAATCTTATCCTCGTCTATTTCGTCGTCCTCGTCAACTATAGTGATAACACCCTTCTCCTCGAAAAGATAACCGACGCAGCCGTTCTGACCGAGGTTTCCGCCGTACTTTGAGAATGCCGCGCGGACGTTGCCTGCGGTACGGTTGCGGTTATCCGTCGAGGTTTCAACTATAATTGCAACTCCCGATGGACCGTAGCCCTCATATACGATTTCTTCAAAGTTGATGTCGCTGTTATCCGAGAACTTCTTGATGGTTCTCTGAATGTTATCGTTAGGAACGTTGTTAGCCTTTGCCTTTGCGATGAGGTCGCGGAGCTTGGAGTTGTTATTCGGGTCGGGACCGCCCGCCTTGATAGCTACCGCCATCTCCTTACCGATTTTGGTGAAGATTTTCGCCTTTGCGGCGTCCGCCTTCTCTTTTTTGTGCTTGATATTATTCCACTTTGAATGTCCTGACATATAATTTATCTCCGTTCTTTTTTATCTCTTTATATCTTCTCGGGCGTCTGCATACAGATAAGCTCGAGGGCGGTTTTAAGCACACGGTTTGCCGCTCTTGTGAGCGCTATACGCGAGGAGCGCTGTGCCTCGTCCTCGCAATTGACTATCTTACACTCGTGATAGAAATGGTTGAATGCGGCGCAAAGGTCGAGTATATATCTCGTAACCGTGCTCGGCTCGTAGTCGTCTATTGCCGACTTGATGCGCTCCGGGAATATTGCAAGTGTCTTGACAAGCTCGGTTTCCTCTGCGGTGAGGGGAGCGTCGGTAAGCTCGGCTCTCATACCCTGCGCCTTTTCAAGTACCGAGCAGGTGCGGGCGTAGGTGTACTGCGCGTAAGGACCTGTGTTTCCGTCGAAGGAAAGTGCGTCCTCCATCATAAAGTTGATGTCACGCATACGGTTGTTCGAGAGATAGTAGAACACTATCGCGCCAACACCGACCTTCTCTGCTATTTTTTGGCACTCCTCCGGGTCGGGGTGCTTTTCCTTCGTGATGTCGTAAACACGGCTTATCGCCTCGGCAAAGAGGTCCTTCAATAGAATGACGTTACCGGTTCTCGTCGCAAGCTTTGCGCCGTTGATGCTGACCGTGCCGTAGGGGACGTGGACAAGCTTATTATACCAATCGTAGCCCATAAGCTCAACGACCTTGAACCACTGTGCGAAGTGAAGCGACTGTGCCGCGCTCGTTACGTATATTGCCTTGTCAAAGCCGTAGGTTTTCTGTCTATATACCGCGGCGGCGATGTCGCGCGTAGGATAAAGCGTCGAACCGTCACGTTTAAGTATAAGACATACTGGCATATTCCATTTTTCAAGGTTAACTATGGACGCGCCGTCGTCGATTTCAAGAAGTCCCATATTACGAAGCTTCTCGACCTCGGCGGGCATTTTATCGGTGTAGAAGGACTCGCCCTTGTAGCTGTCGAACTCAATGCCGAGGAGCTTATAGGTTTTCTGATACTCCTCAAGGCTTACGGAAACGAACCAGCGCCAGAGCGCAAGATTTTCCTCATCGTTATGCTCGAGCTTGGTAAACTCTGCTCGCGACTCGTCGGCAAGCACGGTAATTCCGCGCTCCTCCTCGTCCTTTATCTCGTTGTTTATTCTGACGTAAAGCTTAACGAGCTCATCAACTCCACCCTTCTCTATAAGAGCCTTGTCGCCCCACTTTTTGTATGCGACGATGAGCTTACCAAACTGCGTGCCCCAGTCACCGAGGTAATTGATGCCGACGCACTTATAGCCGGCGAACTCGTGAAGAAGCTTCAAGGAGTGACCGATAACCGTCGTGCCGAGATGTCCGATGTGGAAGGGCTTTGCGACGTTTGGCGAGGAGTAGTCAAGAACCACCGTCTTTCCCTCTCCGTCAAGGGGGGAGCCGTACTTATCGCCAAGCCTCTCGACGTCCGAGATAACGCGCGCGGCAAACGCCGAGGCGTTTATTTTGAAGTTAAGGTAACCGTTGACAGCCGAAACCTCGGAGAACTCGTCGCACTTAAGCGCTGTGGCAAGCGTGTCGGCTATCTGTACGGGAGAACGACGGAGTGCCTTTGAAAGCTTGAAGCAAGGAAGGGCAAGGTCGCCCATTGAGCTATCGGGCGGATACTCCAGCATTGCGAATATATCGGCGGCAGAGAGAAGTCCCTCACCAAAGCTGTTTTTTACCGCGTCCTCAAGAAGAGCGGCTGTTTTATTCTTTAATATAAGCATATCAACCTCATTAAAGCGAATTTTTCATTTTTATGTAACTGCGCTCTCCGCACTCGCCCTTAACGAGCCTTGCGGGAACGAAGGTTTCCATATTAAAAGCGTAGGCAAGAGCGGATTCAAGTCCGTCCTCAACGTAGAACTCTCCGTCGCACTCAAAGACCGTGACCTCGGGAATCTCTATTCCCTCATCGAGCATTGAGGCGCGTCTGTTAACCTCGGGCGCGTCTGCCTCGTCGTCGATGTAGTTAAGGCGCGAGGGCGATATGTAGGCGCGGGCAAAGGAGCTGTCCGACTGCCACTCCTCGAAGGAATCCATAATAAGCTCGGCTATCTCCTCGGGTGAGGCGTAGGTGGTATCGACTATCAAAGAGTAGTTGGTGAGGTCCTTTATATCCACACCGTACTGCTCCATATATCTCCGTTTCTCGCTTGCGCGGCGGTCACGGGTATCCTTTACCGTTTCCTCAAGGGTTGCTCTGTGCTCACCCTCTCTGTTTGCGTTCATAATTCGGAGCGCACCTGTTTCTATATCAATGGAAAGATAGACCTTGAACGTGCCGCGCGTGAAGTGCCACGCCATACGCGAGTCTATTATAAGAAGCTTGTCAACCTCGGAGAGAGCCTTCAGTCCGTCGTCTATCTCGTGGTCTATCTCGGGGTGAGTTTCCATGTATTTATTCAGCTCAACGACGCTCATTCCGTGCCGCTCGGCAACGCTTCTGACAATAGCGCCTGTTGAATAATATTCTGCGCCAAGTCGGTCAATGATTATCTTCGACACGGTGCTCTTGCCGCTGCCGAGGTCGCCTGCAAGCGAAATCTTTCCCTTCATTTTTCCGTCCTCACAATAATAAAGAATATTTTAACTTATATATTATATACTAATCCTGCGGCAATGTCAAGATTTATTTAAATAAAACCGCACATCAAGAGTAAAGGGGCTGCGTAATTTGACGCAGTCCCTCTTTTATATTAGAGTTCTTTTTCCGAGCCTATCGGGCTGACGATGCTGTAACCTACGTTGACAAGGTGGTCTGCTACGCGTTCGAGTCCCAAAATAGCGGAGGAATAATAGGGGCTAACCTCCAAGGTACAGTTACCCTCGGCAAGACGGGAGAAGTGACTCGCTATGAGCTCCTTCTTCATTCCATCTACCCGATTTTCAATGGATAGAAGTTCCTGAAGCCTCTCCTTGTTGAGATTCTCAAAGGCGTCCTTTGCAATTACGAGCATATCGAAAATGAGCCCGTACATACTCTTGACGTCACCCGCTGCGCGCTCGGAAAATTCTATCTTCTTTGAGCGCATCTCCTCGCCTATTTCATAGAAATTCTCGGCGTGGTCGCCTATACGCTCAAGGTCGTTCAGCACGTGGAAATACGAGCCTATAATCTCCTCGTCGCTCCGCGAGGCGTTTGCCGAAAGCTTGATTAAAAACTTGGTCAGAGCGCCGTTGGTGAAGTCTATTACCGCCTCATTCGCTTCGACCTCCCCTACATCATCGACGTCACCCGCCTCCATAGCGGCAACTGAGAGATTCATATTTCGCTCTACGAGAGAGAGCATATAGTCAATCTCCTTTTTGACCTGCACGAGAGCAATGTGGGGAGTGGTGAGAAGTCTGTCGTCAACGTATTTAAGCGCAAGCGTCTGCTCCTCTGCCTTTTTATCTTTGATAACGAGGCAGGAATACCTGACAAGCTGTTTAACGAACGGAAGAAGCACTAACGTCGTGGTTAGGTTGAAGATAACGTGGAAGAGCGATACGCGCATCTGAAGCGACATCGGGTCGTCGCCGGGGAAAAGGGACACAAGAAGATTTACGGCAGGCTCTTTAAATATCCATATAAGAGCCGTAAAGAGCACCGTTCCTATAAGATTAAAGGTGAAGTGTATAAGAGCAACCCTCTTTGAGTTGGCGTTCGCTCCAACCGATGCAAGAAGTGCCGTAACGCAGGTGCCAATGTTCGCACCGAGGACGATAAAGAGAGCAAGCTCAAGTGGAAGAACTCCCGTGCCCACCATAGTGATAACAACACCGGTAGCCGCCGATGAGCTCTGGATAAGTGCGGTGAATATAACGCCGACCAAAATAAGAAGCAGAGGGAAATCGATAGTCTTGAACACGCTTGTGAATAGCTCCTCCACGAGAGGATTCTTGAAAGCCGCCTTACTGCTCATTACGTTAAGTCCGACGAAGATAAGACCGAGTCCCGAAGAAAGAAGTCCTGCAAGCTTTACCTTTTCATTCTTAGAGAAGCCCATCATAACTCCGGCAAAAGCCGAAAGGTACATAAGCATATTGAAGTAATCGTTCTTGAGAGCGACGAGCACGCCGGTAATGGTCGTACCGATATTCGCACCCATAATTATCGGCGTCGCCTGCATAAGCGTCATAACCCCTGCGTTTACAAGACCGATAACCATAACCGAGGTAGCCGAGGAGCTCTGAATAATAGCCGTAACTCCCGCACCTATTCCGACACCTGAGAGGCGATTGTTGCTAATTTTTTCGAGCATTCGCTTCATTCCGCTACCCGCGCTTTTTTCGAGAGCATCGCTCAAAAAATTCATTCCTACGATGAAAACTCCAACGCCCGCAAGCAGCCATATAAGGCTCTGCACGAGCTGCAAAATTTCTTCTGCTGTCAGTATCATAAAATTCTCCTTACTTAAAGGTGGGCGCAGTTTGTTTAAAGCAGATTCTCCCACCATTGCTAATTATACCACGCAGAGTACGTAAATTACAACAAAATTCTCTTTAAAAGTTTGTTATGTGAAGGTTAAATAGCCGCCTTTGCAGCAAGTTTTTTTGTCATTACAGTGAATAATTCCCTTCATCTCGGTTAAAATAGCAACATCGACAAAAAAGAAAGGAAAAGAAATGGATAAAAAAATCAAATTCAGCGACAAGCCTGCCGCACAGAAAATAATTTACGGCGCAGTTATCGCAATTCTCTGTATCAGCGCCGTTGTGGTCGGCATATTATCAGCAACTCTCGGCAAGGAAAACCCCGACGAGAAGCCGCCCGTAACCGACGGCACGGGCGATGGCACGCAAAATCCCCCCTCGGAAGAACCCCCCGCAGACGAAAACAAGCCCGAGGAAAAGCTCACACTTTCAGCGCCTACCGTGGGCGTGATGATGAAGGGACACAGTCACGATGCTCCTGTGTTCTCCGACACTCTTGAGGAGTGGAGAGTTCACACGGGTATTGACATTTCAACCGACGAGGCGGCAGAGGTTGTAGCCGCAGCCGACGGAATAGTCACGGCTATGTACGACCACGCGCTTCTCGGCAGAACCGTAGAGATAACTCACGCATCTAACGTCAAGACGGTATATTCGAACCTTACCGTCGAGGACGCGGCTTTTATTAAGGTTGGCGACGAGGTAAAACGCGGTGACAGAATAGGCACTGTCGGCGATACGTCTATTTCCGAGCTTGCAGATGAGCCCCACCTTCACTTCGAGGTTAAGCTCGCTGACGAGGCTGTAAATCCTCTCGACTATATGTCCGAGGATACCAAAAAGGAAGCCCTCGGCATAAACGAAGCCTAAAAGGAACAGTCGGATTTTGCTTTTTTTGCAAAATCCGACTCATTTGATATATTAGCTCTTGAAATTTTTAAAAAAGTGTGGTATAATCGTTGATAACACACCCAAACGGAGTAAAAAACTATGACTAATATTGCAATTCTCGGCTTCGGCGTTGTCGGCGGCGGCGTCGCTGACCTTATTACAAAAAACCAAAGCGAAGCATCAAAGCTCGGCGGCGATGGGATATACATAAAGCATATCCTCGACCTCAGAGAGTTCCCGAACTCCCCCTTTGCTGACAGAGTGACGAAGGATTTTGATAAAATCGTTAACGACCCCGAGGTTTCGGTGGTTATTGAGGCTATGGGCGGCTCTCACCCTGCATACGAGTACACCGTCGCGGCTCTCAAATCGGGCAAGAGCGTTATAACTTCTAACAAAGAGGTCGTCGCAAACTTCGGCGACGAGTTTCTCGCGCTTGCTTTGGAAAACGGTGTTTCATATAGATTTGAGGCGGCTGTCGGCGGCGGTATTCCCGTAATTTCGCCTATGATAAACTGCGTCGGACAGAACAAGATACGCGAGGTTCGCGGTATTCTCAACGGAACAACCAATTATATACTCACCAAGATGTTTTCCTTCGGCGACAGCTTTGACACCGCCCTGAAGAGCGCGCAGGACAAGGGCTATGCCGAGAGAAATCCCGACGCTGATATTCTCGGTATTGACGCCTGCAGAAAGATAGTTATTCTCACGGCTCTTGCAACGGGAAAGCTCTTCTCTCCCGACAGCGTTCACACCGAGGGAATCACGGGTATCAGAGCTGAGGACGTCACCGCGGCAAGAAAAATAGGCTCGGCAATTAAGCTTCTCGGCAGATGCGTCATCGACGGCGATACTCCCAAAATTATGGTTGCGCCCTTTATGCTTCCCAGCGACACTCCTCTTGCAAGCGTTAACGGCGTATTCAACGCGGTTGAGGTTATAGCAGAGCCTCTCGGCAACGTAATGTTCTACGGTCCGGGTGCGGGTGCCGGCGCTACGGCATCGGCTATGGTCGGCGATCTTATGCAGGTTATGCGCTCCGGAAGATGCTGTGCAAATCCCGTATTCGCAAAGGATGGCACAAGCGTTGGCGACGTCTTCGACTCATTTATCTCGAAAAACTATCTTGCTTTCTCAAAGGATTGCGAGACGGCGGTCAAGAAAGTTTTCGGCTCGGTGCAGTTTATCGAGAGTGAAAACGAGCTTCTCGTCATAACTCCGCCACTTTCGGAAAGAGAAATGAGAGAAAAGCTCTCGGAGCTTCCAGCTTCTCCCATTTCCAGAATCCGTATGCTTTAAATTATGCCTTCCAGCTCCGACAGGGTCTTTATTCTGTCGGAGCTTTTTATTATCACGGGCGCTGTGAGAAGGGCGAGTAATAGAAGCAGAACGTCGGAGAGCGATGCAAAAACCGAGCAATCAAAGAGAGCTCCCGCCAAGACCGCTACGAAATATATGGCAAAAAACAGCCTGTCGGCACGCACTCCGAAAAGATACCTTGAGCAAACCGAGCCGTAATAGTACCAGCAAACCACCGCCGCAAGAGCAAACGCCGTAACCGATACCAACAGGACGGCGTCGGCGCAAGGAAATGCGTTTGCAAGCGAGGATACGACAAGCTCCGCGCCGCTGATGACGGAAGGCTCGGGATTTGGGAGCAGAATTGCGAAGGCGGTAAGCATACAAAAAACCGCCGTGTCAAGAATTGCCTCGAGCATTCCCGAAAGCCCTGCAAAAGCAGGTGTTTTATCTTTAAACGATGCGTGTGCCATTGAAGACGTACCTGCGCCCGCCTCATTTGAGAGTATTCCTGTGGAGTAGCCTCTGACTATGGGCGAGGCGGCAAGATATCCAAGAATACCGCCCCCTGCCGCGCGGGGTGTCAGGGCTGACGAAATTACTAGGTTTATCACTCTTGGAATTTCTCCGAAATGACGAAAAATGACTGCAAACGAAATAATCGAATAGCAAAGCGCGGCAACGGGTATTAAAATCGCGGTTACCGTTTTGATTTTTTCGCGGTTTCCGAAAATAAATATGAGTGTCAGGGCAACAAATCCAACCGTAAAAACAGACTTCGGCATATCGGACACGAGCACCGCCGAGGATACTGCGGCAGAGCTCTGCATAGCCGCGCCCATAACAAAGGCTAAAAGAAGGCAAATTGCAGCATACAGATTTCCGAGGAATTTCCCGTTTTTCAACCTTTTTCTTATAACGTACATCATTCCGCCCTGCGACGCCCCTTCAAGCGCATCTACGCTGACAAGCGCCTCGGCGTATTTGATAATTGCGGCAAAAACGCTCGATATGAGAAGCCAGAGAACGCTCCCCGCGCCTCCAACCGTTATACTTATCGCGACCCCGAAGATGTTGCCGACGCCGAGCGTACCTGCAAGTGCCAAAGCAAGCGAAAAAAAGCCACCGTCCATAACCGAGGATATACAGCCCTTCGCGGTTTTGATAGGGTGCAAAATAGAAAAAAAGCGAAGCTTGAAAAGCAAAAAAACGCCAAGCGCAGTAACAATAATCGGTAAAATAAACATAAAAGTCCCTCCGCTAAAGGCTATGCGAAGGGACTTGATTTTATTCTGTTGTGCTTTGCGCGGAGTAGATTTTGTAAACTATGGTTGTCATTATCAACAATAGTCCCTACCCGTGTTAAGTTCGTTATATAATTCCCATAAACCTCAAAACGAAGAAAGCTGCAAGTCCTGCAAAAACCACAACCCAAATCCAGTTTGTAATCTTATCGAGCTTTTTGTTGAACTTTGCCTCTTTTTCATCGCGAGCCTTATCCTCTTCGGTCTCGCGAAGTTCTTCGGGTATTTCGTCGAAGCCCTCCTCGTCCTCCTCGGGTTCCTTCTCGTCAAGCGCGAAATCGTAGCTGCCTTCCTTGATTTCATTTGCTCTTTTAGCGCTGGCTTCGAGTATTTCCTTCATAGTTTTAAGGGTTATCTTATCGTCCTTACCAAAGCTATCGGTCTTTTTGGCAAGCCTGCCTATTGCCTCAGCCACCTCATCGTAATCTTTTCCGAGGGTTGCGGTATCAAGCTCTGCCTCGCACTCGTCGCAAAGGTATCTTGGGTATCCGTAATTTCCAAGCGCTAATATTGCAGGCTCTTCCTTCTCTGCTACCGCTCCGCAAAGAGCGCAATTCTTATCCTTACTGCTCATATAACCTCTCCTTATTTTTTGTCACCGCGAAGCGCGGCTTTGACTTCTTGCATATACTCCTCGCGGAGTGCCTTCTGCTCCTCGCGCTCGGCATCAGTAAGCTCGCGCTCACGCGAAAGCCTGCCAAGCTCGTTTATTCTGTCAATTTTCGCCTTTTCCATTTTTCACCGTCTATCTCTTGTGATAAAGCTTTGCAAGTCCGCCCGCAGAGGTTTCCCTGTAAAGATGCGAGAGGTCCTTACCTGTTTCGTACATCGTTTTAATAACCAAATCAAGCGATATTTTTCTCGACCCCGAAAGAAGCCCCGCAAGCTCCGCCGCGTTTATAGCTCTCATTGCGGCAACCGCGTTACGCTCTATGCAGGGAATCTGAACCAGCCCTGATATAGGGTCGCAGGTAAGACCGAGAAAATGCTCAAACGCCATCTCTGCGGCGTACTCAATCTTGTCTATATCCTCGTCAAAAAGCTCGGCAAGAGCTGCCGCAGCCATAGCGCAGGCTGTTCCTATCTCCGCCTGACAGCCGCACTCCGCACCCGATATAGAGGCGTTGGTTTTTGTAAGGTTTCCAATCAGTCCCGCAACCGCAAGAGCTCGGTAAATTTTATCCTCACTGTATCCGCAATCTCTTTGCATATAAGTTAATACCGCGGGAAGCACCGCGCAAGCGCCGCAGGTTGGTGCTGTTACTATCGTTCCGTTATCTGCGTTTTGCTCACCGACAGCGTAGGCGTAAGCGGAAACTATCTTCGTTCTCTTGAGCGCGGGATTGCCCGAATCCTCGGCTGATGCAAAAAGCTCCCTCGCCTTCCTCTGCACCTCAAGGCCGCCGGGAAGTATCCCCGTGGCCGAAAGTCCGTCGTCAACCGCCTTTTGCATAGTGCGCCACACTTTAGCGAGAAACTCGGTTATACCCTCGCCCTCACGCTCGTAAACGTAGTCGGAAAGACGTATGCCGTCGCGTCCACACACCTCGGCAATTTCAGCGAAGGTTGATTCCTTGTAAATCTCGTCGAGTGTAGAAGTCGGTCTATCCTCAATTTCAATATCTCCGCCGCCAACACTCATTACGCGCATAAGCGACTTTTTATCCCGTTTTCCGTCGCGAACCGCATAAATATCCATTGTATTCTCGTGCGGAAGAACTTTGTTTTTCTTATCGAATACTATTTCGACAGGCTTGCCCGCAACGCCCGATATAGCGACGTCCGTGCCGTGTCCCTTGCCCGTATCCGACAGCGAGCCGTATAGGATAACCTCGTACGAGTCGGCATCGGGATTTTCCCTTACAAAAAGCTTCATAGCCTTTGCAGGTCCCATAGTGTGCGAGCTTGACGGACCCTTACCTATTTTGTAAATGTCTTTTATGGATTTCATACCTGCTCCGCAAAATAACAGATTTTGTTATTTTATTTTAACACAAATAAAAAAAATATTCAATCGTTTTTTTAGTATTTGCAAACCTTTTTCCAAAAAATATGAAGATTAACTCAAATATATTGACAAAACAACACAAAAACAGTATAATTATTGCGTAAGTTAATATTTGCCTGTGAGAAAGGAATGCTTAACTATGCTTTACGATAAAAACCGAAGCACCCCAAATCTTGACAAAGAGCTTTTCAAAAAGCCAACGGCGGAATACAGAGCCGCGCCGTTTTGGGCGTGGAACTGCGACCTTGACGAAAAGGAGCTTCTCCGTCAGATAGAGGTATTTCGTGAAATGGGATTCGGCGGATTTCATATACACGTAAGAACCGGAATGTCAACGCCCTATCTCAGCGATGAATTTATGAAGCTTATCAGCTCTTGCACGGGCAGAGCAAAAGATATAGGCTTGCTCTCCTGGCTTTACGACGAGGACAGATACGCCTCCGGCTCGGCAGGCGGTCTTGTTACAAAGAACCCTGAATTCCGTCAAAGAATACTTTGCTTTAGCTGCAAGCCCGACTATCAAACGAGCGACAGCACGCTGATTCTCGGCAGGTACGATATAGTTCTCGACGAAAGCAAGACGCTTTCCTCATATAAAATGCTCGCGGACGGCGAGAATGCCGTTGGAACGGTGTGGACGGTCTATCGTGAGATTGCACCTTCAACCGCGTGGTACAACAATCTGCCCTACGTCGATTCACTGAATCCTAAGGCAATGCAGAGATTTATCGAGGTAACCCACGAGAGATACTACGAAACGGTGGGCGACGAGTTTGGCAAAACAATCCCCTCTATTTTCACCGACGAGCCGAAATGCTCCGGAAAAGGATTTTTGAAGCTCGCAGAGGCTAAAACCGACGTCACTCTTCCATGGACAGACGATTTTGATGAAACCTACACCAAAGCATACGGAGAATCAATCATAGAAAAGCTTCCCGAGCTTATCTGGAATCTTCCGGGCGGAGAGCCCTCAGTCACAAGATACCGCTATCACGACCACGTAACAGAGCGCTTATGCTCCGCGTTTACCGACCAATGCGGCAAATGGTGTGACGAGCACGGCATTTTGCTGACCGGACATATGAACGGTGAGCCTACTCTTGACTATCAGACCTTGACTGCAGGCGACGTTATGCGCGCATACCGTGCCTTTTCTCTCCCCGGAATAGATATGCTTTTCGGCAACAGAGAATTAAATACCGCAAAGCAAGGTCAGTCCGCCGCGCGTCAGTATGGCAGAGAGGGACTTATGTCCGAGCTTTACGGCGGCACGGGCTGGGATTTTGATTTCAGAGGTCACAAGATAAACGCCGACTGGCAGGCGGCTTTTGGCGTAACCGCAAGAGTGCCGCATCTTTCCTGGGTTTCTATGAAGGGCAACGCAAAGCGTGATTATCCCGCCTCTATTTTCTATCAATCCTCTTGGCATAAGGAATATGCCTATATCGAAGACCACTTTGCAAGAGTTGCAACCGCACTCACAAGAGGCGCTCCTGTCGTAAAAGTGGGAGTTATTCACCCTGTAGAAAGCTATTGGCTTCACTACGGTCCGCGCGACCAGAACAATCTCGTTTGTTCTGCGATGGAGGAGAACTTCAAAAATCTCAGCGATTGGTTGCTCCGCGGCTGTATTGACTTTGACTTTATATGCGAATCTCTCTTCCCCAGCCAGTGCGAAAGGGGCTCTTCTCCGCTCAAGGTTGGAAAGATGTCCTACGACGTCATAGTAGTTCCCGAGTGCGAAACCCTGCGCTCCACTACACTCGAAAGGCTTGAGGACTTCCTTTCGGACGGCGGAAAGCTGATATTTATGGGCAACGCTCCAAGATACGAAAACGCTTTCGTATCAGAGCGCGGAAGACGCCTCTTTGAAAAATCAACGACTTTATCCTTTAACCGCGCGGCTATTCTCGGCGAGCTCGCCCCGTACAGAAGCATTGATATAAGGAATCCCGACGGGAGTTACTCGACGAATCTCGTTCATACCCTTCGCCGCGATAACAGTGGCTCGTGGCTTTTCATCGCTCACCTTGACGACCCCGCAACTCCCGACGTAGCACAGCTCGGCACCTTCCGAGTAACCGTCTTTGGCAAATACGTCCCTGAGCTTTGGGATACGATGTCGGGCGATATTAAACCCGTAGAATACCGTTACGACGGCGAAAATACCGTTATAACGCTGAGGCTTTACGATTACGATTCGGCTCTTCTCTTCCTTGCCGACGGAGAGGGGGCGGGCTACACAGTCCCGAGAGTAAAGGCGTCCGAAAGCTGTATTTCTATCCCCAACAGTGTCCCCTTCTCGCTCGACGAACCTAACGTTCTGCTTCTTGACACGGCAAAGTATGCGCTTGACGGCGATGAGCTTCAGGATACCGAGGAAATTCTGCGTCTTGACCGTAAGCTCAGAGAGAAAACAGGTCTGCCTAACCGTGATTTCCGCGTAGCTCAGCCCTGGGTTTTAAAGAAAGTCGAGCCGAGATACACCGTAACGCTTGAATTTGAAATTGAGAGCGAAATTGACGTAGAAAATCCCGTCTTGGCGCTTGAGGACGCTGACAAAGCAAAAATCACCTTCAACGGTGAGGACGTGGTGTATTCGGATATCGGCTACTACACCGACGCGGCTATCAGAAAAACAGCGCTTCCCGCTATAAAAGCAGGAAAGAACATTCTCACTATCAAGCTTCCCTTCGACGAGCGAGAAAATATCGAGTGCTGCTACTTGCTTGGAGATTTCGGGGTAAAGGTTAACGGAAGACGCAAGATAATAACCGACCTTCCCAAAACCGTAGCCTTCGACGATATAACAAATCAGGGATTCCCGTTCTACGGCGGTGCTATCACCTATCACATTCCCATTGAATGTGACGGCGTATCCGAGTATGACGTAACAACCTCGCACTACCGTGCGGGAGTTCTCACATACGCTCTTGACGGAGAAAAATGCGCGACGGTTGCGTTGCCCCCCTACAAAGAAAGCATAGGCGTACCAAAAGAGGGAAATCATACTCTTTCCGTTACCGCTTACATATCACGCTATAATTGCTTTGGCAACATACACTGCGCCGACGAGATGCGTATAAGCTCGAGCCCCGGCTCTTGGGTAACCAAGGACAGCTCCTGGACCTACGAGTACAGGCTTCGCCGTAAAGGCATTATCTCCTCACCCGTAATCACAAAAAAATAATTTATATTATCCAAAAGAAAAGGCGTCTTTCCCTCACGGTCAAGACGCCTTTTTATTTTGTATAAGCGCGGATTTTACTAGCCGCGCATTTCGTTATATTATCCACTCTGTGCGGCTCTTTCATTTTGCCACATAAGCGCGTATCCTGCGAGCATTACGCTTCCTTTATAAAGAACGCTCTCATCAACCGTGAATTTCGAATGGTGGAGAGGATAATATTCGCCCTCGGGCTTATCGTGAAGTCTGAAATAAAGTCCGGGAATCATATCCGCATAATATGCAAAATCCTCGCCTATAAGCTCGCGCTCCTTAACCTGTACACAGCCGCGCTCGGTGAAAATTTCGTTTGCCACAGCGCAGAAATTATCGTAAACGCCTTTATCTATGCGCGTTTCCATAACGTCAATCGAGGGGGTTACCGTAACCTCGCCGCCGTGTGCTCTCGCCGCTTCCTCCAGTATCCTGTGAACCTCTTCCTTCATACGCGTATGCTCGTCACGGTCAAAGGAACGGATACTGCCCTCGATGGTACAGGTCTTAGGCACGATATTGTTTCTGACGCCGCCGTTTACAACGGTAACTGCGTTGACGCTTTGCGTGTTGCCCTCGGAAATCTTCGAAATCCTGAAAACAGCCTCGCACGCCATATAGACCGCGTTTGCGGCAGCTCCCGAATGACAAACGTGGCAGGTATCTCCGCGGAAGGTTGCTACGTACGAATATACGTTAGCGGTAATAGGCTCGCTCGTCACGAGTATATCGCCGGGAAGATAGTCCTCGTCGGGCTCGCAATGGTTATGTAAGCCGATAATTTGCTCTACGTCGGGGCTTCTCAAGACGCCGTCGTTTATCATGAGCCTTGCGCCGCCGCACCCCTCCTCGTATGGCTGGAATATTAGCTTGACCGTGCCTTTTAGCACGTGACGCATTTCATAAATAAGCTTCGCCGCGCCAAGTCCCATTGCAGTGTGGGCGTCGTGACCGCAGGCGTGCATATTTCCGTTAGTTGATGCGAATTCGAGCCCGGTTTCCTCCTTTATAGGCAAGCCGTCGCAGTCGGTTCTTATGCCGAGGCATTTGCCGGGAATCTCGCCCCGAATAACAGCGCAAACTCCATGTCCTCCGACGCCCGCTCTTATATCCTCAATGCCGATTTCTTTTAATACTCGGATAATCTCAGCCTCGGTTTTCGGGGTATCCATCCTGAGCTCCGGGATTTTATGAAGGATTCTTCGCCACGAAATAATATCCGCGCTTATCTCTTCACCGCGCTCTCGAAGAAATGACGATATACTTTTGTTTAACATCACTGACCTCTTTTTTTATTTATCCTTTTCCCTTTTGTCGCTTTCAAGGTAGTATGTCGCCTCGCTGTCGGCAGTCGATAGCGCAAAGGCAAGCGGGAACATTTCAAACGCCGCAGATACGTTTCTCGGGTCTTCGGTTGATGAGTATCCCATATGATACCTTATCGCAAACGCCTCCTCGCGCGTGAGACGCATATAGCCCGAGGCGATATAGACGCTTTTCTCACCGTGACCGTAGGGGAGCTTGTCGTCGTACTCAAAGCTGTCAACCCTCTGCCACACGCCGCGCTCGTCCTTGACGTTTCGGAAGCCCTTTTTATACACTCCAACCTTGCACAAATCGTGAAGAAGCGCGACTATTGCTATCGACTCGTCCGAATACTCAAAGCCGAATTGCCTTGCTCTATCCGATTTAAGATAACTTACAAGGCAGTCGTAAACGTTCAGTGAGTGCTCGCAAAGCCCTCCCTCATAGGACGAATGATACCTTGCAGATGCGGGTGCTGTGAAAAAGTCCGATGCCGACGAATCGAGATATTCAAGGAGCTTATCAGCTCCCTCTCGTGTTATATTTTTCTTGTATATTTCGATAAATCTTTCCCTTGCGGTCATGATTTTCTCCTTTTGCTATGGAATTATCAGGCAGTAATTAAAGGATTACAGTCCTATAAATACCGCAAACATAAGGAATGCAATTGACAAAGCGAAGAGCAAAAGCTGGAAGAGCGCCGTTTTCTTGAACCACTCGGCAAAGCTGACGTCAGCAAGTCCTATTCCTACAAGAAGCGTTCCGCAGGTGGGATAGAGGACGTTTGTGTATCCGTCGGCAAAGAGGTAGGTAAGGATAATTACCGTCTTGCTTATGCCCTCGATTGGAGCGAGAGTGAGCATAGGTATTATCAAAACAGCCTTCGCAGAGGCACTCGGGATAAAGAACTCGATAATGAGGACGAAAACGTAAAGGATAATTACCGCAAGATAGGGAGAAATCCCCGATACCGAGTCATAGAAGTATTTGAAGATGGTGTGAAGTATATTACCCTCGGCAGCTATATGCGTAATTCCGAAGGCAATCATAATGATAACTATCGAAGGAAGCACGTCTTTTACGCCTGCGAGGAAGCATTTACCGAGGCACTTATACGAGCCGAGCAGTAGTCTGCCGACAATAACCGTGCCGACGATAAAGGCGGCTGCCATAAATACCATTGCGAGTGAACGAAGCGAGTCGATAGCCGTGGTCACGATAACCGAAAGAAGAGCTATTGAGAAAAGTGCGACTATCATTTTTGCCTTTTTGATGTCCTCGCGATGCTCCTCCGAAGAAACGGTAACGAAGCCCTCAACGTCGAATTTCTCTGTCGCAAGTCGCTCGTCGCGCTTTGCGCAGGATACCAAAAACAGCGATGTGACAACGTACATCACGCAGAAGATAATGCATCTGTACCAAAGTCCGTCGGTAACGCTGACGCCCGCGGCAATAGACGCCGTTCCTATGGTGAGGGGGTTGGTGATAGCCGTAGTAAAGCCGACTCCCGACGCGATAAGAACAAACGAGATAGCCGTAAAGCGCGACCAGTTAAGCGCCGTGCAAAGCATAGCAAAAACGGGATACAGTATAAGAAGCTGCTCCTGAAGTCCGAAAACGGCGGAAAGCAGCATAATAACGCCTGTGATTGCCCAGATTGCCACGTAGCGCTTTGAGCGCAGTCTTTCCATAATAACCCTAACGAGCGAAACAAGTCCGCCGCTGTCCTCAAGCACCTTGAACGTACCGCCAAGCACCAAAAGAAGCGCTATAATCATTATCATATTAGAGCTGTTAGAGCCGAAGATAAGCGCCTCAAAGGGCGAGGTCAGCCAACGGTACCACGGGAGGCGTGTTGAGTTTTCTCCCTCCTCAAGCTCACGGTAGGAGTCTATTACTATCTGCTTATTAAGCGAGGCGTCCTCGGTGTACTCGTAGAACGGAAGCTCGGCTTTCGACGGGTCGGTAGTATAAATCGTGTAGCGCCCCGCGGGTATTACGTAGGTCAAAACACCAACGAAAATCAAAACCGCAAGCAGTATGCAAACGACGGTTATAAAGCTTTTTAAGCCGAATTTCAGCTTTGCGTCCATTTCGGTTGACTTACCCATTTGTAACTCCTTCTTTACATTCAAATTTATCGTATTCATAGACGTCGGCGCACGCCCTCTGCCAGTTTTCGTCACGGAGATTGTGTATCTCCTCCGATGCAAGTGTCCACTTTATGAGCGAGCTCACGGGCGCGTCGGGCACGAGCATATAATAATCGCTGTTGTAGTAAAACTCCAAAAAGCCCTTAGTCGAGAATGTGAGCGAATATACCGATTTCGCATCGAAATCAAAGTCGGCACTCTCTCCGTCAAGCTCACCCTTAAAGGAAAGTCCGTCCTTCGTAAGTGTTGCAGTGCCAACAGATAGGGTTTGTCTGTTCTTCGGTGATTTTTTTAATTTATCTGTCCTCAGGGTACAAAGGCTTCCCGAAAACGACATCTCAAAGCTATCGTCCTTTATTTCCTTTCTCACACAGCTTCTCTGCCACTTGTACCACTCGTCAATATCAGCGGGACAATTTCCACCGTTCTCAAGGACAAGGTCGTAATACTCGTTTATCCGCACACTAAAGCCACACTCGGTGCATATCACGGTGTCACCCATAACCGAAAGTGTATGCTCCCCCTTACAGTCGGGGCATTTGTAGAGTATTTTTTCAATGCCGAAGGCATTTGGTTTTTTACCTATATACTTGTTGTGTGCAACCTTGTTGAAGGCAAAATCATTATAGCTGATTTTCTCAAGAAGAATTTTATAAATCTCTTCCTCGTCAAGATTTTCAAGCTGCTCGGGAGTAAACACAAGGCTGTAATCAACACCAATGTACCCGCTCTTTCTGTCAGAGGAATATCTGTTCGTCGCAAGATACGCTCCGTGAGTGGTACACACTACGATATTTGCTCCGCTTCTTTTGATAAGCTGTGTCGTCGCGGGATTTATCGGGTGTGTGCTTCCGCTCGTTGACTGAATGCCCTCGGGAAAAAGACCGATAGCTCCGCCCCTCTTCAGAACTCTTATCATATTCTTGACGCATAAAACGTCGGGCTGGTATAAATACTTCGAGATTACGCCGAGCCTCAGCATTATGCCGTAAATACCTTTTTTGAGTATGTTCTGATAGCCGCATACAAGGTTCACGTCACGACGTCCAAAGCCGTAAATCGTATAGATAAATTCTAGCCTTGACGCGTGTGAGGAAAGCAGTATAGTAGGCTGGTTTTTTATCGTTTCGGGGTCATAGTCATAACTGAACTCAACCTTATTACGTCTGTTAATAATTCCGAGCACAAATCTGACGATAGCTCCGATGAATGCGTTTGGCTTTTCTACCTTTCGGTTGACAAGCTTTGCTTTTAAGTCCTTTTTCATTATCCAAAGATTCCTTTAAATTGACACTTTGATTTAGACCTTTATAAAGTATTGTACCATAAATCTTTTAAAAAAGCAATAGCATAAAGAATAAAAGAAATCGGCACACAACATTGATACTATTCCGTGATAGCATAATTTTGACAAATTGCTTGCAATTCATCGAATTATGTGGTAAAATATGTATATTATCAAATAAAAGTTACGACTAGGAGATTTTAATATGAAAAAACTCGCTACATTATTCCTTATGCTGTGTATATCTCTTTCAATCTTCACGTCCTGCGACGGTAGCGGAAATCACACGCATACATACAAAACCGATTGGGCAAAGGACGCAACGCACCATTGGCACGAGTGCGAGGATACGGATTGTAACGAGGTTTCAGAGAAATCAGCACACTCCTACGAAAACGCAACCACAGTGGATACTACAAAGCACAAAAAAACCTGCGTATGCGGAGCTGAAATCACAGAGGCGCACTCGTGGGATAACGGTCAGCCCATCACAGAATCGACACCCGATGCATACGGTTCAATGCTCTTCACCTGCACTGGCTGCGGTCAAACAAAAAATGAATTCCCGACAGATTTGACAACGACGATGACGATTCAAGAGTATTCTGAATTAGTGTTTCCGATAATGGAAGAGGATGGTTCGGTCACGTTAACCGTCTTTGATGATATAGGAACGGCTAATCAAACAAAGTTTACCGCAACTATCGGTGTTTTTGGCGAGAAGAAGATGGCCGTCGTTGATAGCTACAAATACGTCAACGGCAGCTGGATAAGGGACTATGCCAACAGCTGTATTCGTATTGATAATGGAGGCTTTTGCAAAATATATTCCCCCAATGCTGACGACGGAAGCTACGAGAATTGCTCTATAACCACCGACGCTACAACCCTCTATGAATTTATAGAAAGCATTATGAATAACGGATTCCCCGGAATGGCATTTATGGAATGGACATATGACGAGACTGAAAAAGCATATGTCAATCCCGAAGATGAAAGCCATAAAATGTATCGCCGCGGTTCTGATTTGTTCGTTGTAAGAAACAATCACAGAATAGACGTAACCAATATAGGAACAACGGCACTGAACCTCCCCGAAGATTTTTCTACGGAATATATTAACAATGCCAAAACAACCGTGACCGAAGAACAATGGAAGACTGCGTTTAGCGAGGACACGCTCGTAAACGTAACTATTGAGAGGCACGTCGCTCAAAGCGATGCGTCGCTCGAACAAGTCATCTGTTCCCTGAAAAGCACCGAAGAAGATATTGCACTTGATATCTTTGATAGCGCAATAGGCGACGAATACGAATCTCGTCTTTATCTTGAAAAATCAGGCGCATATGGCTATTTACAGCAAAGAGGTCAGGACGGCACGTTGAATACGGAAGACGCCCCGATAAGCAATTTAGAACAGCTTGCACAGGCAGGCTTCATAAACGTCAGAGGCATGGGCTGGTTCTTCGTTCGATATTCCGATATATTCCTTCCCGAGTTTACTAACAGTTTCTCCTCATTCACCTACGACGAAGAGAGCAAAATGTACGTAGCAACCAATATATCCTCAGAGGGCGTTTATTTTGATATGGGCGGTGTTTCCGCGCCCCTCAATTACGAATACGTAAAAATAGCCTTCGAGGACGGAAAGCTTGCTCGAATTGAGCTCAAAAAGGCTAATGATTACGATTGTACCATTTTGTATAAGGATTACGAAACAACCGAAATCATCGAAATTTTTGAGTAATTAACAGACTTCGCAAGAGCGACGGTTTTTGACAATCCGTCGCTCTTGTTATAGCCTAAAATACAGTAACTACCGTCTCTTTTGAACGAAAAAATCGTTTTTGAAAAAAATTAAATATTTTTTCTCAAAACCCCTTGACTTTTTAAAAGCTTTCGTGTATAATAGTCAATGTTCCACGCGGGAGTGGCGGAATCGGCAGACGCGCACGTTTGAGGGGCGTGTATCTTTGATGTACGGGTTCAAGTCCCGTTTCCCGCACCAAGATAAAGACCAAGTATTGTGCTTGGTCTTTATTTTTTCTCACTATTTTTTCTTCCTGCGCCTTTATCTTGATAGAAAACGGGACAGACCTCATCCACAGTCTTCGGTCTTCGCGCTAAAAACGATTATCAATCGTTTTCTTACGCGCGACATTTCCCGCACCAGCAAAAGCAGAGCTGCCTTTATGGTTTACTCTGCTTTTTTGTTCGTAAAAAATTACTCTTCAAATTTATGCAAAATGCGATATTGACACAAATGCGGTTATTATGGTAAAATTTAAGTAAAGCGAAAGGAGCTTTTAATGACTGCTATTGTATGTATCGAGGACAGAGGCGGCATTCTCTTCTTGAAAAGGCGAGTAAGCCGCGACACAGAGGTTGTGCGGGACGTTGCGCGCGACCATCAGAGAATTCTATTAACAAAGTATTCTCTTCCCCTATTTGATACCGAAAAACTTGACACGGGGGTATGCCTTTCTCCGCTTTCCGAGGGAAAGTCGGGCGACGTATGCTTTATCGAGGACGGCTCTATCAAGGACCATCTCGAAAAAATCTCGCGCCTTATTATATATAAATGGAACAGAACCTATCCGTCCGACGTAAAGCTCGGCTTCGAACCGTTGTCCGCGGACTTCAAGCTCGTATCTTCAAATGAGTTCGTCGGAAAATCTCACGAAAAAATCACCAAGGAGGTTTACGTAAGGTGAAAACTGCAAGAAAGCTATCGCTGATAGCCCTGATTTTAATATTCTCGATGCTCTTCTCGGGGTGCGCCTTGCTCGACTCGCTTCTTGGAAGGCAGCCTGCGCCTATATCTCTCGACGAAATCCCTGCCTTTTCGGGCGAGCCATACGTTATAATAAACGGCGGCGTACCGTATTTCACGGACGAGGAGCTTACCGAAAAATCATTTGAGAGCTACTCCGAGCTCGACGAGCTCGGCAGGTGCGGTGTGGCTTTTGCCTGCGTGGGACGCGACATTATGCCTACCGAGGACCGTGGCGATATCAGCAGCGTAAAGCCGTCAGGCTGGGTATCGGCAAAGTACGACTGCGTGAGCGGTGGCTATCTTTATCACCGATGTCACCTTATCGGATTTCAGCTAACGGGCGAGAATGCCAATGAGAAAAACCTCATAACCGGCACGCAGTATCTCAACATTGAGGGCATGTACGATTTCGAGAATATGATTGCCGACTACATAAAGGAAACCGAAAATCACGTTCTCTACCGCGTAACCCCGATATACGACGGCTACAATCTCGTTGCGAGCGGTGTTTTAATGGAAGCGGTTTCTATTGAGGACGGCGGTGACGGAATACAGTTCAACGTCTATTGCTACAACGTTCAGCCCGGCGTTATCATAAACTACTTTGACGGCACGAGCTATCTCGACGGAGAAAATCCTCCGCCGCCCGTCGAGGACGATGATGGGGACACACTGGAAGAGGTCACGCACTACGTGCTGAATACCAAGACCAAAAAGGTTCACCTCCCTACCTGCACTTACGCAAAAAGCATGGAGGAAGAAAACAAATCCCAATCGACAAAAACGCTTGATGAGCTTATAAATGAAGGCTACACCGCTTGTAACATTTGTAAGCCTTAAGCAACTTAATCAAAAAAGAGGCTACCAAATAGGGCAGCCTCTTTTGATTTATTCCTGTGTTTTCTTTATCTTCTCGTATTCGTATCCCGTAAGTCCGACGTATTTGAAATCCTGCATATTGTGCCTGATTATGTAGTCGATATATGAGGTTATCATCTTGGCTATAACGACGTAGCCTGTCGGTGACATGTGACCGTTAAGATAGAGGTCGCGCATAAGCTCCTCGGTGGGCTCAGGTCCGTACTCAAAGAGGTCAACCACATACGTGCCGTCAAGCTTCTCGGCAAGCTCGGTGAGTATCTCCCTATGTCTGACCTTCAGCTCCATAAGCTCGGGAACTCTGTAATCTCTCGTTTTCTTTGGCATAGTGACGAGGAAAAGCTTTGAATTTGGTGCTATATGCCTGTATTTCTGAAGAACTGCGGCGTAGTTACCGTAGAAGGTGTCGGCGTTTTTGGTATAGTCCTCAAAGCAGACGTCGTCGATAGTGCCGGGGGTCATTTTGCGGTTAAAGAGGTCGTTTACTCCGAGAGCGACGATATACGCGTCTGCGGCAAGGGTGGGATTCCAATATCCCATGCCGTTAGCGAAGCTCTCCATATAGGTCTTTGCCGTCATTCCGCCCTTTGAGAAGTTGTATGCCTTAACTCCTGCCATTCTCGCCATAAACTGTCCCCACGAGTACTCGTAGCGGTCAACATAGAGATTTTCACCGTCGGGCTTATACGCCTGAAATTCGCCGGATGAAAGGCTGTCGCCGACGCAGGCGATGGTTCTTAATATCCCCACGAATCCGCCGTCGCTGACTAGGGTATCAAGGGGCTTTTCGTCCTTCTTGCCGTAAATCAATTCAAGGTCTAACATTTTTATCTCCTATTTTGAATTTAATAATCAAGCAGCTTAAGATTTCTCTCGACGGTTTTTCTGCCGCGCCAAGCAAATGCACGCTGTGCGAACTCGTCCTTTGACATTTTAGAAAGACGCTCACTCGTAAGGGTGGTTATTCTGTCCTCAAGAAAGAACGAAATCGGTGTAATTTTCGGCTCTTTATTGTAAGGACAGACGCTTTGACAGAGGTCGCACCCCCATACCGTGTTAAATTTCCGCATCAAATCGACCTCATCTTCGGTTAGGTCGCCCTTCCTTTGCGTAATCGCAGAAAGGCACTCGCCGCTCTCCCCGCGAAGTATTCCCGTGGGGCAGGCGCTCCTACATTTTCCGCAGGATATGCATCGCATGTGAGGCTTTGTCGCACCGCTCTCACCGAGCTCCTCGGGCGGAATATCGGTCAAAACGTCGGCTATAAATATGTAAGTTCCGTATTTTTCATTGATGAGAAGCCCTGAGTCGCCGAGTATTCCGAGCCCTGCCGAAAGTGCCGCATCGCGCTCGTCGATTGGCGAGTGGTCGCCGTAGCCTCTCGCGCGGCATTCGGGAAATAGCCTTTGAAGCTCCTCTATAAGAGCGCCCGTGTGCTCACGTATCGCTATATGGTAGTCGCGTGCGGCAGCGTATGCCGACAGATTTTTTCCCTCGCCTGCGTAGTACGGGAGTAAAAAAATTATTGCGCTTTTTGGCTTGAAGCTCTCTCGCTCAATAATTGCGTGATTTATTTCTCTGGCAACCGAGTAATCGAGGACGGAATAGTATTCAATTTTTTTCTTCTCAAAAAACTCTGCAAGCTCTTTTTTCATTTCGCCCTCCCTTTTAATTTATTTTACCACGTTTTGCCGCGCTTTGCAATATATTTCTTGACTTTAATGAAAAAATGATGTATAATAAGCTGTAAAAATATTTTTTACTTTAGGAGCTATTATGAATTTGCAAACAGGTCTTTTGGATTATTTAATGAACGTTGTTAAGGTTATACCTGACAACTGGAAATTACCCGTATTTTTTGCCTCCGTGCTCTTGATAATCGCGGTTTCCTATCTTCTCGGAAGCGTCAATTCGGCTATTATAATATCCAAGCTCGTTTACCGCGACGACGTCCGTAAGCACGGCAGCGGCAATCCAGGCACGACGAATATGCTCCGTACATTTGGCAAGAAGGCGGCTCTCCTGACGCTTCTCGGAGATATGGCAAAGACCGCGCTTTCTATACTGTTTGCAGGATTTTTCTTTGGTTTTTACTATTTTTGGGGTGTGAGCATACCGCCTATGGGATTTTGCTACGTAGCAGGTCTTTTCTCGGTGCTCGGTCACGTTTTCCCTATTTACTACAAATTCAAGGGCGGAAAGGGTGTTCTTTCTACGGCGACAATGGTGCTTATACTCTCTCCCGTAATATTTGTCCCCCTGCTTCTTCTTTTCATTGTTCTCGTAGCCTGGACGAAGTACGTGTCGCTCGGCTCGGTTTCCTCTGCGGTTCTCTATCCCGTTGCTCTTAACGCCGCAACGCAATTTATATACCCGCCCGCAAGACCTATGATGGCGCTCTCCTCAATAATTATTGCCATTCTCATCGTTTGGTGTCACAGAGCCAACCTTGAGAGAATTTCGAACAAAACCGAAAACAAGATTTCCTTTAGAAAAAAGAAGTCCGAAGCGATAGAAGAGGCTAGTGACGGCGATGACGAGGAATGAGTTTTGCGAGCTTATTGAGCTTTCGGCAGAGCGCGGCGCGCTTCGTAAAATCGTTTTTTCAAGGCCCTCGGTATCCGAGGTCAAAAAGGTTGTCGGCAGGCTCGTTGAAATACGCGGCAGACGCTCGCTGACACTTGAATATTCTCTGCCCGGTGACACGGTATCGCAGAAAAATCTGTCCATATCGTCGCTTTCCGAGGAGCTTTCCGCACTTCTCTCTGAGTACGGTCAAGCAAACCTTATCACTTCTCTTTCCGATGCCGAATACAAGAGCGGCAAAAACGGCAAAGAGGTATTTCTCGGCGCTGACAAGCTAAGGCGCAGACTTCTTTCCGCAGACGGCGAAGATTTTCAGGCGAAAATTGAAGCCTTAGACAGAGAGAAAAACCGTATTTTGACAGGAAACGAGCCTTTTCTTTTCGCGCTCGGCATAACCGATAAAAGCGGCAGAGTGCACGACAAAAAGCAGGGTAAATTCAGACAAATCAACCGCTTTCTTGAGAATATAGAGGGCGTTTACGGGGAGCTTCGTCCTGACGGTGAGCTTACCGTTTACGACCTTTGCTGCGGAAAGAGCTATCTTTCCTTTGCGGTATATTACTTTCTTACCGAGATAAAGGGGCGGAGTGTTCGCCTTATCGGAGTTGATTTAAAGCGCGACGTTATAGAATACTGCGCGAGGGTTGCGCGCGAGTGCGGCTTTATTGGAATGTCATTCATCTACGACGACGTGAAGAACACCGTGCGCTGCGCCGACGGTGAGCCTGATATGGTAATTTCTCTTCACGCCTGCGACCTTGCCACCGACGTGGTAATAAATTCGGCAATTGAGCTTCGTGCAAGAGTAATTCTCTCAACCCCCTGCTGTCACAGATATTTGAACGGCAAGGTTACCGCAGAGAAGCTCTCCTTTGTGACGAGATACCCCCACCTTTCAAACAAGCTATCAGAGGCTATCACCGACGCGCTCCGAGTGTCAAGGCTCAGAGCAAACGGCTATTCGGTCACCGTCGCAGAGCTTACAGACCCCGAAAACACCCCGAAAAACACCCTTATCCGCGCGGTAAGGAAGAGCTACAACGAGCGCGAGCTTGAGAAGCGCCGCGCCGAGTACGAGGCGGCAAAGTCTTTTATACTCGGTGAGGGGGCGAAAAATTATCTTGAAGGAATTTGATATGGTTTTTATTACTAACAGCCCCGAGGAAACCGAGGCGGTAGGGGCAAATCTTGGCCGTATTCTTGAGGAGAGTGGCAGAAGCCGCGCCTTTATTGCGCTTCGCGGTGAGATGGGCGTCGGCAAGACGGCATTCACTCGCGGATTTGCCTCTCATTTCGGTGTTTCGGGCGTGAAAAGTCCCACCTACACGATAGTAAACGAGTACAGAGGACGCGCGCGCATATTCCATTTTGATATGTATCGCATTGAGGACTTCTCAGACCTTGCTTCAATAGGCTACGACGACTACGTTTCGTCAGACGGATACTGCATTTCCGAGTGGTCGGAAAACATAGAAGATGATATCCCAAGTGACGCCATATTCGTCACCGTGTCGCGCACGGCTGATGGCGAGGACTGTCGAAAAATAGAAATTTTAGGGGTGGATATATGAAGATTTTAGCCCTTGATACAACCGCAAAGACGGCATCGGTAGCCGTTACCGAAAACGAGCGCGTGCTCGGTGTATTTAACGTAGATAACGGACTGACGCAGAGCGAGCTTATTCTTCCTATGGCGGAAAGGCTGCTCGAAACGCTGAAGCTCTCCTTCTCCGACGTCGGTCTTTACGCGGTTACCGTTGGACCGGGCTCGTTTACGGGCGTACGTATCGGTGTTTCCACGGTAAAGGGACTTGCCTTCGGAAAGGACGTCCCCTGCGCCGCGGTATCGACGCTTGAGGCTCTTGCCGAAAACGCGGCGGGACTTCGCGGTCTTATAGTGCCGTGTATGGACGCGCGGCGCGGACAGTTCTACACCGCGACCTTCTCATCGGACGGAAGCATCATCACGCGCCTTACTCCCGACAGAGCAATCTCGGCAGAGGAGCTTGCCGAGGAGCTTCGCTCCTTCCCCGGCGACGTCTTTATCACCGGCGACGGATACGACACGGTGCACAGACTTCTCTCCCCTCTCGGTGTAAAGCTTTCGGTAACGCCCGAGCTTATTCGCACGGCAAACGCCGCATCTATCGCCAAAATAGCAAGTCGAATGTACGAGCGCGGTGAGTGCGTAACCGAGCGCGAGCTTCAACCGACCTATCTGCGAATTCCCCAAGCAGAGCGCGAAAGGCTTGAAAGAGAAAAAAACAATATGTAAGTTGTCAAAAGGCGACGGAACGGAGATAAAAATGAGAAAAATCTATATTGGCGCTGACAGCGCAGGCTATCTTCTCAAGGCGGAATTCAAGTCCTATCTTGAGGGCAAGGGCTACGAGGTTACAGACTGTGGAACTAATTCCGAGGCGTCCTGCCACTACCCTGAATTTGCCTCGGCGGTATGCAAAAACGTACAGAGCGCAGGCGACGGCGCATTCGGCATACTTATCTGCGGTACGGGCATTGGAATGTCTATGTGCGCGAACAAGTATAACGGCATTCGCGCGGCAGTATGCGGCGATACCTATTCTGCCAAAATGACTAGATGCCACAACGACGCAAACGTTCTCTGCATTGGCGCGAGAGTTACAGGCTCTTGTCTTGCAACGGATATTCTCGACGCCTTTCTCGGCGCGGAATTTGAGGGCGGACGTCACGCGGTGCGCGTCGGTATGATTGCCGATATCGAAAAGAGCCAAAAGTAACCCTTAACACTCGATACACTTAATTTATTTTTAAAGCCTGCCTTTTCAAACAAGGCAGGCTTTTTTGCGCTTTATCGTGTTGGGGGGAAGTCAAATGCTAGGTTATGCTTGATTTGTATTTTCCGGGGGGAATTCCGACGGCTTTTTTAAAGGTTCTTATGAAATTGGCGTAGTCGTTAAATCCACACATAAACGCCGTGTCGGTAACGCTCATTCCGCCGGACAGTAGCTTTTTTGCCTCGGTAATACGCTTGCTTATAATATATTTGCTAACCGTTGTTCCGCAGTAGCGATTGAAAAGACGGGATAGCTGACTCGCGGAAACGAAGGCGCTCTTGGCAAGCATCTCAAGGGTCAAGTCTGAAGAGTAATTTTTATTGATGTAATCTATGGCAAGCTGAACCGTGCGCTGACTGAATTCCTCCGAGCGACTTTCCTTGTGCGTATAGAAAAGCCTGCTTATCTCGAGAAGCATTTCGGTTGCGCGAAGCTTTTTATACATACTATCGCCGTATGGACGCTCTACCTTGAGCTCCTCAAAAAGCTCGGTCAGGCGCTTTACTTCCTCGTTGGAAAGAGATACCTTTGCAATCTTTTCCGAGGAATAAAAGGCTGACGAGAGATTTGCATCATCATACGAGTTTGAGTAAAGAAAGGAGGGGTGAACGTGCATAATATAGCGAAGGAAGCTGTCATTCTTGTCGGGAACTACCTTGTGCGCCTCAAATTGATTTATTATAAATAAGTCGCCGTCGCTTATATCGTAGACCTTGTCGTCAATGAGAAAGCTGTTTCCGCCCTCAATGCATAAAAACACCTCGCAACATTCGTGTATATGTACCTCTTGGTTTTGGTTCTTCGTCTCCGAATAAAATACACCGAAGCCCTTTGTGCTTGTCGCGTACTCTATTGCCTGCTTGCAGGTGTCAAAAAAGCATTTCATGGCGCACCTCCTTTTTTCTTCGTTTATATAATACCACATTATGACGAAAAAAGCAATAATTTTATTTGAAATTGCAATAAAATTGCAAAAATAATATGTTATAATCAAAATAGTAAATCAGGAGGAAGTAATATGCTTACACTGAAAATTATAGGTAAGGACGGAGAAACAAGAGCCGATTGGAAGGGTTCTGACGTAAAAGCCAAGTTCCTCGGTACTCTTTCCGAGGGTGACAAAATCAAGGTTCTGCTCGACGGAACGGATTTCCTCGCGGTAAGGCTCGACCCGACGCTTGCCGAAAGTATTTTGTGGGTTCCGAGCCGCAGCTTTGAATTTCTCTTACCAAATCAAAGGCAGCTCGTCAGCGGATACGCTCCCGAGGCTTTTGCGGGGGAGGAGCACTTGATATGCGTGCGCGAGCCCGAGGAGAGCGAGATATACGGATACCGCAACATAGCGCTCAACTCGCACGACAAACACGGCAAGGTTAGGCACTTCCCTCACGCGACGGCGAACTTCGTTACCCGTGACGACCCTTGCTTCTATGAGCGAAACGCTATCGACGGCGTGATAAACAACCAGGGCCACGGATGCTATCCGTATCACTCCTGGGCGGGTGGCGCGCGCGACGATATTGAATTCACGCTCGATTTCGGACGCGAGGTTGAGGTTGACCGACTTCTCTTCTATCTCCGTGCCGATTTTGCCCACGATAAGATAACCGATATACCGCACGACTCATACTGGAAGTATATCGACATTGAATTCTCGGACGGTGAAGTTATACACGGCGAATTCACGCTTGATAACAGCGACCTCAACGAAGAAAACTCGAGGGGCATCGAAATCAGCTTCGACAAAAAAACGACGAAATACATACGTCTTTTCAATTTCAGACAAGTAAGTGAAATACTCTCGTTTGCGGCTCTGTCGCAAATTGAGGTTTTTGGAAATATTATTAAGGAGGATTTAAGTAAAATGGAAGTACGCCAGGCATCAAACGCAAAGGACGTTAAGCACTACACAACAGAAAGGCTTCGTGAGGAATTCCACATTGCAAGTCTTTTCACAAAGGACAACGTAAGAATGGTATATAGCCATATCGACAGAATAATCACGGCAGGACTTATGCCTGTTCGCCAGACGCTGAAGCTCAAGGCGGGCAAGGAGCTCGCGGCTGATTATTTCCTCGAGAGAAGAGAGATGGGCTGTATTAACATCGGCGGTAAAGGAACTATCACCGTTGACGGCGTTGAATACGAAATGAACCCGAGGGACGGCATCTACATCGGAATGGGTAACAAGGAAATCACCTTTAAGAGCGAGGACGAGAACACACCCGCAAAGTTCTACGTAAGCTCCTGCCCTGCTCACACCTCTTATCCTACCGTAAAGATAGACATCACCAAGGCAAAGAAGGTTCCCTGCGGCTCTGCGGCAGAATGCAATAAGAGAGTTATCAACCAGTACATTCACCCCGAGGTAATCAAGAGCTGTCAGCTCGCTATGGGACTTACCGAGCTTGCGGAGGGCTCTAACTGGAACACGATGCCCTGCCACACTCACGACAGACGTATGGAGGTATATCTCTATCTCGATATGGGAGAGAATGACGTCGTATTCCACATGATGGGTGAGCCTACACAGACGCGCCATATCATTATGCACAACGAGGAGGCCGTTATCTCTCCCTCTTGGTCGATACACTCGGGAGTTGGCACTCGCGCTTATTCGTTCATCTGGGCTATGTGCGGTGAAAACCAAGAGTTTACCGATATGGACCACATCGAAACCAAGGATCTTCTTTAATAAGGCGGTGAAAATATGAAAAATATGTTTGATCTCACAGGAAAGGTCGCCCTCGTTACAGGCGGCTCTTACGGCATCGGCTTTGCTATCGCTAAGGCTCTCTCCGAGGCTGGCGCAACTATCGTTTTCAACGACATAAACGACGAGCTCGTTTCCCGCGGACTTGAGTCCTATCGCGCCGAGGGAATTGAGGCTCACGGCTACGTCTGCGACGTTACCGACGAGTGCGCGGTTACCGAGTTCATCTCCAAGGTAGAGTCCGAGGTCGGTATCGTTGATATTCTTGTAAACAACGCAGGTATCATCAAAAGAATTCCTATGTGCGAGATGAGCGCAGAGGACTTCCGCAAGGTTATAGACGTTGACCTCAACGCCCCCTTCATTATGTCAAAGGCGGTCATTCCCTCCATGATAAAGAAGGGACACGGCAAGATAATAAACATCTGTTCAATGATGAGCGAGCTTGGCCGCGAAACCGTTTCGGCATACGCGGCGGCAAAGGGCGGACTTAAGATGCTTACGAAGAATATTGCCTCGGAATACGGAGAGTGCAATATTCAGTGTAACGGTATCGGCCCGGGATACATTGCAACTCCCCAAACCGCGCCTCTGCGCGAAACGCAGCCCGACGGCTCTCGTCACCCCTTCGATTCCTTTATCATTTCAAAGACTCCCGCGGCACGCTGGGGCGACCCCGAGGACCTCGCAGGACCTGCCGTATTCCTTGCATCCGACGCATCGAATTTCGTAAACGGACATATTCTTTACGTTGACGGCGGAATACTTGCCTACATTGGAAAGCAGCCTAAATAACGGAGGTTTCTATGAGCTACGAAAAGATTATTGAGCAGAACAAACAGTGGATAGACGAAACCTGGCAAAAGCTTGAAAATAAGCTTTCGCGCCTCGCAGTCAAGAGCTACGATAAAATTCCCTACACCACGGTTGACGGAGTTCACGACACGAGAACCTCGGATAAGGATATTACGCGCTGGACAAACGGCTTTTGGGGCGGTCTTATGTGGCTTATGTACGCCGAAACAAAAAAGGAATGCTATAAGCTCACCGCACAGAATTCTGAAAAAATGATGGACAGAGCTCTCGCTAACGTAACGAAGCTCGACCACGACGTTGGATTTATATGGCATATTATGTCGGGCGCATCTTACAGACTTACCGGCGATATGCAGTCGCGTAACCGCGATATTCTCAGCGCTATGACCCTAGCAAGCCGTTACAACATTGACGGAGATTTCATCACCGCCTGGAACGCCCCCAAGGTAAAGGGCTGGACTATCATCGACACGATGATGAATCTGCCTCAGCTTTATTGGATTTCACGCGAGCTTGACAACAGTAGATTTGAAAAAATTGCAAGACGCCACGCAGATATGGCTATGCGCGACCACGTCCGCTCCGACGGCTCTGTCAACCACATCGTTTCGCACGAGTTTGACTCCGTTGGCGTAATCGAAACCATAGGCGGACAGGGATACGGCGTCGGCTCTTGCTGGTCAAGAGGTGCATCGTGGGCACTTTACGGCTTCGCTCTTTCTTATATTCATACAAAGGAAGAAAAGTATCTTGATACCGCAAAAAGAGTTGCGCACTATTTCATCTCCAGTCTGGCGGCAACCGATTGGCTTCCTCTCATCGACTTCCGCGCTCCCGCCGAGCCGGTTAAGTACGATTCTACCGCAGGCGCTATTGCAGCGTGCGGACTTATCGAGATAGCCAAGGCAGTTCCGGAGCACGAAAAGCGCCTCTACCTCACCGCCGCAATAAATATTCTCAGGGCGATGGATAAGGCGTGGTGCAACTACGGCGAGGAAGAGGACGGAATACTTCTCTTCGGCAGCGAAAGATACGGTGATTGCGAGCACATGCACATAATTTACGGCGATTATTTCTTTACCGAGGCAATCCTCAAGCTGAAGGGCTCTGATTTTCTTGCTTGGTAAAGAGTGCGAGAGCTGCCGATAAAACCTCTTACAGACGAGATTACCGTAATGCTGACCCATTTTGGCATGACCTGAAATGACCACAAGCAAAAGGCTCTAAATTCCCCTTTTACTTTATGCATTATAGGGTAGCTCAAGCTTGTAAATTGAGCTACCCTATTCTTTTATACCAAATAGTTAGGCTCAAAGCCTTGCAAAAACCGACGCGGCGTCGCTGTCGAGAAGCAGACGCGAGTGTTCGAGTATGTATGCCGCCTGCCGCTTTTCTAGCGGCTCTGAAAACTCCGCGAGGACGTCAAGCGCTCCGCGCGTGTAGGACACCTCAAGGCAATATTGCTCCCCCGCAAGAAGATAGGCGCGGCTCTCGGCTGTGCGACCCGTTATTGCGCGGCAGGCTAAAGAGAGCTCATCAAGGCTTTTGAATATGTAATAAACAGGCTCTCCAGAGTCCTCTCCTCTGCCGAGGACCGTCACAAAAAGCTCCGCGCCTGCAAGCCTTGTCGGATAGTAGCTAACCAAAAGTCTGTCCTTGCCGCAATCAAAGCCCACGCGTTCCTTTGCCTCGTCTAAAATCTCGCCAAGCCGCCGTCTAAGCTCGCTAGACGCGCCCGAGGAAAAATCTGAAAGGCGATATTTTTCAACCTCCGCCTTATCAAGAATTATTTTGAGCTTATTTTTACTTACTACTAAAAATTCCAAGTCAATCTCCGTTTTTTTAATAACATTATATACCCTATTCCGTTTTTTTGCTATCGGTAAATTATGTTAATTCTAGAAAGATTTGACAACTCCTCCAGCATCTCGGCTTTTTAAGGATTTTATTCATTTTTTTGTAAAACAAAAGATCTGAAGCTAAGCGGAAATTACAGGAATTTAACGCGAAATGCGACTAAAACGTACAGACGTCACTTGTATTTTTTGACTAAATATATAAAAATAAATCAGATTCCCCCCTTACAGAAAGGACAGATATTTTGAAGGATTTAGAAAAGCTATTAAAGCAAATGACACTGGATGAAAAGGTAGGACAGCTGATGCAGCTTCCCTCCGGATTTTTCAGCACCGACACCGAACTAACCGGTCCTGCACAGAAGTGGGGACTCACAAGCGAGCAGCTTTCGACTGTTGGAAGCTGTATCGGAGGAAAGGGTGTGAAGCTTCTGCGCGAAATCCAGGATGACCACCTCAAAAACGACAGAAACAAAATTCCGCTTCTCTTTATGCGTGATGTAATACACGGCCATCGCACGATGTACCCTATCATACTTGCCCTCACGGGCTCTTTTGACCCCGAGGTTATGAAGGAGTGCTGTGAAATGGCGGCAAGGGAGGCGTCGGCTGACGGCGTACATCTTACCTTTGCGCCTATGATTGACGTATCGCGCGACGCACGCTGGGGACGCGTGATGGAGGGCTGCGGCGAGGACACCTATCTCGCATCGGTTATGGGCGCGGCACAGGTCGAGGCATATCAGGGCGAGGACATTTCCTCTCCCGACCGTCTTGCCGCCTGCGTAAAGCACTTTGCAGGCTACGGCGCACCCGAGGGCGGCAGAGATTATAATATGGCAGACATATCCGAGAGAGCTCTCCGTCAGTTCTATCTTCCCTCATACAAGGCCTGCATCGACGCGGGAGTAAAGATGCTTATGCCATCATTCAACAGCGTTAACGGAATCCCCTCTACCGCAAACTCGTTCCTTATGCAAAAGATTCTGCGCGGTGAGTGGAATTACAAGGAAACCGTCATCAGCGACTGGGGCGCTATCAGCGAGCTTTGCGTCCACGGCGTTGCAAAGGATTTGAAGGAAGCGGCCCTTCTCGCATTTAAAAACGGCTGTCACATTGAGATGTGCACGCCTGCCTACTATACACACCTCGCAGAGCTCGTCAGGGAGGGTACTATCTCCGAGGCAGAGCTTGACGAGGCAGTTCTTCGCGTTTTGCGCCTGAAGGACGAGCTTGGGCTCTTCGAAGACCCCTACCACGGCGCAAGCGAGGAGAAAATTGAGGCGATGAGCCTCTCACCCGAGCACAGAGATATTGCCCGCAGAGCCGTAGAGGAGTCTGCTGTGCTCCTTAAGAACGACGGTATTCTCCCCTTCTCCGCTGACACGAAGAATATCGCTATCATCGGCCCGTTTGCCGAGTCGAAGCAGATCGTAGGTATGTGGCCATGTCTCGGACTTGCCGAGGAGTCGGTCAGCATTTACGAGGGCGTTCGCGCACTTCTCCCCAACGCCAATATCACAACGGCCGATGGATGTGGCAATATGGTTACAGACACTGACAAGAGCGGATTTGCCAAGGCTGTTGAGGTCGCTAAAGCGGCAGATGCCGTCATTTTGTGCGTTGGTGAGCACGAAATATATAGTGGAGAGAGCAGCTGTCGTACAGACATTCGCCTCCCCGGCGTGCAGGCGGAGCTCGTAAAAGCAGTAACAGAGGCTAACCCGAATACCGCAATCGTCCTCTTTAACGGCAGACCTCTTGACTTGACCGATATTTACGACTCTGCACCTGCCATTTTGGACGTTTGGTTCCCCGGAACTGAGGGCGGAAGCGCGGTAGCAAACCTCGTCTTTGGCAAGGTAAACCCCTCGGGTAAGCTTCCGATGAGCTTCCCAAAATCAGTAGGTCAATGTCCCCTCTACTACAACAGAACCAACACCGGAAGACCGAAAACTGTTCACGACGACGAATTCCAGCTCTGTGCTACGGGATACAGAGATTGCGGAAATCTGCCGCTCTTCTTCTTCGGCGAGGGACTTTCCTACACCAAATTCGAGTATGAAAATATGAGAATAAGCAAAAAGGAGATTAACTCCGACGAGAGCCTCACCGTTACGGTAACTATCAAAAACAGCGGAAATCGCAGAGGTAAGGAGGTCGTACAGCTCTATATGCGCGATATGGTAGCCTCGGTTTCCCGTCCTATTCAGGAGCTTGTTGCCTTTAAAAAGGTAACGCTCGAGGCGGGTGAGAGCTGTGAGATTTCGTTTGAGATTAACGAGCCGATGCTTCGCTTCTGGAGCTACGACAACCGTTATATCTCCGAGCCCGGCGACTTCACGCTCTTCTTTGGCTATGCAGACCACCCCTACTGCACTGGAGAATTTAAATTGGTATAAAGCTGTAGGCTTAAAGCCGTTTCCTTTTTTGAGAGGAAACGGCTTTTTCATTTTTTTGCTCTTTTTACTTGATTTTTCGCCTAATTTATGCTAAAATATTCGCGGTGAGTTCGAAACCTTCCTCACCCGACGAAGTCCTACGGCTTCCGACGTAAAAAACAAAACTAAAGGAGAAAAAATGAATAACAAAGGAAGAAAAAGAGCTCTTTATTTAACACGGGGTGCTATGATTGCCGCCCTCTACGTTGCCCTAACCTATTTTTCAAATCTATTCGGACTTGCAAACGGGGCGATACAATTCAGAATTTCCGAGGCCCTTTGCATTCTGCCGATGTTTTTCCCCGAGGCTGTTCCGGGGCTCTTTATCGGCTGTCTTATCTCAAATCTTATTACCTCGGCAAACGTATTTGACATTATTTTCGGCAGTTTTGCGACGCTTCTCGGCGCTATCGGCGCAAGGCTTCTTCGCAAGCTTCCAACGAGGCTTTTGTGGCTAGCTACGCTACCGACTGTGCTTTCTAATATTCTGATAGTCCCACCCGTGCTTATTTTTGCCTACGGCGCTACCGATGCTTACCTTTGGCTTGTGCTTACCGTTGGTATAGGCGAGATTGTGTGCGCCTCTCTTGGCGGCGCGGTGCTCGGATATTCCTTAAAGAAAACCAAAATCGCTAAAATATAACCCGGATAAATCCTCTTTCTATAAAATTAAATCACCTATGATACACGGGGAGTGCGTCGTAGGTGATTTTTGTATTCAGTTTTTGTAATAGACTGTGCTTCCCGGCTCTACCGACCTCGTAACCCAAACGTTTGCGCCTATAACCGAGCCGTCGCCTATCCTCGTATTTCCGCCCAGCACGGTTGCGTTTGCGTAAATTATGCAGTTGTTGCCTATGTCGGGGTGTCGCTTTATGCCCTTTACCGGCTTTCCGTCCTCGTCAAGCTCAAAGCTCTTAGCTCCAAGCGTAACTCCCTGATAAATTTTAACCCTGTCGCCTATCGTGGTGGTTTCTCCGATAACTATACCTGTGCCGTGGTCTATGAAGAAATACTCTCCGACGGTAGCGCCCGCGTGAATATCAATACCTGTCTTCTCGTGTGCGTACTCTGTCATAATGCGAGGAATATAGGGTACTCCCCTCTTATAAAACTCGTGCGCTATTCGGTATATGGATATGGCGAAAAATCCGGGATAGGAGATTATTACCTCCTCGGGACTTCTCGCGGCAGGGTCGCCCTCATAGATAGCCTGAACGTCTTTGATAAGCATTTCCTTTATAGCGGGAAGCTCACAAAGCAGGTCGCACGCAAGGCTTTCCGTATCTACAACCGCGCTCTCTCCGCCAAAGGAATATGCCGCAGTAAGCTCTCGCTTAAGGCTCAAAAGAAGCAAGTCAAGACGCTCTGCCGTGCTTTTTTTCTGCAATTCATCGATTATAAAGTAATCAGGGAACATAGCCGACTGCATTTCCTTCAACACTCTGACGGTGTCCTCGCGTGAGGGTATCATTCCGCGCTTGTTCTTAAAATAAGTGTGCCGTCCCTCGCGTATCGCGTCTATTTTCTCTGCTATTTCGTTTATTTTTTCGTTTTGGCTCATTTATTACTCCGTTGCAAAATATATTTATGTGGCTTTAATTCATACGTCAATAATATTATACTGCACGAAAATTATTTAGTCAATAGTAGATAGCGGGTTTGGAAAAATTTATTTTCGGGCAACCCGTTTTTTGTCGAATTTCGGTTGATTTTTTCACGTGCGCGTGTTATAATGTATATAACTGATTTTGTCAAAACGTAATTTTAGGAAAAGGAGAATGCTATGGGAAAAAGCCTATACACGTACTACAAGGAACGCCTTATAGAAATAGGCGGCAACAATAAATGTCTTTTTCTCCGCTCGGCATCACGCAAGACCAGCTACGACGTCGGACGCATTCTCGAAGCCCGCGACGACAAGGTAGCGGAATTCATTGACTTTCTGTGGTCGGGCAGACGCGAGCCCTTCACTCTGATATGCAAGGAAGAAAGAGCGGCAATTCTCACCAACACCGAAACCAAGGAGGAAAGAGCAAAGGCGGAAAAAGAGGCTTCCGCCCTCACCGATAAAAAGGCGCGCGACAAGGCCCTGCGCGACAGGGAAAACAAGGTGCTCGACGACGAGATAACGAGGCTTAAGGAGCTTCGCCGCGAGATTTCCGAAATTGAAAAGGAAACTGGCAGATACGAGCTGTACCTCGGCTACCCCTTTGTTTTTGGAACTATCGGACGCGGAGCGCGTCAGACGGTTATCAAAGCTCCGCTTCTTCTCTTCCCCGTTTCAATAGATATAGTTGACGACAGAACAGCAGAAATTTCACTCTTAACATCCGAGAAAATACATATAAACCACGCTCTTGTTTTCGCATACGCACAGGCAAAGAAGCTGGATATTGACACGCTCGACCTTGAATTTGACGACCTTTCGTCCTTTAAGAACGTGCGCGACGTCATCGACTATCTCGGCGCGGCTAAGATTAAAATAGAGCTCTCGCAGACGAAGAACATATTTGACTACGGCAAATTCAAGGAGCCCTCGCAGCGAAGCGAGCTTTCGGTGAGATTTGCTGCGGTGCTCGGAAGATTTCCTCTTTCAAACTCTATATACAACGATTATAGCGAGCTTGAAAAAAGGAAGCTCACAAACGACGCGATAGCCGAGCTATTGCGCAATCGCGGCATTGATACTAAAAAGCAGAAGAACAAAGGCAAAAAGCCGAAGACGTGCGATAAAACGGCTCGCGCAGCAAGCGACGAGTCCTGCTACACCGTCAAGATGCTCGACTACGCACAGTCAGAGGTTGTACGCGAGGTTGCAGAACAGGGCAACACCGTAATCTACGGACCGCCCGGCACGGGAAAATCACAGACCATAGTCAACGTGATAACCGACGCTCTCACAAAGGGTCGTCGCGTACTCGTGGTATCGCAAAAAAAGGCGGCTCTCGACGTAGTTTATAACCGCCTCGGTACACTTAATTCAAAAGCTATGTACCTCAGCGACGAGCACCGTGAAAAATCCTATTTCTACGACAGATGCCTTGACGCTCACGAGCGCATACGCTTCTCAAATCCCCCCGACGCAACCTCGCTTGAAAATATGTACGGCGAGCTCGAATATAAGCTCAAAGAGGAGAAGGAAAAGCTTTACAGAATAGAGCGCCTTCTTACCGAGAAGCAAGAGTTCGGGCTTTCGCTTTCGGAGATGTATTCAAGCTCCTATATGCTCCCGAAGAACTCCTCGGAGTATGCGATTTACCTAAACCTCATTGAAAACGAGCGCATTATGCGCATGAATTTCGGTGAGCTTTCGGACGCGCTCTTCGGAATTGAGTCTATGGCTACGGCGAAGATATACTACGACTTCGTCGAGGAGAAGGAAAAAAATCCGGTTATCGACTATATGCAGCCCGACCTTGACATTCGCACTCTTGAAGAGGTTAAGAGCGAGCTTGCCGACGTCCAAAGGTCGAAAAAGGGACTCTTCAACACCGCAAAGCACCCCTATTACCGACAGGTTCTCGCCTACTTTAGCCAAACCGAAAACAAGCGCTCGCTTGAGTCGATAGTAAAGCTCCAGAGTACCCTTGACGGCGGCTCTCTTCTCTCCCGCGGCAAGCGCAGACGTGAGCTTCTCGCAGAGTTTCAGAGGACGCGCGCGGCTATCTCCGATTTCGCAAAGGAGTACGACTGCCTTCTTCGCGTTTTGACGCAGGACGGCTACATAGCGGTAATTGATAACATTCTCCGCGGAAACACCTCATACGTCAAGCTGGTACACGCGGCTCTTGACAATTACATTGCACTGCGCGACACGACAGCCCTGATAGAAAGCCTCGACCAAAGGCAGCTCGATATACTTAATTTCGCCTATGAAACGAGCAAAAATTACGCAAACTACGTTGATATAATCAAAAAGCTTCCCATAATACGCATCTATCACGAGCTCACCGTGCTTGAGGATAAACTCTCCTCGGAGCTCTCCTCTATAATGGATTACGTTAACGTGACGGCAAAGATAACCAAGCTCGAAGCGTCAATGCTCGAGGTTTCGGCAAAGCTCTGCGCCGCAAGATGCGACCTCGCATACGCTAAGTTTTACAGCGAAGCGAAAAACAATCAGGACTTCCTCTATCAGATATCAAAAAAGCAAAAGTATTGGCCCGTGCGAAAGACCGTCGGCGCATATCACGATTTTATGCTGACGCTCTTCCCCTGCTGGCTTCTCTCGCCTGAAAACGTGTCGTCTATTCTTCCGCTTGAGAGAAATATGTTCGACGTCGTTATCTTCGACGAGGCGTCGCAGATATTCATAGAGAACACTATCCCCACGATATACCGAGGAAAGAGCATCGTCGTTGCCGGCGACGCAAAGCAGCTCCGTCCCTCTGCAACCTTTATGAAGCGCTATCTCGGAATTGACCCCGAGCGCGAGGAGGACCTCTCGCTTCAGGCGGCGCTGGAGGTTGACAGTCTTCTCGACCTCGCGGTTGCAAGATACGGAAGCGCAAACCTCACCTATCATTACCGCTCGCGTCACGAGGAGCTCATCAATTTCTCGAACTACGCCTTTTACTCTGCCCGTCTGCAAATTGCGCCCAACATCTCCGAAAACAGAGATAGTGCGCCTATCGTGCGCTACAAGGTAGCGGGCAAATGGCAGGGACGCAAAAACGAGGTCGAAGCGAGAAAGACGGTTGAGGTGCTGAAAAAAATCTTCGCTACCCGTAAGGAAAACGAGTCCATCGGCATTATCACCTTCAACAGTGAGCAGCAGACGTGTATTGCCGACGCTATTGAAAGAGAAACTCTCAAAAATCCCGAGTTCCGCTCGAAAATTCTAAAAGAAACACACAGGGTTGACAACGGAGAGGACAACAGCCTCTTCATTAAAAACCTTGAAAACGTTCAGGGCGACGAGCGAGATATAATCATATTCTCGATAGGCTACGCGCAAAACGACAAGGGCACGGTTCACGCAAGCTTCGGCTCGCTCTCCGCCGAGGGCGGCGAGAACCGACTGAACGTCGCCATTACCCGCGCGAAGTCGAAAATCATCGTCATAACCAGCATCGAGCCCGAGGAACTCAAGGTCGATGGCACGAAGAACGACGGCCCGAAGCTTCTGCGTCAATACCTGACCTACGTCAGAGCCGTGTCCGAGGGTAAGCGCGACGAGACAGCTGTAATCCTCGAAAACCTCAACAACTCCGAGAAGGAAGACGAGCGCAGAATAACATCGCTCACCACGGTTGAGGAGCAGATGCGCGAGCGCCTTGAAAAGCTCGGCTACACCGTCAGAACGAGGCTCGGAAATAAAAACAGCAGAATTTCTCTCGCCATATACGACGAGGAGAGTGACAAATATCTCGTCGGCGTTGAGCTTGACCACGACGCGTTTGACGCATCGAGATCTGCTATGGAGCGCGACGTCTATAAGCCTCGCTTCCTTGAGTCAAGGGGCTGGACTATTGTCAGAGTATGGTGCCGCGATTGGTGGCACTCACCCGCAAAGGTCATCAAGCTGATTACCACCACCGCCGAGAGAAACCGCAAAAAGAATAAATAAAGATTAGAGGTGTCCCAAGCATAAAGCTCGGGACACCCGTTTTTATGGTATATTACAAAGTGAAATCAGTCACAGCCGTCGAAGAGGTCGTTCAACGTGTTGGGAAACGTCACCTTCCAGAAATAGCCAAATTCGCCGTAGAGAATTCGCTCCGCATCATCAACAGAAACCGCCGAAAAGGCTACGTAGTCACCGTCAGTAACGTAATATATTTCAGCAATTCCGCTACCCTTCTCGGAATATTCGAGATTGTAGCCCGTTATTACGTATAAGTACATTGTACCGCGCTTCTTTTTGATACTGTCACTCAAATCAGAGAATTGGAATCCAAATAATATAGTATGCGCCTTTTCTCCGTAAGCATCCACGGTTGTCGGATTTACAAGCTTTTCAAACTCTTGGCTGCCATTCTCGTAAAACAGACATAAGCCCTTGTTTTTATAATGCGCGGTATCGATTGAACCATATTCTCCTCTTTCCTGCTCAAGCCCTTCCCAATAGTATTCTTCTTCGCTGAGACAAGCTAATTCAACATCCGAGTCATTTGAAAGGCTCATCGTCGCAAAACCAAATCGTATTTTAACGTCCTTCGCCTGTGTTTCCTCGTCGTTGCGAATTGATGCCCGCACCTCAATCTTATTGGTTGGAAGCTTTACGCGCTTTCCTATATAATCGAAATCAATAGCGGCGTATGCAGTCGTGGGAAGAACGTAATCCGGAGAGCTCGCAGATACCATTATTTGACTTAATAAACAGCTTAAAATAGGTAAAAGAGAAAAGCATATAATTGAAAAGAGGATTTTTTTTAAATGTTTTTTCATTTCTATCTCCTTTTCTTAATTTTCCCTTATTTCAATTTTCACTTCGTCTATCTCTACCCTATCCATTTTGATCAGCATAAAACTAGGAGTAGCTCTTGAACCGTAAAATTTATCGGGATCCGGACCATCAAAGCCTATTTTTACAGTCAAAACATTATCCCTTAATTTCATCCGTCTTAACTTGAAATTTTCACCGGCTAAATTATCTGCAAAAATATACAATATTACAATTTCTTTGTCAAAATCGACCGTATGTGGACATTCGGGAAGTATTTCGTCAAATTCTTCCGGACTTGTTATTATGAACGTCCTGGATCGCGGCGCATATTTATCGAACTCGTATACGTCTCTGTATATACGGTAATACGCTCTTACCCTGTTTTCTTGATCAAAATAAAAGTCCTCGTCCACCCAATCAATTGCTCGCTCGTATAAAACAGCGTTGTATTTCTTGACCGAGCAGCCTGTAAGGGTGCTGAAAAGCATAACGAAAATCAATACTACTGCTATAAATTTTATTTTTTGCATAAGTGCTCTCCCCGAATGAATTTAATACATACTATGAAATCAATTAAACTTCAGCCCATTGGTCTGTTCTCCTCTCTTTAACCTAATAAGCAAAAACCGCATAGTAGGGGCGTACCCTGCCTATGCGGTAAAAGTCTATTGATAGCCGAGCCTTAGATTATTTTGTTTTGCTCGGCACGCGGTGTTTGTCACGCGGCAGGGCAAGAATTCCCTTTCTGTCTATATAATAGCATATTTCCGAGCGATTGACAAGTGCTTTTTTAGCTTGGTTTAAGTTTTCTGCGTTTTGCACTATGGTGCTCACACCTTTTTGTGCATACTAACTAAACGGAAATTTGTGCCCTTTATTTTTCCTTTTCCTTATGGAAAAGCGCGGCAATCTTGGTTCTTCCAACCTTCATTGCGCTCTTGGGGCAGAACTCCTGACAGCAGAAGCAGCGGATACACGCCTTGCGGTCGATTTTTGCCTTACCGTTTTTCATCACTATCGCCTTGGCGGGACAAATCTCGGCGCACATTCCGCAGCCGACGCAGGTTTTCTTATCGAGGACGGGACGAGTTTTGAGTATCGCGCCCGCCATCTTACCGAAGAGGCGCTTGACGGGGTTTTTGCCGTCGCCCTCAAACTGCATAGAGCGACGCTCAACGACGCGCTCGAAATCCGAAAGCACGAGAGAGTCCACCTCGCCAAAAACGGTGACGTTCTCTACCCTATCGGGCACGAGTCCGCGCCTTCTTGCCGCTTCGAGTATCGGTATTTCAAAGGGCTCGAAGCCGAGTATCCTCGCGGCTATCATATCAAGGTTATGCGGTGAATGTGAGGCGAGAAGACAGCCTATCGCCCTCGGAGTGCCTGCCGTCGGGCCGTTACCCTCCATTCCCACGACGCCGTCGGCAATAGACAGGACGGGGTGAAAATACTCGTCGAGGTCGCATATCATATCCGCGAAATCCTCGTATTTCGGGAAGCGATAGTGATATTCCGGCTTTATAATTCCGGGTATCGCGCCAAACATATTCTTCGCGGCGCAGGACATTCCCATCATTCCGTGGCTCTTCATCTTGCAGAAGTTGATTATGAGGTCTGCGTCGTCAAGATAGGCGGTATATGAAAAGTCCTTTAAGACCACGGCGTCGCCAAAGTATGCCGTGCGCGTTTCGTAATTGTCGTTGAGCCGAGCGCCGTGCGAGATAAGCTCCTGCATTCCCGTGACCTTATATACTCTGCCGACGAAGGCTGCGTTATAAAGTCCGCCGGGGCTGTCGCCTACGACTACCGAAGCTCC
>JAFVXK010000013.1 GCA_017501175.1 Clostridia bacterium | reverse complement strand
CGGAAAGACCGGAAATGTAGTATGTCATCTCACCGTCACCGCATACCGAAATCTCATAAATATCTTCGGGGCAGGAAATGTCCTTTATGAAGATAAGCGCGTTGTTCATAACCGTAGCGCCGAGAATTTTGTCGGTAGAGAACTTTTTGACCTCGTGGGCGAATTCATTTTCGGCGTCGGTTGCCAGCATAACGGCAAGGACGTCGTCGGTCTTGTTGCCAAGCTCGGGAGAAACCTCAACTCTGCCCCAAAGAGAGAGCCAGCCGTTAGCATTAAATTTGTTGACGGGAACTTGCTTTCCGTTGATGACGCGGTTATTGTTCTCGCCGCCTATACCGACAATATCCAGATTGCCCTCGGAGAGATAGTTTGCTACCAGCTTAGCCTCGCCGTTAATTAGAGTTACCTGGCTACCGTCGATTTTCGGCTCGTGGTCTGCGTGGAGCAGAATCGACTTTTTGAAGTCACCGCTTGCGGCGGTAATTCTGTCGTAGCAGGCGAAAATCAGAGGAAATTCCTTAGACTCGGTGAAGATGGAGAGCATTCTTCTTGAAAGATACTCAACGTCCTCGTCGTATGCAGGAGCGATGTTTCCGGCGATGTAAGCGTAGTCGCCCTTTCCGTTCTTTATGGCGTAGGATGCGCCCTCGCTATCGCCTATATGATACGGTCCGGAGTGCCAGTCGTCGAGATCCTGCGCGTTGTAAAGAAAACGCTGGCTACCTGAATACAGACCGTCCATCGTTCCTGCCTTTTCAGGATTGAAGACGGTAACGCCATTATGTGCAACGGTAACGGCAGAGTAAAGGCAGCCGCACCAGTCGTAAATTCCCGAATCGCGCGTGAGGAAGTCCTTATAGAATATCTGGAACGTACCTGCATCGGAGTGCTCGTGATTACCGGTAGAAAGATCTCCTATCTTCATATATACCGCAGGAGAATCGGGTGTATCCCACTCGCGTCTTGCAACCATCCTGTTCAGATATAGGGGGGTGTGACAGATAGGAGGGTAGCCCTCGTGACGATTTTCGAGAGGCAAGATATCCAAGACCTCTGCAGCATAGATGATTTCCTCGGGAGAAGCGTCGTCTCCGATGATATTGGGTGCTTTCCAAAGGCGCTGAGAGAGAAGGGTTCTGTCCTTGTAAATAGCCGCCATAATAAGCGAGTTGAGCGAGAGCGCTCCGGACGATATATCTCTCATATCCTTTGGAGGATTATCTCCGTCACTCCAGAAATACTCGTTGGGAAGCTCCATATACCACGCAGACTTCGTTACCTCAAGCATTGTATCGTTGTGAGGATTCTTTCCGAAAAGAACCTTGTGCGTGAACGCTCCCCACATATCTGCCGCCTGTCTGACGTTACCGTAGTGAATACCTTGCGTTAAGCCCTTGCACTCAAACAAAGCGTTTCTTTCGGGTATAAAGCCGTTAAAGTAACGCGCTGCAACGTACTCCCACCAATCATCGTCCTCATCGTAGAATGCGATAGCACCTGCCATATAGTGCTTGGTCATCTGCGCCTCTGCACCGTGACCCATAAAGCTGCTTCCGAGCTTCGGTGGGTATCCTATCTCCATTTTTCTCATAACCTTGGTATAATTATGGAACAAGGGATCGTCGTTCTGGAGAAGACCGCTGTCGCCTGCGACGGTGTAGTTAATAGTTCCTGCTCTCAAGCTGCGCTTTTCATCGTCGGTGAGGAGGTCGTAGCACCAATCGTAAACGCAAGCGACTACGTAGGCAATATTACCGAAGGCGCGGCACTGGTCTTGATATATGAAGCGAATATTTATCGTAAGAAGATAGCTTTGTATGGCATCTATTGCCTGATATCCGATTTCCTTGTCACCGTAGATTGCATAAACAAACGCCTTTGCCTGTATAATTTCAAGCATGACGCGGTTGTAGTTATGTAAGCCCTTGTTGCCGGTTTCGTGATAATACGGAGTTGGAAGAATTCCGTCACATTCCATAGCACTCTTTTCGAGAATTGACTTTTTTGCCTTTGCAAGTCTTGAATCCTCAAGAGCTTTTTGGATATTAGGTATCATATCCTTTGTGAACATAAGACGGGGGTGCTCACCCGGTCTTGGAAAGGCTGGAGCTTTACCGTAATCTGACGGACCCATAGGAATAATAGGTCCAAAATCGAGTGTGTTAAACTGTTTTCGCATAGAGCTTTTCTCCAAACTAAGATTTTTTAAGAATTAACAAACCGCCATGCGCGGTGAAACGAGCGAAGCGTTCTTCCTCGGAAACGTCAAGCTCGACGGTCTTACCTGCGACCTCTGCCGTCCACTTGCCCTGTGTAAGTCCTGACACGTAATAGGTCATATCGCCCTCGCCGTTGACGGAAATCTCGTAACTGTTGTCGGGACAGGAAATGTCCTTAATAAAGAGAAGAGCGTTATTCATAACCGTAGCACCGAGAATTCCGTCGGTGAAAATCTGCTTTACCTCGAGATTATTCTCGTTTTCGGCGTCGGTGACGAACATAACCGAGAGAACGTCGTCGGTCTTGTTGCCAAGCTTGGGGGAAACCTCAACTCTGCCCCAAAGAGTATGCCACTCGCCTCTGAAGTCGTTTGTTGGGATTTGCTTTCCGTTGATAACGCGGTTATTGTTCTCGCCGCCGATAGAGGTTAGGTCAAGCTCGCTGTCGGAAAGGTAGCTTGCAACGAGCCTTCCGCCGCCGTTGGTGTGCGTTACCCTGTTTCCGTCGATTTCCGGCTCGTTCTCTGTGTGGAGAAGAATCGACTTCTTGAAGTCACCGCTGATAGCGGTAATTCTGTCGTAGCAGGCGAAAATTAAGGGAAATTCCTTAGACTCGGTGAAAATTGAGAGCATTCTTCTTGAAAGATACTCAACGTCCCCGTCGTATGCGGGAGCGATGTTACTTGCGACGTAGGCGTAATCGGTCTTACCGTCCTTAATAGCATAGGAAGCGCCCTCGCTGTCGCCCGTGTGATATTTTTCGGAGAGCCAGTCTTCAAGCGTTTGTGCGTTGTAGGTGAAGACCTGACCGCCTGCGTATCTGTCGTCGAGTGTGCCCGCCTTCTCGGGATTGAATACGGTAATGCCGTTATGCGAAACCGTGCCCGATGAGTAAAGACAGCCGCACCAGTCGTAAATGCCCGCGTCCTGCGTGAGCAAATCCTTATAGAATATCTGGAACGTACCTGCATCGGCGTGCTCGTGGCTACCCGTCGAGCGACCGCCGCCCTTCATATATACTGCGGGGGCGTCGGGATTGTCCCACTCGCGTCTTGCAAGCATTCTGTTTGGACCGATAGGAGAATAGTGTACGGGAGAATAACCCTCGTGACGATTTTCGGACGGTACGATATCCAATACCTCGGAGGCGTAAATGATTTCCTCGGGAGAAGCGAAGTTACCGATAATGTTAGGCTTTTTCCAAAGTCGTTGAGCAAAAAGATTTTTATCCTTGTAAATAGCCGCCATTATGAGCGAGTTTTGGGAGAGTGAAAGCGATGCTGTTTCTCTTGTATCCTTGACAGCAACGTCGCCCTCCTTCCAGAAACTCTCGTCAGGAAGCTCCATTTGCCAGACAGATTTGACGACGTCAAGCATAGTATCATTGTGAGGGTTTTTGCCAAAGAGAACCTTGTGCGTGAATGCCGCCCACATATCCGCCGCCTGTCTGACGTTGCCGTAGTGAAGACCCTGTGTAAAGGTTTTGCACTCGAACAGAACGTTTCTTTCGGGAATAAATCTGTTGAAGTAGCGAGCCGCAACGTACTCCCACCAATCAGGGTTCTCGTCGTAGAAGGCAATAGCGCCTGCCATATAGTGCTTTGACATCTGAGCCTCCGCACCGTGTCCCATGAAACTGCTCTGAAGCTTTGGAGGATAGCCTATTTCCATCTTTCTTACGACTGCATAATTGTGGAAAAGGGGATCATCGGTCTGAAGAAGACCGCAGTCACCTGCGACGGTGTAATTGATAGTTCCCGCTATAATACTGCGCTTTTCGTCTGCAGTAAGAAGGTCATAGCACCAGTCGTAAACGCAAGCCGCGATGTAGGCGATGTTGCCAAAGTAACGGCACTGGTCGCAGTAGATGAAACGAATATTGATGGTGAGAAGATAGTTTTGAAGAGCATCTATCGCTTGATATCCGAGTTCCTTGTCGCCGTAGAGTGCGTAAACAAATGCTTTTGCCTGTATTATTTCAAGTCCGACACGGCTGTAATTATGTAAGCCCTTAAGTCCATCCTCGTGATAATACGGGGTGGGAAGAATTCCCTCGTATTCCTCTGCACTTTTTTTGAGTATTGCTTTTTTTGCATTCTCGAGTCTGGGGTCGTCGAGAGCCTTTCGAATATTGGGAATCATATCCTTTGTGAACATAAGACGGGGGTGCTCGCCCGGTCTTGGGAAGTCGGGCGCTTTGCCGAAATCCGAGGGGCCCATAGGAATAATAGGTCCAAAATCTAGAGTGTCAAACTGCTTTCTCATAATACTTTCTCCAAAGCGTAATTGCCTTTGTCTTTTAATTTTTTTTGAGAATTAAATTGCCGCTCGTTGCTGTGAAGCGAGCAAAGCGCTCGTCCTCGGAAACGTTAAGCTCGACGGTTTTGCCTGCGACCTCTGCCGTCCATTTTCCTGCCGAAAGTCCCGAGATATAGTAGGTCATCTCGCCCTCACCCGAAACCGTAATATCGTATCGCGCATCGGGACAGAGGAGAGTTTTTATGAAGATAAGCGCGTTATTCATAATAGTAGCGCCGATAATGCCGTTAGCCGAGAGCTTTTCAACCGCGAGAGTGTTCTCGTTTTCCTCGTCGGTAACGAACATAACAGAGAGAACGTCGTCGGTTCTCGCGCCCACCTTGGGAGTGACCTCAACGCGTCCCCAAAGGGTATGCCAGCCGCTTCCGCGGAAGTCGTTTATCGGCATCTGCTTTCCGTTTATCGTGCGGTTGTTGTTCTCGCCTCCTATACCGACTATATCAAGAGTGCTGTCGGAGAGGTATGTAGCTACGAGCTTTCCGCCTCCGTTTGTGAGAGTTACGCGATTTTCGTCTATTTTAGGCTCGTTTTCCGCATGGAGAAGAACCGATTTTTTGATGTCCGAGCCTACTGCGGTTATTCTGTCGTAGCAGGCGAAAATAAGGGGGAATTCATTCGATTCGGTGAATATCGAGAGCATTCTTCTCGAAAGATACTGAACGTCATCATCGTAGGCGGGGGCGATATTGCTGGCGATGTAGGCGTAATCGGTCTTGCCGTCCTTCAGGGCATAAGACGCGCCTTCTCTTTCGGCTACGCGATGCTTTTTCATAGACAGCCACGCGTCAAGGCTTCCGACGCCGTTAATATAGCGCTGGCTACCAGAATATTTACCGCCCATCGTTTCGGCTTTTTCGGGGTTGAAGACGGTGACGCCGTTGTGGGCAATCGTGGCAGAGGAGTAAAGACAGCCACACCAGTCGTAAATGCCCGAATCGCGCGCAAGCAATTCCTTGTAGAATATCTGGAACGTGCCCGCATCGGCGTGCTCGTGAATACCCGTAGTAAGCTCGCCGGCTTTCATATAGACGGCGGGGGAGTCGGGGTTGTCCCACTCACGCCTTGCAATCATTCTGTTCAGGTAAAGGGGAGTGTAATACAACGGGGGATAGCCCTCGTGACGATTTTCGGGAGGTATAATATCGAGCACCTCGGAGGCGTAGATTATTTCCTCGGGCGTGGCGAGCTCGCTGACGATACCGGGATTTTTGTCAAGAACCTGCGCGAGAAGCGCGCTATCCTTGTAAATTGCTGCCATAACGAGAGAGTTTGTGAGAATCGAGGTGCGGGCAAAGTTTCTCATATCCTTTGTAGGATTATCTCCGTCGCTCCAGAAGGAATTGTTGGGAAGCTCCATATACCACGCCGACTTAACCGTTTCGAGCATAGTGTCGTCGTGAGGATTTTTACCGAAGAGAACCTTGTGCGCAAACGCGCCCCACATATCTGCAGCCTGTCTTACGATACCGTAGTGAATACCCTGCGTGACGCTTCCGCATTTGAAGAGGGCGTTTCTCTCGGGAATGAATACGTTGAAGTAGCGCGCCGCGACGTACTCCCACCAATCGTCGTCCTCGTCGTAGAATGCGATAGCACCCGCCATATAATGCTGGGTCAGCTGTCTTTCCGCGCCGTGACCCATAAAGCTGCTCTGAAGACGGGGCGGATAGCCAACCTCCATTTTTCTTGTAACTGTGTAGTTGTGGAAGAGCGGATCGTCATTCTGAAGCATACCGCTGTCGCCTGCCACGGCGTAGTTGATAGTGCCTGCTCTCAAACGGTGCTTTTCGTCATCTGTGAGAAGATCGTAGCACCAGTCGTAAACGCAGGCTACAGTGTACATAATGTTACCGAAGGCACGGCACTGATCGCAGAAAATGAAGCGTATATTTATAGTGAGAAGGTAACTTTGCATAGCGTCTATCGCCTGATAACCTAACTCCTTGTCGCCGTAGAGCGCGTACGAAAATGCCTTTGCCCTTATTATTTCAAGACCGTCGGGGTCATAGTTGTTTATGCCCTTGTTGTTTCCGCTTTTGTGATAATATGGAGTAGGAAGAACGCCCTCGTATTCGGTAGAGGCCTTCTCGAAAATAGCCTTTTTCGCGTTAGCGAGTCTCGGATTTTCAAGAGCCGTTTTGATGGTCGGAATCGTGTCATTTGTAAACAGAAGACGGGGGTGCTCTCCGGGTCTTGGAAATTCGGGAGCTTTACCAAATTCCGAGGGGCCCATAGGAATAATAGGACCGAAATCAAGGGTATTAAACTGTTTTCTCACGGTGTTTTCCTCCAAAACGTTTTACTAGGTCTATTATAGCTAAAATATCGAAAAAATGCAATATAAAAATTGACTTTTTTTGAATAATTTGCGTGATTTTCTTTGTTAATTATGTATAATAAGAGCTTTGGCAATGACTTTGTTATACATTTTTAGCTCTTAACTGCAGCTGTGATTGTGGCTTTGACGTTTGAAGCGTGCTTTGCAAAATAAAAAATGGGGGCGCACCCGTTAGAGTGCGCCCTGTTAAAGACATTATTTGTCGATATTTACTGGAGTAAGTACAACATTACCTTCACCGGCGGTGAATGTGAGAAGTCCGCCCTCGGAGTCCTTGGAAGTGGCGAGATAGGTGTCCTTGTCGTAGGTCGCCTTGACGAATTCGTCGACGGTATATGTTCCGCAGTCTTTTCCGTCAACCGTGACCTTCCATTCTCCTGCCGCAAGACCCGAAACGTAGTAGTCAATTTCGGAGTTGCCCGAAACGGAGAAGGAAATCTCCTCCCTTGCGCCGTTTCTGTCGGTTGCGAAGATAGCTGCAATGTTTCCGTTGAATATTGCGCCTTCAGCGCCGTTTGTGAGCGTTGCACTTCTTACGTCGGCACGGTTTTCGTTGCCCTTGTCGGTAACGTAAAGCACGTTCATAAAGGTTGCTTCTTTGTTCTGGCGAGTAGAAACTATCTCAACTCTGCCCCAATGTCCGTCGTCGGAATTGTTCATAGGAACAAGCTGCTTTCCGTTGACGAGGTAATTTTTCGAGTTTTCGCAATCGTAGCTGCCATCGGCGTTATAAGCTCTGCCGCCAACGCCGTTAATCTCGATATTCTTCGAAAGGCAGGTGAGAACAAGGCGTCCTCCGCCGTTCTCTGTAATAACGGTTTTTCCTTCAATAGTAGGCTCATCGGGAGAGGTTATCTGGAGCAGGAAGCTCTTTTTAAAGCTCTTGCTCTTTGCGGCGATGTCGTCAAAGACGAAGAATACCATTGGGAATTCCTCCTCGCCCGTATAGACGGTGAGCATTCTTCTGCCGACGTATTCAACCGTTGCTGAGTGATAAGCCTTGGTGATGTCGCCTGCTATATAAGCGTAAAGAGGCTGGGTTTCTGCCTCATCGGCATAGCCGTGCTGTCTGCCGGTCACCAAGCCTGTAACCATCTGCGAGTTAGCAAGCCAATCCTGCAGCGTGTAGCCGGGGGAGGGAAGTCTTTTCTGTCCGCCGGAGTAATATCCGTTGTCTTCGGCTGCAAGAGAGGGGTTATAGATAGTAAGACCGTTATGCGATATGGTGGCATCGTGATAATACTTCGTGTGATTGTGACCGTTGTTTACGTAGGTGCCGCCGTCGCTGGTGAGCATACCCTTGTAGTATATCTCAAACGTACCGCTATCCCAGTGCTCGTGGTCACCGGAGGAGAGCTCCTTGATTCTCATAAAGATTGCTGCCGCATTGTCGTCGCCCCAGGAGTTACGGACAATGTACTGGCCGAGGGGTGTGCCGTTATAGTGTATGAGGTTCATACTCGCGTATCGGTCCTCGCTCGCCTCGAGCTTGCAAAGACCGCGAAGAGCTACGTAGGCAACAGTGTTTAAGCCGTTGTAGGCGTGTCCGCAGGGCTTGTTGTAAAGATCCAAGAGGTATTCACCCATAGCCAGCATATCGGGATCCTCGAAAACGTAGGCATTGAGATAGGCTATGTAGTAGTAAACATCCATATCTACGTAGTCGCCGGTCTTGTCGCCGTCGTTAAATATCTTTGCGGGAGCAAACTCGTAGCTGTAAAGACCCTGTGCGGCAGTAGCCATCGTGCTGTCATACGGGTTTTCACCTGTAGCAACCTTCAAAACCCAAGCGGAGTAGAGATCTCCCTGATGTCTTCCGAAAGCGTAGCCGATACCCTGATGAGCCACTCCTGTCAAAGAGTAGTAATAATTACGCACAGGCAAATACTGGTTATATATTCTTCCTGCGACGTATTCGTACCAAGAGCTGTTGTCGCCGTAGATAGCAACTGCAAAGGAGAGATAGTCACGGAGTATCTGATACTCGTTAGCGTGACCCTCTACCGCGCCCTGCTTTGTGGGAGGGAAGCCGACCTCCATTTTGTCGCCTGTGGTATTTTTGCCTTGGCAAAGGCAGTTTTCAACGCCGGCGATAAACTGAATCTTATCGGTTTCGTTGAGAAGGTCGTAGCACCAGTCGTAAACGTGGGCGGCGGTACGCATAACGTAACCGTATTGGCGGCATTGGTCGGAGGGGATAGACTTGATTTCAAGCGACATCAGATAGTTCTTCATATAGAGAATCGCCTGATATCCGTAATATTCGTCGTTGTAGAGAAGATATGCAAGGGCCTTTGCCTGAATAATCGAGAGATACTTCTCACTGTGGTTGTGGACATATGTTCCCCCGTGAGCCGCGCTTGAGCCTTGGCCGGTAGCCTCGGGAAGAACGCAGTTGTTTGGAATAATCTCATCGACCAACGACTTAAACTGCTCGTTTGTCAGGTTATCCTCACGAAGCATTCTCTTAATCTGGGGAATGGTGTCATCGGTGAGAAGAAGACGGGGATGCTCGGCAATGGGATATTTATCAGGTGAGCCCCACTTTATGCTTGCGGCGGCAACCATATCCTCGGTGTAGTCTGCGAAAAGATAAAGCTCAGGGTTCGTTGCGGAATTGGCATCGGCGTACTTATTCCAAGTACCCTTGATGGTGGAGAGCTCGGTGCGCTGAGCATCAAGAAGAGTGGTGAGCTCACCAATATACTGCTCGTGCTCTTTCTTTTTTTCCTCGGCGGCAAGTCTTTCCTGCTCGAAAAGATACTCGTCATACTCCTCTGCGGTGTAGGTGACGCTTTCCTTAAGAGTGTCCTTGACAACGATACCATTGCTCGTAAGGTACTTTTCAAAGAAGTCTTCAATCGCAAAGCCGTATGCAAGAGCGTTGTTTGCAACTATTGCAAGCTTACCGTCTCTGTAGTAGAATACCCAGTGAAAGTCGTCCTCGTTGCCGACGACCTTGGCCTCAAGAAGCTCTGCTGCTATTTTAGACGCCTCTCTGTCGGTTTTTCCAAAAAGAATCTCGTAATCGCTCGATTCCGCGGTATGAGCAAAGATGGTTGGTATGCACTTAAGACCGCTTGAATTCAGTTTCGTTTTGAAGCCAAGAGCGGCGTTTTTTACATCGTCGTCGCCTGCTTCGTAAATACACAGGTATTTAGCACTATCACCCTTCGCTATGAGGGTAACGTCCTTTCCTGTGGGGTTCCAGCCATCCCCATCGCCACCGCACGCTACAAGGAGCGAGAGGCAGAGAAGGAGTGAAACAGCCAAAAGCAATAGCTTTAAATTATTTTTCATTATAGACATACCCGCTTTCAAAAAACATTCGTGACAGAAATCTGTGCTTCCGTCTTTGAGTTGCTTTGGTTTGTAGTTTAATTATAAAGAATTTAAATAAAAATGTCAAGTGGTTAAGTGCAAACGAGTGTTATTTATTTTACGGGAGTTAATACAACATTTCCTGCGGGTGCTGTGAAGGTGATATTTTAAAAAGCGTATCGCGCTTTGAACGAAGTAAAAGAATAAATAGCTTCTCTTAAACTTTGCATTTAGGGCGGCCTCGTACGAGGCCGCCCTTTCGTTTGCGCTATTTGATTAGTTTACAGGAGTTATTACAACGCTTCCTGCGGGTGCTGTGAAGGTGAGAAGTCCACCCTCCGCGGTTGCGGTGTAAGTGCCGCAGTCCTTTCCGTCAACGGAAACATTCCACTCGCCTGCCGCAAGACCGGAAACGTAATAATCCATTTCGTTGTTGCCCGATGCGGAGAAGGAAATCGCTTCGCTCGCGCAATCTCTCGCGGTTGAGAAGATCGCGGCAATCTTCTCGTTGAATACGCCGCCCTCGACGCCCTTTGTGTCGGTAATTTTTATTACGTCGGCGGACTCGGTATTTCCCTTGTCGGTGACGTAGAGCACGTTCATAAAGGTCGCATCCTTCTTCTCGGGGGTCGAAACTATCTCAATTCTGCCCCAGTGCTTATCTGTAACGCCAAAAGGTGCAGGAGCTAATTGCTTTCCGTTGACAAGGTAATTCGTCGAATTGACGCCGTCGTATATTCCCTCGGAAGTATAGACCTTTCCGCCGAGAGGAACTATTTTAACACCGTCCGAAAGAGAGGTGAGAACGAGGCGTCCTTCGCCGTTTTCGGTGATTATTTTGTTTCCGTTTACGGTGGGTTTGTCAGGCGAGGTTATCTGAAGCAGGAAGCGCTTTTCAAAGTCCTTGCTGATTGCCGATATGTCATCGAACACGAAGAATGCCATCGGGAATTTTTTGTCCCCGGTATAAACGGTGAGCATTCTGCGTCCAACGTAGGATACCGTTTCGGCATCGTACGCACCGGTGATGTCACCTGCGATATAAGCGTAATGAGGCTTGGTTTCGGTATCGTCAACATAAGCGTGCTGTCTACCCGTAACCTTTGCTATGGTAAACTGCGGGTCGGCGCGCCATTTTTCAATACGTATGCCGGTTGTGTCGTCCTTAGGTCTTTTCTGTCCGCCCGAATACCAGCCGCTCTCGGTGTCGGAAAATGCCGGGTTGTAGATTATAAGACTGTTATGGGATATGGTTCCCATATGATAGTAGTGGTGGTGACTCGTGTGGTTGTAAACTCCGCCGTCGTTCGTGAGCACCCCCTTGTAGTATATATTGAACGTACCCGCGTCCATGTGCTCGTGACCGCCGGTTACGCGCTCCTTGATTCTCATATAGACGGCGGGAGAGGACTCGTTCTCCCAAGCCTCGCGAACGACGTACTGTCCGAGGTGCCCGCCGTAATACTTGATGAGCTCCATATTTTTATATCTGTTGCCGTTTGACTTGGTTTTACAAAGACCGTTAATTATCACGTGAGCAACGTCGTTTAATCCACCGTATTCAGAGCATGAGCCGGTTGAGAAGGGATTCAGGCCGTCATAATGGTTTTTAACGAGGTATTCAAACATAGCCATCATAGAGGGGTCGTCGTAGAGATAAGCCGCAAGATATGCGTGCATAGTGCATTTTGTTTGCTGGTGCAGATCTCCTCCGTAATCGCCCTCGGAGAATACGTAGCCGGGGGTTACCTCATAGTTGAAGAATCCACGGATAGCGTTGGGAAGCACGTCGCTGTAAGGATTTTCGCCTGTGGCAATCTTGAGAATCCACGCGGAAATGAGAGAGGGAACGTGTCTTGTAAAGGCGTAGCCCGTGCCCTGCCAGATGTTGCCGGAACGGTAGAGGTAATTTCTTGCGGGGACAAATTCGTTGTAAACTCTTCCGCCAACGTACTCGTACCAGGAGTTATTATCGCCATAGATAGCAATGGAGAAGGAAAGATAGTCGCGGAGCACCTGATACTCGTTGCCATGTCCTACGATACCGGACTCGGCTCTCGGGGGGAAGAGAACCTCCATCTTTGACTTGTGCACTTTTTTGCTTTGGTCGTCACGGCAGAGGCAGTTTTCAGCTCCTGCAATAAACTGGATTTTGTCGGTTTCTGTAAGCAGGTCGTAGCACCAGTCGTAAACCAACGCGGCAGTGTACATTACGAATCCGTAATATCGGCACTGATCGCCTCGCTTTATGATATCGAGCGACTTCATATAGTTCTTTATGTAGAGAATTGCCTGGTATCCGTAATACTTGTCGTCATAAAGAAGATAAGCGAGAGCTTTAGCCTGAATGGTATGAAGAGCGATAGCCGAGAAGTTGTGCTCTTCGTTTGCGCTTTGAGCGACAGTAGCAGAGAGAACGCAGTCGTTTTCAATAGTACTGTCGATGTATTGTAAAAAATTAGCGTTGCTGGGAATATCCTCGCAAAGAGCGGCTCTTATCGCGGGAATATCCTTCTTTCTGAAAAGAAGGCGAGGACGCTCGCTTATAGGATACTTTTCGGGCGTGCCGTAAGTGTAATTGGCGATTTCCATCATATCTGCGGTGTAATCTGCAAAAAGATTTACCTCGTGGTTGGTTTCGCTGACCTCGGCGTGTTTGTCCCACGTTCCTCTGATTTTTTTGAGCTCTTCACGCTGTGCTTCGAGCAGAGAAACAAGCGCGTCTAGATGTGGCGCGTGCTCCAACTTCTTTTTTTCGATAATACCTTTCATTTTGAATTTACTCGCTTTCGTAGGAATTGTTGAGAGTATAATATACTGCTCAATACTAATTTAACACAGCACGCAGAAAAAAGCAATACAAAGCCCGAAAAGTACGGTTAATGATTTATTTTTAACTGTTTTTTATTGTATGCGCGGAACAAGGGCTTTTTAGAATTTATGAAAACAAGGTGCGCCCTCGAACGAGGACACACCTTGAGAAAGATCTTATTTTTCGAGGCTTACGGGGGTTATTACGACCTTTCCGTCGGTAGCGGTGAAGGTGAGAAGTCCGCCCTCCTCGGTTACCGTGTAGACGCCAAGCTCCTCGTAGTCAACCGAAACGCTCCACTTGCCTGCCGCAAGACCTGAAACGTAGTAATCGGTGCTTTCTCTGTCGGCATCGACTGTGAAGACGAGCTCACTTTCCGCGCCGTTTCTGTCGGTTGCAAAGGCGGCGACGATTTTCTCATTGAATATCGCGCCCTCGATACCCTTTGTGGCTGTCGGCTTGCTTACGTCAACGGATACGTCGTTGCCCTTGTCGGTAACGTAGAGTACGTTCATAAAGGTGGTCTGTGCCGCGTTTGCGGTGGAAACAATCTCAACTCTGCCCCAATGGCCGTCGTCGGCGTTGCTGTTCAAAGGTATCATTTGGACGCCGTTGACGAAGTAGTTTTTCGAGTTAGCTCCGTCGTATTTTCCGTCTGCGGTGTAGGCTCTGCCGCCGACAGGGTCAAGTCTGACGTTCTTCGACAGACAGGTGAGAACGAGGCGTCCCTCGCCGTTTTCGGTAATCACCGTGTTGCCGTTGATGGTGGGCTCGTCGGACGAGGTTATCTGAAGCAGGAAGCGCTTTTCAAATCTTCTGTTATTGGCGAAAATATCGTCAAACACGAAGAATACCATCGGTACGTCCTCGTCGCCGGTATAGACGGTGAGCATTCTGCGTCCGACGTAGGTTACGGTGTCAGCCTCGTATGCCTTTGTGATGTCACCCGCGATGTAGGCATAGAGGGGCTTGGTCTTTGCCTCGTCGGCATAGCCGTGCTGTCTGCCCGTCACCTTGCCCGTGTCCATATTTTTGTTTTGCAGCCAGTGGTTAAGCGACATTCCGTTAGTGTCCGGAGGTCTTTTCTGACCGCCTGAGTAATAGCCGCCCTCATAGCCCGCTCTGTCGTAGGCGGGGTTAAAGATTATAAGGCCGTTGTGGGAGATTGTCGCATCGTGGTAGTACATCGACTGGGTGTGGCCGTCATTGTTGTAGCATCCGCCGTCGCTTGTGAGCATACCCTTGTAATATATTTCAAACGTTCCGGCGTCCATGTGCTCGTGTCCCGAGGTCGTGCGCTCCTTGATTTTCATAAAGACTGCCGCCGAGGACTCGTCGTCCCATGCCTCGCGCACTACATACTGACCGAGATATGAGCCGTAGTATTTGATGAGCTCCATGTTCTCGTATCTGTCCTCGCTTGGTTCAAGCTTACAAAGACCGCGGAGAACCACGAAGGGAACGGTCTGCAGTCCGCCGTAACCAACGCTGGCAAACGGGTTTGAGCCCTCTCCGTATCCCGAGTCGAGAAGATAGTCTGCGAGAGCAAGAAGCGAAGAGTCCTCGTACAGATACGCTGCAAGATAGGCAAGATGCAGATGACTGTGCACTGACCAGAGGTCACCTGTTTTGTCACCGTCGGAGAAGGTATATCCAGGGGTTACCTCGTAGTTAAACAGACCTAAGATTGCGTTATGTAAAACCTCGCTGTAGGGATTTTCGCCCGTTGCGACCTGCAAAATCCAAGCCGAAATAAGTGTGGGCGCGTGTCTTGTCATAGAATAGCCCGTGCCCTGCCAGGTAACTCCCGACTGATAGAGATATTCTCTCGCAGGCCGGAAGTTGTTGTAAACTCGTCCGCCTACGTACTCGTACCATGAGGGAACTTCGTCGTAGATAGCAACCGAAAATGCGAGATAGTCGCGCAACACCTGATACTCGTTACCGTGTCCCGCTATGGCAGCCTGACCTGTGGGAGGGAAGAGAACCTCCATTTTCGACTCCGACGCCTTGAGATTCAGCGCATCTCTGAAAAGGCAGTTTTCAACGCCCGCGATAAGCTGAATTTTGTCGGTTTCGGTCAGAAGATCGTAGCACCAGTCGTAAACGATAGCGGCGGTAAAGGCTACGAAGCCGTAGTAACGGCACTGATCGGAGGGAATATATTCAATATCGAGCGACATCAGGTAGTTTTTCATATAAAGAATTGCCTGATAGCCGTAATACTCGTCGCCGTAGAGAAGATAGGCAAGAGATTTCGCCTGAATAGTGTTGAGCGGAGTTGTGGTGTAATTGTCGATAGAGCCGTCCGAGCTTTTTTTGGCGGCGGGGAGAATGCTGTTGTTGTCTATCGTTCTTTCCGTCAGCGCCCTGAAGGTGTCGTTTGCACCTTTGTCATCGCGGAGCATTCGTCTTATCAAGAGAAGATTATCCTCGGTGAGAAGCAGACGGGGGTGCTGACCCTTGGTAGGATACTTCGCAGGTGAGCCGAAGGAAATACTGGCGGCAGCCACCATGTTGTGAGTGTACTCCGTGAAAAGATTGATTTCGGGATTGTTGCGCGAGTCAACCGCCTGATATTTGTCCCAAGTGCCCTTGATGGCGGAAAGCTCGGTGCGCTGTGCGTCAAGGAGAGCGGTGAGCTCGCCGAGATACTGCTCGTGCTCCTTCTTTTTTTCCTCTGCGGCGAGCCTCTCCTCCTCGTCGAGCTGCTGCTGACGCTCTTCCTCGGCAAGTCTTTCTTGCTCGTCAAGATAGTCTTGGTACTCCTTTGCGGTAACCGTTCCATGCTCGTTGAGGGTATCCTTAAATACTATACCGGAGGCGGTAAGATGCCTCTCAAAGAAGTCCTCTACTGCGAATTCATAGGCAAGAGCGTTGTTTGCAACTATCGCAAGCTTACCATCGCTGTAGTAGAATACCCAGTGATAGTCGTCCTTCTTCTCGGCAACCTTGATTTTGAGCGCTTCATTGGCAAGCTTTGATGCTTCTGCTGAGGTTTCGCCAAAGAGAATTTCAAATTCAGCGTCCGCATCGATTGCCGAGGGGAGCTCGTTTTGAGAAATCGCCGTTTCAAAGAGCGCCGCACCCGCTTTTGCGTTCTCGTCGCTCTCGGCAAATATGATAGTATATTTTGCTTCCTCATCCTTAACGATGAGCGCAATCTCTTTTCCGGTCGGCTTCCAACCGTCGTCACTCGTATCGTCACCGCCGCATGCTGTGAGGAGTGACATAGAGAGAAGTACGCAGATTGCAAAAATGAGCAACTTAAGTCCTGTTTTCATTTAGAGTAGTTCGCTTTCAAAGTTTATTTTGATATTTATTTTAACATAAAGTATTATCGATTACAAGAATTAAAATGTAAATTTAACATCCATAAGATATTAAAGCATTAGTTGGCGGGAGCTATTACAACCTTTCCGTCGGGAGCGGTGAAGGTTAGAAGCCCACCCTCCTCGGTTGCAGTATAAGTACCGCAGTCCTTACCGTCAACGGTAACCTGCCACTTGCCTGCCGCAACGCCGGAAACGTAATAGTCAACGCTGCCGTCGCCCGATACGGTGAAGGAAAGCTCGTCTTTGGTTCGGTTTTTCTCGGTGGCGAATACTGCGGCAATTTTTTTGTTGAATACTCCACCCTCGACGCCGACTGCGCTTCCAAGCTTTCTTACGTCAACCGAGCTGTCATTGCCCTTATCGGTAACGTAGATTACGTTCATAAAGGTGCTGTGCGCGTTTTTTTTCGTGGAAACTATTTCAATTCTTCCCCAGTGTCCGTCGTCGCTTCCGCCGCTGCTCAGCTGCTTTCCGTTAACGGAGTAGTTACTGGAATTAGCTTCGTCGTAGTTTCCGCTGCTGTTATAGACTCTTCCACCGACGGGATTGATGCTGACATCGCTTGAAAGAGAGGTGAGAACGAGGCGTCCGTCACCGTTTTCGGTGATTACTCTGTTGCCGCTTATAGTAGGCTCGTTAGGCGAGGTTATCTGAAGCAGGAATCTCTTTTCAAAATTCTTGCTATTGGCGAGTATATCGTCGTAAACGAAGAATACCATAGGAAATTCCTCGTCACCGGTATAAACGGTGAGCATTCTTCTTCCTACGTAGCCTACGGTTGAAGAATCATAAGCCTTGGTAATGTCGCCGGCAATATAGGCGTAAAGGGCTTTCGTTTCTTCCTCGTTTGCATATCCGTGCTGTTTGCCCGTAATCTTGCCCGTGTCCATCTTGCTGTTGAGAAGCCATTCGTCAAGGGCAATGCCGTTGATATCCGGAGGTCTTCTTTGTCCGCCTGAATACCAGCCTCTCTCGGTTTTATTAAGCAATGAGTTGTAGATTATAAGACCGTTATGCGAGATGGTTGCGGTATGGTAGTACGTGTAATGGTCGGTTGAATTATAGATGCCGCCATCGCTCGTAAGAAGACCTTTGTAATAAATCTCAAAGGTACCTGCGTCCAGATGCTCGTGGCCGCCCGTGGTGCGCTCCTTTATTCTCATATACACCGCCGCAGAGGATTCGTCATCCCAAGATTCACGGACGGTATATTGACCGAGATACGAGCCGTAATACTTGATGAGCTCCATTCCCTCGTATCTGTCGCCGCTTGACTCTGTATCACAAAGAGCGTTGAGAATTACGCATGAAATGTCGTTTATTCCGGAATAGCCTCCGTTAGAGAAGGGGTTTTCGCCGCCACAATGATTGTCCAACAGGTATTCAAGCATAGCCATCATTGCGGAATCATCGTAGAGATAAGCTGCAAGATAAGCGTGGTGTACGTATTTAGACTGCTCGTAGAGATTTGCGGTTTTGTCGCCGTCGGTGAAGATATAACCGGGCGCGACCTCGTAGTTAAACAGACCCCAAATTGCATCATGCAGAACGTCGTTGTAAGGGTTCTCGCCGTTAGCGATCTGGAGAATCCATGCGGAAATCAAAGTAGGCACGTGTCTTGTAAAGGCATAGCCCGTGCCCTGCCATACGTTCCCCGTCTGATACAAGTAATTTCTCGCAGGAACGAGGTCGTGATATACGCGTCCGCCAACGTACTCGTACCAAGAGTTGTTATCACCGTATATAGCTATCGCAAAGGAAAGATAGTCGCGAAGAACCTGGTACTCGTTACCGTGTCCTGCTATTGCGGCCTCGGCGCTCGGCGGGAAGAGAACTTCCATTTTAGATTTGACTACCTTTTTGCTTTTATCATCTCGGCACAGGCAGTTCTCAACGCCCGCAATAAGCTGGATTTTATCGGTTTCTGTAAGCAGGTCGTAGCACCAGTCGTAAACCAGAGCGACGGTGTACATAACGTATCCGTAGGAACGGCATTGGTCGGTGGGAATTTGTACTATATCAAGCGTCTTGATATAATTTTTTACGTATAAAATTGCCTGATAGCCGTAGTACTCGTCGCCGTAAAGAAGATAAGCGAGAGCCTTTGCCTGAATAATATTCAAATAAGATGAGGTGAAGTTGTGCGTCGTGTTTGCACCCTGCGAGGTGGGAGCTGGGAGCACACAGTTGCTCTGAATATTGATGTCAACGTAGCGCAAGAAGCTCTCGTTGCTGGCGGTGTCCTCGCTGAGAGCCTTTCTTATAGCAGGGAGATCGTCCTTTGTGAAAAGAAGACGAGGGTGCTCGCTTATGGGATATGCGGTTGGCGCATCCCATTTTACAGTGGTGGCGGTCATCAAATCCTCGGTATAGTCAGCAAAGAGATTAACCTCTAGGTTCGTCGAGCTGGCAGAGGCGTGCTTATCCCAGGTTCCTCTGAGAGTGCTGAGCTCCTCGCGCTGTGCCGCAAGAAGAGAAGTGAGCTGGTCGAGATATTCCTCGTGCTCCTGCTTCTTTTTCTCCGAAAGCTCTCTGAAATAGTCGTTGTAGGATATCGTTACGTATTCCTTGAGAGTATCTTTGAAAACGATGCCGTTTTCGGTCATGTACTTATTAAAGAAGTCCTCTATTGCCAGTTCATAAGCAACGCTGTCGTTGGCAACTATCGCGAGCTTACCATCTCTGTAATAGAATACCCAATGATAGTCGTCGCTTTTATCGTCGATTTTGCTCCTCAAAAACTCGGAGGCTACGTTTGATGCCGTTCTGCCGGTTTCGCCAAATAGAATCTCAAACTCATCGTCTTCGGACGTATGTCCGTAAACCGTTGGTACGCATTTAAGACCGTTCGAAATCACCTCGTTCTTGAAAAGAAGTGCGGCGTTTTTGGTTGTGATGTCGTTGCCATTGTAAACACACAGATATTTTGCGGGGTCGCCCTTGGCGATAAGGGTAACGTCCTTGCCCGTGGGATTCCAATCGTCGCCGCCGCACGCCGTTAGAAGCGAAAGGCAGAGGATGAAGCAGATAACTAAAACGATTAGTTTCAAGGTAGCCTTCATTTAAAATTACTCACTTTCCAGATTAATAATATTACTCATTATATCATATGGGTGCGAAAAATGCAACACTTTTAGCTGATTTCTTTGGATCTTATGCTTTTTTGATTGCTTCGCGCGGCAAAAAGTAGCTTTCATAAACAAAAAGGGCGGCTCCTTGAAGCCGCCCTTAAAAATAGCGTTTTTCTTTATTTTACGGGAGTAATTTCAACCTTTCCGTCTGGTGCTGTAAAGGTAAGAAGTCCACCCTCCGCGGTTGCGGTGTAAGTGCCGCAGTCCTTTCCGTCAACGGAAACATTCCACTCGCCTGCCGCAACTCCGGATACGTAGTAATTCATATTGCCACCACCGGATACGGTTGCCGAAAGCGAGGTGGTAGCTCTGGTTCTCGACGTAGCAAAGATTGCCGCGACGTCGCCGAAGACGCCGCCCTCGACGCCGACACCGCTAATCTTTTCGATGTTCGGAGCCGCCTTTGTCTGTCCCTTATCGGTAACGTAGAGAACGTTCATGAAGGTTACCTTCTGCGAGCTTGCAGTGGAAACAATCTCAATTCTGCCCCAGTGACCGTCGTCAAGCTTGTTCGCTGTACTTGAGTAGCACTGCACACCGTTTATAAGGTAGTTCCTTGAATTAACGGGGTCGTAATTACCCTCGCTATCATACATTCTGCCGCCGCACTCTCTGAATGCAACGTTATCCGAAAGAGAGGTAAGCACAAGTCTGCCTCTTTCATGCTCGGTGGTTATCGTCATATTAGTGCCATCTACAGTCGGTGCGTCGGGAGATGTGATTTGAAGAAGGAAACGCTTTTCATAGCTTGCCTCGTCGGACTCAACGTCGTCGTAAACGAAGAATGCCATCGGGAAATCTGCGTTACCGGTGTAAACCGTAAGCATTCTTCTTCCAACGTAATTTACTGTATTCTGATTGTACGCCTTCGTTATATCTCCTGCGATGTATGCATAGAGAGGATTTGTTTCATCGCCGCCGATATATGCGTGCTGCCTGCCCGTTACTGATGCCTTTACGTGCTTCGGCAGCATAAGCTCGTTGAAGTTTTTAGGCGTTATCTGGGTTATTTGACCGCCCGAATACCACTTGACTGTTTCGGTGTCACTACTGTAATCCCATATTGAAGGATTATATACTATAAGTCCGTTTTTCGATATAGTCTTGTTGTAAAAATGCTCTGTGTGTTCTTTTCCGGAAGCGTAATAGCTGGCATAAACTCCGCCGCCGCTCGAGAGCATTCCCTTGTAGTAAATCTCGAACGTACCCGAGTCCTCGTGCTCGTGACAGCCGGTGTTAAGCTGCTTAATTCTCATCAAAACGATGGCAGCATCGCCCTCGTCGCTCCAGCGGTTACGTATGATATACTGCCCCATCGTATGTCCGTTGTACTGTATGAGAGGCATTCCCTCGTGTCTATCCTCGGCAGGCGTTGTGTTCGAAAGACCGCGAAGAGCTACGAAGAGGGCAGGTGACAAATCTGCCGGATCGGATTGGACATAGCTGGTGCTTCCGAAATATCTATCGCCCAATATGAAATTCGCTTGTGCAAGCAAACCGGAATCCTCGTAAAGATAAGCCGCGATATATGCAGGAACAGCATAGAAGGTATTTTTATCCATTCTCACGTAATAGTCATAACCGGCATCGCCGTCCTTAAACAGCTTTTGGGCCGCGACCTCATATCCCAGCATATTGCGTACGACACTGTGCATACAGTCATCAAAGGGAGTTGAGCCTGTCGCAACTGTGAGAATCCAATCGGCTGCAAGATCGGCTCCGTGCCTTGTGTTGAAGTAGCCCGTTCCCTGCTGAAGAACACCCGACTGATAGAGATAGTTTCTTACAACCGCGTGGTCGTTATAAACTCTGCCTCCAATGTAGTTCCACCATGAAGGAAGCTCGTCGTAAATAGCCACGGCAAAGGAGAGGTAGTCGCGAAGAATCTGATGCTCCGCTCCGTGCTCCGAAACCGAATCAAGCCCGGACGGTGGGAAGCCAACCTCCATAGCAAGCCCAGAACTATTTTCCATACGGCAAATTCTGTGCTCAACTCCGGCAATAATCTGGTTCTTGTCCTCCTCTGTGAGAAGGTCGTAGCACCAGTCGTAAACGAGCGCTGCCGTGAACATTACCTGACCGTACTGGCGGTACTGGTCGCTTTGCGAAACTATGTTAAGTGACAAAAGGAAATTCTTCATATAAAGAATTGCCTGATAACCGTAATACTCGTCCTCGTAAATGAGGTAAGCAAGCGCCTTTGCCTGAATTATGTCAAGAGGATAACCGTCAAAGTTGTTTGATGTATCCTTAAGAATACCGTCATTTTCCAGGGTACGATTGACGTAATTTTTGAAAATGGTGTTCGTAGTGTTGCGCTCGTTCAACATAGTTTTTACGAGCGGAAGGTTATCGTTGGTAATCAGAAGTCTTGGGTGCTCATCCTTTAGCGTTGCCGAGGGTGTGCCCCAGTCCTTATCTGCTATTGCATAGAGGTCCGTCGTTATTGTGCCAAACGGGTTGTTTGCGATTTGTGCTCTTTGTTCAATGACGGCCTGTTCAATTTGAGAAATCCATTTTGCATAGAGGGAGAGGTTGCCGACGGAACTTGTTGAAACGGATGTTATCGCACTTCCGTTAAAGCTTGCGTTATTATACCAGCCTTTAAAGAGGTATCCCGTCCTTGTAGGAATGGGAAGCGTTACAGCAGTTCCTTGCTCATATTTATCGGGATAGCCGGAAGCAAGCGTACCGCCGTTCAGGTTGTAGGTTATACTGTATTCTACCTTGACAATTTCCCACTTAGCATAAAGGGTGTATCCGCCTGTTGCATCTGCGGGTATCTTAGAAATTTTCGTGCTTTCCTTTAAATCGGAAGAGGTGTACCAGCCTATGAAGGTATATCCTTCCCTCGCAGGCAGGGGAAGCGTGAAGGCACTGCCAAGCACATAATTATCCCAGGAGCCTGCGGGAAGCGTACCGCCGTCGAGCACGTACTTTATACTTGTATCCGCCTCGTACTCGGCGGTATATGTTTCGTTTGCCGTAACCACAGTCACCGATAGACCGAAGTCATAGCCTACGTATTCGTCAGCAGAATTTTTCCAGCCCTTGAAGATATATCCGCTCTTTGAAGAAGCGGTCAGCGTAACCGTGTCGCCCTCTTGGTAAAGTCCCTTATCAAAGCCGTCGGGAAGTGTGCCGTTTATAGCTTTTATCTGGTAATAATCGGCATCTGCAAGGCGGTCAACGTTTATTCCGCTGTAATCCTGAATAGCAGCTCCGTACGAGAGCATAGCTGCGACCAGAGCTTTGACCTTTGGCGAAAGCTCCTTGCCGCCCTCGATTTTACCGAGGATTTTATACGAATAATCGAGAACACTGTTCTTATGCGTCTTGCCTGTGATTATTTTGGTATCCGAAATCTTCACGTAAGGTGTCGCATACACGTCAACGGTCATTTCCGCCGCAGAAAGCTCAGAGAATCCGAATACCGAGTATTCCGCCCCGTTAATGAACGTCTGTCCCTCGTAATCCGCCTCGTAGTCGGCGTCGCCCTTTCTGACCTTAACACCAATAACGTCTGCTACGCCTGTGCCTTCGGGCAAGCTCGTAACCTCGACGGCGTACTTTATCGAAACGTTGCTCTTGTACGATAAATTATGGTATTTAATGCTTGCCGCAGGCGCTTCGTTTGCAAACGAAGCCATTCCGAAGCAAACCAATGCCGTAAGTATAGCAAAAGCCACAACAAGAAAAATTACGCGTTTCTTTGCGTTGGACATTTTCTGCCTCCAATCTGATACCAATCTGATAATAGAAGCTTTCGCTCTTAAACTTCTGTAAAAAAACTTTACAGAGCGAAAAGCCAAGACCAGACCCGTTTTTTCTATTTTGGGCGGCCTCATACGAGACCGCCCTTTCGTTTGTTTGCGCTATTTGATTAGTTTACAGGAGTTATTACAACGCTTCCTTCGGGTGCTGTGAAGGTGAGAAGTCCACCCTGGGAGTCCTTCGAGGTTGCGAGGTAGGTGTCCTTATCGTAGGTTGCCTTTGTGAATGCGGAAACGTCGTAAGTGCCGCAGTCCTTACCGTCAACCGTAACCTTCCACTTGCCTGCCGCAAGACCGGAAACGTAGTAGTCGATTTCGCTGTCGCCAGATGCGGTAAAGGAAACGGCCTCGCTTGCACCATCTCTTGCAGACGCAAACACGGCTGCAATCCTCTTGTTGAACACCGCACCCTCAACGCCGTTTGCAACCGAGATGCTCCTGACATCAACGTCGGCATCGTTGCCCTTGTCGGTAACGTATATAACGTTCATAAAGGTCGCATCTCTGTTCTGACGGGTTGAAACTATTTCGATTCTGCCCCAGTGTCCGTCATCTACGCCTTCATTCTGCGGGCGGAGCTGAATTCCGTTGACAAGGAAGTTTTTCGAGTTTGCAGCATCATAGCTTCCGTTGCTCTTATAGGCTCTGCCACCCACGCCGTTTATCTCGACGTTCTTGGAAAGACAAGTAAGCACAAGACGTCCGCCGCCGTTTTCTGTGATTACGGTTTTGCCACTAATGGTGGGCTCGTCGGGTGAGCTTATCTGAAGAAGGAACCTCTTTTCAAAGTTCTTATTCTTTGCGGTAATATCGTCATAGACGAAGAATGCCATGGGTACGTCCTCGTCACCGGTATAAACGGTGAGCATTCTTCTTCCGACGTAGCCTACGGTTGAGGAATCGTAAGCCTTTGTGATTTCACCGGCAATGTAGGCATAAAGAGGCTTGGTTTGTGCTTCGTCTGAATAGCCGTGCTGTCTGCCCGTTACTGTACCGACAGACATATGAGAGGTTCCGAGCCAGGTGTTGATATCGTAGCCGGGAGAGGGAAGACGCGCCTGTCCGCCCGAATACCAGCCCTCGTCGGTTGTAGAGAGATTATGGTTGTAGATTATAAGACCGTTATGCGATATTGTTGCATCGTGGAAGTACTTGGTGTGCTTGTGGCCGTTGTTGTTATAACATCCGCCGTCGCTTGTGAGCATACCCTTATAGTATATCTCGAAGGTACCGCTGTCCATATGCTCGTGGTCACCCGAGGAGAGCTCCTTGATTCTCATAAATACCGCCGCCGAGGACTCGTCATCCCATACGTTGCGGACGATATACTGACCGAGGGGTGTGCCGTTATACTGAATGAGGTTCATTCCGTTATATCTGTTCTCGGAGGGCTCGAGCTTGCAAAGACCGCGAAGAGCAACGTAAGCAACAACGTTGATGTCGTCGTGTCCCATACTGCAGTGCCTGTTGTATTCATTTAACAGGAATTCGCCCATAGCGAGCATATCGGGGTCTTCATAGACGTAGGCGTTGAGATATGCTACGTAGTAGTAGTCGTCCATATCGGTCCAGTCGCCCGTCTTGTCGCCGTCGTTGAAGATTTTTCCGGCAGAAATCTCGTAGTTGTAAAGTCCCCAAGCCGCCTGGGACATAGAGTCGTCAAAGGGAATTTCACCGGTAGCAACCTTGAAAATCCACGCGGCGTAGAGGTCGTTGGAGTGTCTTGCAAAGCAATATCCCGAGCCCTGCTGGGGAATGCCAGCAAGAGAGATGTAATAATTACGGACGGGAATGAACTGGTCGTATATTCTTCCGGCGGTGTACTCGTACCAGGTGCTGTTCTCATCGTAAACAGCAACGGCAAAGGAGAGATAGTCGCGGAGAATCTGATACTCGCAGGAGTGTCCCTCAACGGCACCGTGTCTTTCGGGAGGGAAGCCAACCTCCATTTTGTCGGAGAAGTCGTTCTCGCCCTGACAAATGCAGTTTTCAACGCCTGCGATGAACTGAATTTTGTCGGTTTCGTTGAGAAGGTCGTAGCACCAGTCGTAAACCATAGCGGCAGTACGCATGGTGTAACCGTAGTAACGGCACTGGTCGGTGGGAATTACCTTGATGTCGTGCGACTTAAGGTAGTTCTTCATATAAAGAATTGCCTGATAGCCGTAGTACTCGTCACCGTAGAGGAGATAAGCGAGAGCCTTTGCCTGAATGATGGTGAGGTAATTATCGCTGTGGTTATGAAACTGGCTCGACTGCACGGTGGTGTTTTCTCCCTGATAGGTAGGCTCGGGAAGAATACAGTTGTTCGGGATTTCGGTATCAACGAGCTCCTTGAACTTTGCATTTGTGAGTGTATCCTCTCGAAGCATCTTCCTTATTTGGGGAAGATTATCCTTGGTAAGCATAAGACGGGGGTGCTCGCTTATGGGATATACCTTCGGGGAATCCCAAGACTTTGCTCCGACTGCCGTCAGGTCAGCGGTGTGGTCGCTGAAAAGATAGAGCTCGGGGTTTTTGGAGCTTATCGGGGCGTATTTATTCCAGGTGCCCCTGATGCTCGAAAGCTCGGTGCGCTGTGCGTCGAGGAGAGCGGTGAGCTCACCAAGATATTGCTCGTGCTCCTTTTTCTTTTCCTCAGCGGCAAGTCGTTCTTCCTCAGCGAGGATTTCCTCGTATTCCTCGTATGTCAAAATACCGCTTTCCTTCAAGGTGTCTTTGAAGACAATGCCGTTTTTTGTGAGATATTTGCCAAAGAAGTCTTCTATCGCAAGCTCATAAGCAAACTCGTCGCTTGCAATTATAGCAAGCTTGCCGTCTCTGTAATAGAACACCCAATGATAAGCGTCCTTGTTCTCGGCTATCTTACTTTCGAGAAGCTCTGCGGCTATCTTCGATGCCTCTCTGTCGGTTTTACCGAAGAGAATTTCGTGCTCGCCCGATTCAGAGGTGTGACCGAAAATTGTGGGGACGCATCTGAGACCGTTTGAATTCAATACGGATTTGAATTCAAGCGCTCCGTTTTTTGCAACGTCGCTACCTGCCTCGTAAACGCATAGGTATTCGGCGGCATCGCCCTTTGCAATAAGGGTTACGTCCTTGCCGGTTGGATTCCAACCGTCGCCGTTTCCTCCACACGCTGTAAGAAGCGAGAAGCAGAGCACCAAAGGAACAAGCAAAAGTGTTAATTTAAAATAAAATTTCATTTGTTTTTCTCACTTTCTGTTTTACCTAATAACATTCTAACCTTGCGGTAGAAATTTGTCAAGTTAAATATATTCAAATGCGAGTGAATTTTCTTCAAGACTTGCGTCGATTTTGACTGGAAAAACATATTCGTTTTTCACTTTCTTTTGAATATGAATAAAAGAAGGGCGGCTTTTAGGAGTCGCCCTTTAAGGATTGATGTTATTTGCTGAGATTTACAGGAGTTACCGAAACGCTTCCTGCGGGTGCTGTGAAGGTGAGAAGTCCGCCTTCGGCTGTTGCAGTGTAAGTACCGCAGTCCTTGCCGTCAACCGAAACCTTCCACTCGCCTGCCGCAACGCCCGAAACATAGTAGTCAACGCTGCCGTTTGCCGATACCGAGAAGGAAAGCGTATCCTTTGCGCCGTTTCTGTCGGTTGCGAATACCGCGGCGATTTGCTTGTTGAAGATTCCGCCCTCAACGCCCTTGGGGTTAGAGAGTTTCTTTATATCAACGAAGTCGTCGTTACCTTTGTCGGTAACGTAGATTGCGTTCATAAAGGTGGTCTGCGCCGTGCTTGCGGTGGAAACTATCTCAACTCTGCCCCAATGTCCGTCGTCGGCATTAGGGTTCTGGGGAACCAGCTGTACTCCGTTGACGCAGTAGTTGTTTGAATTTTTGCCGTCGTAGTTTCCTTTCGCATCGTAGCTTCTGCCACCGACGGGATTGATGCTGACGTTGCTCGATAGGCATGCGAGAACGAGGCGTCCGTCGCCGTTTTCGGTAATTACTCTGCTGCCGCTTATAGTCGGCTCTTTGTCAGAGGATATCTGGAGAAGGAAACGCTTTTCGAAGCTCTTGCTGTTTGCAAAGATGTCGTCGAACACAAAGAACACCATCGGATAATCCTCATCGCCGGTATAGACGGTGAGCATTCTTCTGCCGACGTAGGATACGGTAGTGGCGTCGTACGCCTTTGTAATGTCGCCTGCGATGTAAGCGTAAAGAGGCTGGGTTTTCGCATCGTCGGCGTAGCCGTGCTGTCTGCCGACAACCTTACCAGTATCCATCGTGCTGTTCTCGAGCCACTTGTCAAGAGGAAGACCGTTGGTATCGTCGGGCCTTAACTGACCGCCGGAGTAATATCCGCCCTCGGTTTTCGAGAGTGCCGAGTTATAGATTATAAGACCGTTATGCGCTATCGTAGCGTCGTGATAGTATTTTGACTGGGTGTGACCGTCGTTGTTGTAGCAGCCGCCGTCGCTCGTGAGCATTCCCTTGTAGTATATCTCAAACGTACCTGCGTCCATGTGCTCGTGACCGCCGGTTGTGCGCTCCTTAATCTTCATAAAGACCGCCGCAGAGGACTCGTCTCCCCACGCCTCACGGACAACGTACTGACCGAGGAAGGAACCGTAGTACTTGATGAGCTCCATATTGTCGTATCCGTCACCCTCGCTTGCCTCAAGCTTGCAAAGGCTTCGAAGCACCACGCGAGCAATATGGTTTATTCCGCCGTATCCCGGACTGCTGAAGGGGGAGGAGTCGGGGAAGTATTCGTACATTATACGGTTTACCTTAGCGAGAAGATCGGAATCTCCGTAGAGATATGCCGCCATATAAGCGAGGAAGATGTAGGAGTCCTCCTCAAAGACGTCGCCCGTCTTATCGCCGTCGGTGAAGGTGTAGCCGGGAGCGACCTCGTAATTGAGAAGACCCCAGACGGCGTCGTGAAGAACGTCATCGTAGGGATTGTCGCCGGTTGCAACCTGAAGCATCCACGCTGATATGTATGCCGAGGCGTGTCTTGTGTTGGAGTAGCCCGTGCCCTGCCATACGACTCCCGTCTGGTAGAGGTAGTTTCTTGCGGGGATAGCGTCGTGATATACACGTCCGCCGACGTACTCGTACCAGGAGTTATTGTCGCCGTATACGGCAATTGCAAAGGAGAGATAGTCGCGGAGCACCTGATACTCGTTGCCGTGTCCTGCTATTGCCGCCTCTGCGTCGGGCGGGAAGCGAACCTCCATCTTCTGCTTGACTATTTTCTTTGTTTTATCGTCACGGCAGAGGCAGTTCTCAACGCCTGCAATAATCTGGGTTTTATCGGTTTCTGTAAGAAGGTCGTAGCACCAGTCGTAAACTATTGCTGCGGTGTACATAACGTAGCCGTAGTAACGGCACTGGTCTGAGGGGATGGACTTGATGTCAAGCGATTTGATGTAGTTTTTCATATACAGTATCGCCTGATATCCGTAGTACTCGTCGCCGAAGAGAAGATATGCGAGTGCCTTCGCTTGAATGATGTAGAGGGAGCGAGTGCTGAAGTTATGAATTTCGCTCGACTGTACAGTGGGGTTTTCGCCCTGATAGGTCGCCTCGGGAAGAATACAGTTGTTGTCAAGCGTAGCGTCGACATAGGACATAATCAGCGAGTACGCGCTGTCCTCGAGAAGCGTCTTCTTCAGAAGAGGAAGATTATCCTTAGTGAGAAGCAGACGGGGGTGCTCGTTTGTGGGATACGCGCTCGGAGAATCCCACTTTGTAGTCGTTTCAGTGAAGAGGTTCTCGGTGTAATCTGCAAAGAGGTAAACCTCTTTGTTGGTTGCACTTGCGTCGGCGTATCTGTCCCACTTGCCCCTGACGGTGGAAAGCTCGGTGCGCTGTGCCTCAAGAAGAGCGGTAAGGTTGCCAATCTCCTCCTCGTGCTCCTTCTTCTTTTCCTCGGCTACGCGTCTGAAGTATTCCTCGGCAGATACAGAGCAGTGCTCCTTGAGGGTATCCTTGAAGACGATGCCCTTGTCGGTCAGATATTTATCGAAGAAATCCTCGATTGCAAGCTCGTAGGCAAACGAATCGCTTGCGATTACAGCAAGCTTTCCGTCCCTGTAATAGAATACCCAATGAAGCCCATCCTCCTTGTCCTCAGCAATCTTATTCTTAAGAAGCTCTGCGGCTACCTTGGAGGCCTCTCTGTCGGTTTCACCGAAAAGAATTTCAAAATCGCTTTTCTCGGAGGTGTGGTTGAAGACCGTGGATACGCATTTAAGCCCTTTGGAGATTATCTCGTTTTTAAAGAGCATCGCGCTGTCCTTGGCAACCTCGTCATTGCTGTCGTAGATGCAGAGGTATTTTGCGGCTTCGCCCTTTGCAATAAGGGTGACGTCTTTACCGGTGGGATTCCAATCGTCACCGCCTCCGCCGCACGCTGTAAGAAGCGATAGGCAGAGAACAGCGCAAACGGCCAAAACAAAAATTTTTAATTTCGTTTTCATCTAAATCGTCTCACTTTCAAAATATATTTTTAGTAAAAATAATTTAATGCTCTACTTTACAGGAGATATTGAAACGCTTCCAGCGGGAGCGGTGAAGGTGAGTAGTCCACCCTCCTCGGTTGCAGTATAAGTACCGCAGTCCTTACCGTCGACGGCAACCTTCCACTCGCCCGCCGTAACGCCGGATACGTAGTAGTCAATATTGCCGTTACCCGATACGGTGAAGGAAAGCTTATCCTTTGCGCCGTTTCTGTCGATTGCGAATACGGCGGCTATCTTACCGTTGAATACGCCGCCCTCAACGCCGCTTGCATTACCGATTTTTTTGATCTCAACGGATTCGTCGTTTCCTTTATCGGTAACGTAGAGCACGTTCATAAAGGTCGTTTCCTTGGTAGAACGGGTTGAAACTATCTCAACTCTGCCCCAATGTCCGTCATCATCCTTGCCGTTGTCGAGAGGACGCAATTGCTGTCCGTTTATGATATAGTTGCTGGATTTAGCCGAGTCGTAATCTCCATTGCTCTTATAAGCTCTGCCGCCGACGGGGTTGATTTCAATGCCGCTGGAAAGGCAGGTAAGAACAAGGCGTCCGTCGCCATTTTCGGTGATAACCGTGTTGCCGCTGATGGTAGGCGCGTTCTCCGAGGTTATCTGGAGAAGGAATCTCTTTTCAAAGCTCTTGCTGTTTGCAAATATGTCGTCGAACACGAAGAATACCATCGGGAATTCCTCATCACCGGTATAGACGGTGAGCATTCTTCTTCCGACGTAGGATACGGTTGAAGCGTCATACGCCTTGGTGATGTCACCTGCTATGTAAGCGTAAAGAGGCTGAGTTTCTTCCTCGTCGGCGTATGCATGCTGTTTGCCGATAACCTTACCGGTATCTATCTGGGAGTTTTTGTTCCACGCCTCGAGGGTCATGGAGTTGGTATCCGGAACTCTTCTTTGGCCGCCGGAATACCATCCCTTTTCGGTCTTAGAAAGTGCAGAGTTGTAAATTATCAGACCGTTATGGGATATAGTGGCGTCGTGGAAGTACATTGAGTGCTCGTGACCGTCGTTGTTGTAACAGCCGCCGTCCGTGGTGAGCATGCCCTTGTAATAAATTTCAAAGGTACCTGCGTCAAGATGCTCGTGACCTGAGGTAGAGCGCTCCTTGATTTTCATAAATACCGCTGCCGAGGAGTCGTCGTCCCAAGCCTCACGGACAACGTACTGACCAAGGAAAGAGCCGTAATATTTAATGAGCTCCATATTCTCGTATCTGTTGTCGTTCGGTTCGAGATCACAAAGGCTGCGAAGCACTATGAAGGAAACAGATTGCAAGCCACCGTATCCGGAGTTGGAGTAGGGGTCCTTGCCGGCATTTTTCTGGTACTCTGTGTTGTACAGGAAATCAGCCAGGTTCAGCATAGCGGAATCCTTATAAAGATATGCTGCGAGATACGCGTGGTGCGAATGGTCATATATAGGCCAAAGGTCTCCCGTCTTGTCACCGTCGGAGAAGGTATAGCCGGGTGCAACCTCGTAGTTGAATAAGCCTTCAATTGCGTCGTGTAAAACATCGCTGTAAGGATTCTCACCGGTAGCAACCTGAAGAATCCAAGCGGAGAACAGTGTCGGTGCGTGTCTTGTAAATGCGTAGCCTGTTCCCTGCCAAGTTACGCCTGCTTGGTAGAGATATTCTCTTGCGGGAAGGAAGTCGTTATAAACTCTTCCTCCGACGTACTCATACCAAGAGGGCACTTCATCGTAAATAGCAACGGAGAATGCGAGGAAGTCACGGAGAATCTGATACTCGTTACCGTGACCTGCTATTGCTACCTGGTCTTGAGGAGGGAAGAGTACCTCCATCTTTGATTCGGAGGATTTAAGGCTTTTGTCATCTCGGCAAAGACAGTTTTCAACGCCCGCGATAATCTGAGTCTTATCGGTTTCTGTAAGAAGGTCGTAGCACCAGTCGTAAACGATAGCTGCGGTGAACATAACGTATCCGTAGTAACGGCACTGGTCACCGAGTGTTATGATATCAAGAGATTCTATGTAATTCTTGAGGTAAAGTATAGCTTGATAACCGTAGTATGCATCGCCGTACAGCTGGTATGCGAGAGCCTTTGCTTGAATAGTGTAAAGGTAACTGGAGCTGTAGTTATGAACCTGGGATGTTTGCAACGTAGCGTTTGTACCCTGATTGGAGGATGAGGGAAGAACACCGTTATTTGCAAGAACGTTTTCGACTAAGCTCTTGAAGGTTTCGTTGGTTGGGTTATCATCTACTAGCACCTTCTTTATTAAGGGAAGATTGTCCTCCGTGATAAGAAGGCGGGGGTGCTGCTTCTTAGTGGGATATTTTGCGGGCGATTGGTGCTCATACACGTCTGCAATGTAATCGTTAGCCGCCTCGTAAACCATATCCTCGGTATATTCTTGGAAGATGTAAATTTGAGGGTTTTGTGAGGTGATGGCGGCGTTTCTGTCCCATGCTCTCTGAATACCGTTAAGTTCGGTGCGCTGAGTGTTGAGTAAGGCTAAAAGCTCGGGTATGTATTGCTCGTGCTCCTTTTTCTTTTCCTCGGCGGCAATTGTTTCTTGCTCAACGAGATACTCTTCATATTCATCGTAGGTTAGAAGGACGTGTTCTTTAAGAGTATCCTTGAAAACTATGCCGCCGTCGGTGAGATGTTTTTCAAAGAAGTCCTCGATTGCAAACTTATACGCAATCTCACCGTTTGCAGCTATTGCGAGCTTTCCGTCTCTGTAATAAAATACCCAGTGATAAGCGTCCTTGTTCTCGGCTTCCTTGCTTTTGAGAAGCTCTACGGCTACCTTCGATGCCTCTCTGTCGGTTTCGCCAAAGAGAATTTCGTAATCTCCTGATTCAGAGGTGTGACCGAAAATCGTCTGAACGCATTTCAGACCGTTTTTGCCAAGCTCAGACTTGAACGAAAGGGCGGCATTTTTTGCATCCAAATTGGGTCCTTCATAAATGCACAGGTATTTTGCAGAGTCACCCTTAGCAATAAGAGTAACGTCCTTACCCGTTGGAGTCCAGTTGTCTTGGTTTCCGCCGCACGCTGTAAGCAGTGAGAAGCAGAGAACAACAGAAACAACTAACAGAATTAACTTCAATCCATTTTTCATTTTCTTTGCTCGCTTTCGAAAATTATTTTAGTAATATTAATTTTATCATAAAATATTATCGATTTCAACACTAAAACCCAATTTGTCCTTCGGCATTATGACGAATTTTTCAAGCGAAATTCGTTAAATTTATCTAAAATAAAGGATTACTTAATTAAAAGGCGCTTTCCAATGCCCAAAACGCATAAAATATGCGACGGAGCATGAAAAGCGCCATATTGCTTTCGTATTGAATTTTAAATGCATGAAGGCGGCGTCTTTGTCTTTATTAGCCATAAAGTCTGCGGTCACGCCCGTTAAACAAAAGAATTTGATAATCCGAGCCTGCTATTCTCGAATATATTCTTCCATCGTAGCGAGAGGCGAGGTCCTCAGCTGTGAGGTTTGTTGAAATTATCGTTGCAAGGCCCTTGTTCTGCCTCGTATTTATTAAATTCAACAGAGCGACGGTTGAGAACTGAGAGGAAAACTCTGTTCCCAAATCGTCAATTATCAAAAGCTCGCACTCCATATATTTTTCGGACTTGGACTCGTGCGGACCGTATCCGCTTTTAAATCTGTCGGCCTCAAAATCAAGGAGAATGTTCTCGGCGCTGTCGTAAAGAACCGAGTAGCCCTTTGCTATAATTTCCCTTGCAATAGCGGTTGAAATATGGGTTTTGCCCGTACCCGTGTTGCCTAAAAGAAGCAAATTGCTTCTTTTTGTGGGGAAATCACAGACATATTTTTTTGCGGAATCAAGCGTCCTTGACATACGCTTATATCCATCATCGTCGTCACGGTACCACTCAAGGTCAAAGTTGTCAAAGGACTGCTTCGTTATGAGATTTCCCATTCCCGACGAGGCAATATTCAGCATAAAAAGACGCTCTCTGAAGCAGCTGCATATTTTGACTCCGTCTATGAAGCCTACGTCGGAGCAAACAGGGCAGGAGTATTTCGGCTCGGTATAGTCCTCGGGATAGCCGAGTGAGAGCACTATTTTACGTCTCTTTTCGTTGAGCTCAACGTTGCGCTTTTTTATCTTTTCGATATCGCCGCCGGAGCAGGCCGTTTTGAAAATGAGCATACCCGTGCCGCGTAATTCCTCGTCTATTGCGGCAATTTCGGGCGAAATTTCAGCCAGAGCCGCTGAACGCTCCTCTGCTTCTGTACGGGCGCGCCTTCTGCTTGCCTCAAGCTCCTCTTTTACCTTATGAAAATTGTCGTATGTGTACATAAGCCCTCCTGTTTCAAGAGAAAATGCTGTTTTTTGTAAACTTTAGTTGTCTTTTTCTTCGTTTCCGTAGCTGCGTTCAAGAGCTCGTTTGAAGACCTCGTTGACGTCAAAATTGACGAATTTAGGCTTCTTGTCAGGCTTTTCGCGCCACTGTCCGTCTGCCTTTTTGCCAGAAAGCTCTTTTTTGTCTATTTCGCACTGGGCGCGGCAGGCGGCAAGAGTTGTGCAGCCACATTCGTGCCATCTGGTAAGTATTTTATCGATGTAAGGAAGCGAAATTCCCGAGGCAGAGTTGTTTTTGGTCAGAATTCCATAAGCCTCGCTTACGATTTCTACGTCAAAGGAGTAATCCTCGCTCCATTTTTTGAAGTATTCGCGTTCTGTTTTTGAGAGATTGCGATTATAGATACCGAATATTCGTCTGAATTCTCTGTCTGTTCCGCTTTCGCGTCCATCGTCTTCTATGTACACGCCTAACGCCTCTATGGTGTCAATACCGCTTTCGACAAGCTTTTCGGCTTTTTTTGCGAGCATTGTCGCGGATAGCTTGTTTTGCTCGGCAAGATGCGCCGCAAGCGTAAAGATAAACTCCTCGCTTAACGACAGCTGACTATATAATGAAGTTATTTTTTTAACCTCTGCCGTAGTCAGAGCAGGCTTCCCCATAAGAGCGGCGCATTCCGTGAGAAGCTCGGCAAGCTCGGCATCTCTCACGGTGTTTGCGGTTTCGATTGCCGTTTCTTCGTACAATTCCGAAGAAAAACGCTCGGGAAATTCGTCCTTTACGTTATTGGCAGGAGCTTTTTCTTCGGGTTTGCCGTCGTCAAAAAGCCCTTCCGCCTGCCAAAGCGCCGTAGCTGCTCTAGCTCGCGCAACAGACACACCTGCGCTGCGGGCAAGCTCTGCAAGAGTGAAGCTCCCACCGTCAAGCTCGGTGAGGGCTATAAGAACACGAAGCTCCTCGGCAGATGCTTCGCGGAAGCTCTGGGTAGAGGTCGCGCTCACGCTGTTTTTTGTTAGGTTAAGCTTACTCATCGGCAGAGACCGGCTCACTTTCGTTGGTTTTTGTTTTTATTTCGTAGCAAAGAGTCATAAGAGAGTCGCCAAGATGTATGTTCTCAACTATGACTTCCTTGTGCTCGGGGAGCTTGAGCTCCATATTTGCAAAGTTCCATATTCCGATAACGCCCGATTCTGCCATAGCTACCGCGACGTCGTATGCCGCTTCCTTTGGAACGGTAAGGACGCCGATACTGACGGAATTTTTACGGCAAAATTCACCGAGCGTTTCCACGGAATATACGGGAAGACCGTATATTTCGCTTCCTATAATCTCGGGGTTGGAATCAAAGAGCGCAAGACGGTTTACGCCTCTTCTCTCGAACATATGTGTAGCCGCGAGGGCTTTTCCGAGGTTTCCTGCGCCTACGATAACGGCATTATAGCCTTTTGTTACGCCGAGAAGCTCGCTTATTTTGCCGTGGAGATATTTGACGTTATATCCGTAGCCCTGCTGTCCGAAGCCGCCAAAGCAGTTTAAGTCCTGTCTTATCTGAGAGGCGGTAACGTTCATCATGCGCGAGAGCTCGGCAGAGGATATTCTGAACCTGCCGTCGCGCAGAAGGTCGCCGAGGTATCTGTGATATCTCGGTAAGCGCTTTATAACCGCCGTTGATACCGAGGGCTTGGCGTTTTCAATTTTTTTCTCAAACGTACCGCGTATTTTATCTATGCTTTCCATTTTCAGTTCCTTTTATTTTTATTCCGTAGAGTCAAGGGCGCTTGCGTTCAAAGATGAGTCAGCCAGCCTACCCACAAGATATTCGTAATAGCCCTGTGCGCCTATCATTGCCGCGTTGTCGCCGCAAAGCGAGAGGGAAGGCGTGAAGAGCCTGACACCTGCATTTTTTGCAACCTCGGAGAGCCTTTTTCTAAGGTGCGAGTTTGCGGCAACGCCGCCCGCCATAACGAGATTTTGACCCGGGTTTCTCTGAAGCGCTTCGGCGACCTGTCTTGCAACCGCTTCAACCGCCTCGTAGGTATATCTTGCCGCAAGAAGCTCGCGGTCTATTTCTTCTCCCCTTTGCTCATAGCGGTGAAGAAGATTTATCGCGGCGGTTTTCAGTCCCGAAAACGAAAAATCAAGGCTTCCGTCGCGAAGCGCGGGCGAGGGAAGAGCCATACCCGTGTCACGATAAGCGTCGCTTTTCTTGTATTTCGAGTAGAAATTCTCGGTATCTCCCGTGGCTTTGATGAAGCCTTCTTTCGCCAAAGCGTCAAAGTCGCGCCCCGCGGGGTAGGAAAGACCAATCATTCGTCCTATTTTGTCAAACGCCTCGCCTATTGCGTCGTCGCGCGTTGAGCCTATTACTCTTGCTTTCGTATAACTCTCAACGCTGTATATAGAAGTGTGACCGCCCGATACCGCAAGGGCAATAAACGGGGGCTTTGGTGTATCCTCGCCTATGTAGGACGCGGCAATGTGTCCTTTTATGTGGTCAACCGCAACGAGCGGAATAGCGTTTGCCGCGGCTAATGACTTTGCAAAATTGACGGCTACGAGCAGCGCGCCGATAAGACCGGGATTGGCGGTTACTGCAATAAGGTCCACGCTTGAAAGCGACAGCTTTGCCGCCTCAAGCGCCTCGTAGGTTATTTTAGATATGACCTCGGTGTGTGCGCGGCTTGCTATCTCGGGCACTACGCCGCCGTAGAGCCTGTGAGTTTCTATCTGCGATGCAACTATGCTTGATTTTATCGAAATCAGACCGTCTGTTGCCTCTATCACAGAGGCGGCGGTTTCGTCACAGGAGCTTTCAAATGCCAGAATGTTCATAGTGTGTCCTTTAGTTTTTCAAATCATCGGGGTGAGCTTTAAGCATAATTACAGCGTCGTCGTCGGGATTTTTGTAGTATCCTTTTCTTACACCGACGCGCTTAAAGCCGTATGCCGTGTAAAGATTTATCGCGGCACAGTTGCGGCTTCTCACCTCTAAAAAGACGGTTTCAAGGCCTCTTCCTAGCTCGGTTTTCATTGCGTAATCGAGAAGCCTGTATCCCACGCCGCGCCGTCTTTCCTCGGGGAGAACGGCAATGCGGTATATTTCAGCCTCGGGAGCAATAAGACGTCCGAGAAGGTATGCAATGACCTTCCCTTCACGAAGGGCGACGAAAACCATTCCGCCCTCGGTAGAGAGATAGCCGAGTATATCCCTTTCCTGCCAAGCGTCAGAGAAGCATACTTCTTCGGCAAGAGCGATAGCCGCGGCGTCCTTCGCAGAGGCTCTTCTTATTTCCATATCAGAGCTTGTCCGCAATGTCCTTAATGAACGCGCGGAAGTCCTCAGCTGTTTCCGAATGCTCAAGACCCCTTATTACGTTTGCCTTGAGGAAGCCGAGCTTTGAGCCGAGGTCGTATCTGTCGCCCTCAAAATCAAGCGAATAAATGCCGCCGTTTCGAGCCATCTTTGCCATAGCGTCGGTGAGCTGGTACTCGCCGCCGGCGCCCGGCTCGAGCGCATCGATTATATCAAAGACGTCGGGAGTGAGAAGAACTCGTCCGAGAATAGAGAGGTTTGAAAACTCACGGCCGGGCTCGGGCTTCTCAATCATATCGGTACAGAAGGTAAGAGCGGGATTATCACCGCAGGGCTCAACCTTGAGTGAGGAATATTTTCTCACCTGCTCCCACGGAACAGGCTTGACGCCGACGACGGGACGTCCGTATTTTTCGTAAACATCGATAAGCTGACGGCATACAGGCTTTTCGGAGAAGATAATGTCGTCGCCGTAAAGCACTACGAAGGGCTCGTCACCGACAAATTTCCTTGCTCTGCCAACCGCGTGTCCAAGGCCGCGGGTTTCCTTTTGGCGAAGGAAATACACGTTTGCCATATCCGAGATTTCGCGAAGCATTTTTATCTCATCGGTCTTACCCTTCGCAGAGAGCGCCGCCTCGTATTCTATGGAACGGTCAAAGAAGCTTTCCATAGCCTCCTTGCCTCTGTTTGTTATAATGAGAACGTCCTCAATACCGCTGTCAGCCGCCTCCTTAACGAGATGATAAACCGCGGGAAGATCGACGATGGGAAGCATTTCCTTGGGAACTGCGTAGGATATAGGCAGCATTCTCGTACCAAGACCTGCTGCGGGAATTATGGCTTTTCTGACTTTCATTGCTTTGCACTTCCTTTATATTTACTTATTGCATTCATTATCAATTCAGCCGCGTCGGCGGGAGTTTTTGCTTCCACGGTGCAGCCTGCCGCGCGGACGTGACCGCCGCCCGAAAAGCTCTCAGCCACTTTAGCGACGTTGAAGCCTGTGGAGCGAAGCGAAACGCGGAACTTTCCGGGGGTGAGCTCCTTTAGCGTGAAAGCTATTTCCGTCCCGATAAGCGAGCGAACAACGTCTATCGCCGTTTCAAAATGCTCGTCGGAAAGATTAAGACGTTCCTTGTCTTCAAGCGTTATTTGGGCGTAGGAAACATTACCTACCGACACGAGCGTATCGGCAACAAAGCCCTCCGCTCTTATTTGCTCCTCGCTCTTTGAGTAGAAGAGCTTATGATTTATGTCGGCGTGATTTATTCCCGTTTCGACAAGCTCGGCGGCGGCACGGTAGGTGTCGGCGGTTGTCGAGGAAAAGAGAAATCCGCCGGTATCCGAGCTCATTGCGGCATAAAGCGGGTAGGCGATATCGGGCGTAAGTCTTAGAAGACTGCGTGAGGTAAGCTCGCGGACTATTCCGAGTAGAACCTCTGCGGCGCTTGAAGCTCCGCCAACCGTGTAATGAGGACAGAAGGGATAAGAAATCTCGTGATGGTCTATCGAAAGATATACCTCGGGAAGCTTCTCGAAAAGAGAACCGAGCTGAGAGGGAGAGGCGACGTCGCAGGCTATAACGCTCTTTCCGTCAATGCTTTCTGCGATTTTAACGCCCTCGGTGAGAAAGGCAAGCCTTCTCGGTACTTTGTCGGACGGCAAAAGCTCGGCATTTTTTCCAAGAGCCTCAAGAATTTTGCAAAGGGCTGCCGAAGTGCCGAGAGTATCACCGTCGGGGCGAATATGCGTCACAACGACGGCTGATTTTACGTTAAGCAGTCTTTCGGTACACTCGACAAGCGAGAGAGCATAGACTTTACTGTCCATCGCGCTTTTCTCCGTCCTTGTGGATTTCTTCGATAAGCCTTGCGATTTTTGCTCCGTGCTCGATAGAGCCGTCCTTAACGAAGGCAAGCTCGGGGGTTATACGCAAATTAAGATTTACCGCCAAGTGATGACGGAGCATACCGACGCATTTTTTCAGTCCCTCCTCGGCTTCCTTTGAGTCGCCTACGCAGGAGAAATAAATGCTCGCGTATTTCAAATCGGGGGCTACCTCGGCGCGCGTGATGCTGACGAAATTATTGATAACCTTGGGCTCTCGGACGTCGCCGAGAGCTATTGCGAGGTCTTGTGCTACGGCGTCGTTAATTCTGCCTCTTCTGTACTTTGACATTCCAAATTCCTTTCTTTTTCGTTTTATAGATAAACCGTCCTGCCGTTTTCATCGGGTACGGTTGATTTTGCAAGCTCCAAAGCACCCTCTAAGGAAGGGCTTATAAGATTTACGCCCGGCAAAAGCATTGCGATATGCTCCCTGATATGCGGAAAGTGGGTGCAGCCGAGTATCAAGGTGTCAGCGCCAAAGCTGCCGACGGGGCGCAGTATTTCGGAAAGCACTCTTGCGTCAGCGCTTGACAGAGGCGCACTTCCTCTCGCGCCGCCCTCGACCATTCCGACCAGCGCCTGAGCGTCGAATTCCAGCGTCTTGTATTTGCCGTGCTCTGCCGAAATCGCTCTTGAAAATGCTCGGCTTCTTACGGTTGCGCGAGTTGCTATTATCGCTATTTTTCCGTTCTTGGTGGCGTTTGCCGCCGCTCTCGCCGCAGGGACTATTATCGGCACTGATATTTCGCGCTCCTCGGGAGTAAGACGGGAATAAAGCGTGCTGGCAGTGCAGCAGGCAATGAGTATCCTTTGAGCTCCAATAGCGCGAAGTCTTTGCAAGTTTCGCTTGACATAGCGCAGTATCTCTTCCTCGCTTTTCGTGCCGTAGGGCGCGTTTTCTCTGTCAGCAAGATAGGTGACGTCTGCTCTTGGCAGAAGCCGTCTTACCTCGCAAAGCGCGGTGAGCCCCCCAACTCCGCTGTCGAATATGCCTATCATAGCTCACTCGACCCGACGGCGTCTGATAAAAGGCGGTTTACCGCCTCTGTGGGAGATATTCCCGTTTCAGAGAGAAGCTTTAAGTAAAGGCTGCTCTTGGTCATACCGGGCATAGTGTTTACTTCGTTGAGATAGATTATACCGTCCGCGAGGAAGAAATCTATCCTGGCGAGATGCCGTATCCCTATGAACGAGCAAAGCGCCTCGGAATACTCGCGTATTTTCAGAGCGTCAGCCTTTTTTATATCCGCTCTCGCAGCGGTTTTTGCTCCGCCCCGCGAATATTTTCTTTCGTAGCTGTAAAAGCCGTCGCAAAGAATTTCTCCCGCAGGCGTAAAGAGCCTTTCTCCCTGCGCTTCAAAGAAAGCACATTCGAGCTCGCGCAGTGGGGACTTGAACTCCTCAACGAGCACCCGCCCTTCGCCCAAAAGAGCGGCAGAACGAAGGAGCGCGTCAAATTGCTCGTCACTTTCAGCCCTGCCCGCACCGTAAGAGCTTCCAAGGCAGTCGGGCTTAATGAAAAGAGGAAAATTCCGTTCGCACGGACTTGAAGTGTCGGTTACAAGCGACCAGCTTACAGTCGGTATTCCAAGCCTTTCGGCGATAGCCTTGGTTACAGCCTTGTCAAGACATATAGCCGAGGCGCGAGTGTCACAGCCAACGAAGGCTATACCGAGGGAGGATAAAAGTCCTTGCACCGTTCCGTCCTCACCGAAATCCCCGTGGAGAAGCGGAAAGGCGCAGTCGAGAGGGAAGAACTCTCCCCCGTCGGTTACAAAACCGCCGACGCCGTCCTTGCAAATCGGGTGTACGGTTATCCCGTCGCTTACGGGAACAAAGGGGGAGCACAGCGAAAATTCGCCGTTTTTTGAAATCATAACGGGAAGCGTGTCATAGCGCTCGCCGTCAATAAGCGATATCAGATTTTTTGCTCCGGCGACGGATACCGAGTGCTCAAGACCTCTGCCGCCGTAGATTAGCGCAACGCGCTTTTTATCAGTCATATTTTTCACCTCAAGGGCAATATATGCCGAGGCGAGCCTGACTGTGATTTATGCGTTTTTCAAAACCGCTATTCTGTCGAGATTTGAATAGTCCTTTATTATTTCAACGGACATACCGTTTTCTTCACCGAGAGAGGTGAGAAGCTCTCCCTGGTCGTAGCCTATCTCAAAGGCGAGAAAGCCGCCGTCCAAAAGATTTTTCTTGTAAAGAGGTATCATTTTTCGGTAGAAATCTCCGCCGTCGCGTCCACCGAGAAACGCCATTTTCGGCTCTCGGTACAGCTCTTCGTCGAGCGAGGCGTAGGCCTCTTCCGAAACGTAGGGCGGATTTGAGAGTATTGCGAAAAATTCGCCGTCAATGCCCAAAAGGGCGTCACCCGTGACAAATTCTATCCTGTCTGAAACTCGGTTTCGCGCGGCGTTTTCGCGCGCCAAAGAAACAGCATCTTCCGAGAGGTCGAGAGCCAAAGCCGTCGTTTTAACGGAATTTTTCAAAACCGATACGGCAATGCAGCCGCTTCCCGTGCATATATCCGCAAAGCGAGCGCCGCTTGGTATGTTTTTTAAAGCGTAATCTACCAAGAGCTCGGTTTCGGGACGGGGAATAAGACAAGCCGCGGAAACCTTGTAGCTTTCACGGTAGAAATCCACCTCTCCAAAAATATAGGCAAGAGGAGTGCGCTTACATCTTTCGTGAACAGCCGAGATTACCTCGTCACAGTCGCATTCAGGGTCAAAGAGCAATTCGTGCTCGGGAATACCGCCAAGGCGAGAGAAAATAAGCCTTGCTTCAGTGCGAGCCTCTTCAACACCCGCATCGGACAGAAGCCTTACAGCCTCCGACAGTCTCATACAGCGTCCTCGCTCGGCTTCGCCTCAAAGGCAACGACGTCCTCAAAAATTTCCTCGGCTCTATCGGGGTTTTCGACAGGCGCGTCGGCTTCGGCAGGAGTGTCAGCTGCGGTCTGCTCTTCGGTGACGTCTTCTTTTTTCTCCCAACCGCGCGCTTCATAGAATTCCTTGAATTCGGGGAAGTCGTCGCGGAGCGCGCATTTCAAAGAAATGATGGCAACCTCCAGCATATCGTCGGTAGGCTCTTTCGTGGTAAGGCGCTGCGCCCAAAGACCCGGCGCTGACATAATGCGCGTCGCGATATTGTCGTGCTTGCCCGCAAGGCGTATGACCTCATAGCCAAGTCCCATAAGTATCGGCAGAATTGCGAGCCTTATAACCGTATAAAGCAGGGTAGGCAGTCCGGGAATGAGCTGTTTAATGAAGAAGCCTGCGAAAATGCCGATGAGAATGGTAAGGAACATAAAGCTCGTTCCGCAACGGGGGTGGAAGCGAGTATATTTCTTTGCGCACTCGGGCGTAAGTTCGTCGCCCGCCTCAAAGCAGGCAATCGATTTGTGCTCTGCACCGTGGTACATAAAGGTACGCTTGATGTCGGGCATCAAGGAAACGAGCCAGAGATAAGCTAGAAAAATCAGAACCTTTAGCACACCCTCGGTCACAGCCGTCCATACGCCGAGCTTTCCGCCAAACACATAGGTGTCCAAAAGCGAGGATATCAGGTTCGGTAGGAACAAAAAGAGGAAAAGAGAAAGGGCAAGTCCGAGGACAAGACCTATAACCATTATGAAGTCAACAAGTCTTGCGCCAAAGTGCTTTTTCAGCCATTTTTCGAACTTGGTTTCTTCTTCCTCTTCAATGCCGAGAGCCTCGGCGGCAGCGGTCATGGTTTTCATACTCAAAATCATCATTTCAACGAAATTGACTACGCCGCGAATAATGGGTAGGTCGAGAAATTTGTTTTTCCGTCTTACCGACACGAATTTTGCATCGGTGAGATATATACTGCCGTCAGGCTTTCGGCAGGTGGTGACGGTTCTGTCGCCCGCCTTCATCATAACGCCCTCAAGCACCGCCTGACCGCCAACCTTGCCAAGACGGCAGGAGAGCTCCTTTTTGTCTTTCTTCATAGTAGAAATCCTTTCAGTTTGCGCTGTTCTAATTATGCTAATACCGTTAAGGTAAAAATGTCCGTTTAACATTATAACACAAAAGAACGAAAAAATAAAGAGAAAAACACAAAATTAACAATATTTTGATTTTTAGGCGTGAAAAAGAGCCCCGTTTTCTTCAACGAAGGACGGATAGTGGATACCCGTGTTGAGAAAAGAGAGTGTACGAGAACAAAAGAAAACCGCTTCGACAAGTGCAAAATGTAAATTAAAGTTGTCAATTTATGCGACCTTGAGCTTCGCTTTTGCCAATAAATTTCGAAATAAAAAGCATTTGAATAAAAGAGAACGGCGGGGTCTATACTTGTCTTACGGCACAGCCGATAACGATGCGCCACGGGCGCAAGGGAGGTTAATATGGTTTTAACACAAAAGGAAAGAACTCTGCTTGAGGATTTGAAGGGAGCAGAGCAGCTTTGTATTCTGAAGTACACAAAGTATGCCGAAGAGGCGTGCGACCCCTGCCTTTCAAATCTTTTCAATTCAATTAAGACGCACGAGGCAGGACATCTTGCAACGATTACAAAAATTCTGGCGGGAGATGACGTTACCGCAGAGCAGCCAAAGAGCGCAACCGAGGAGAAATTCACTTGTGAAAAATCCGCTTGCTCCGAGGAGGCGCAGAAGAACGACGCCTATCTTTGCAAGGACGCGCTTTCGATGGAAAAGCACGTTTCGAGTGTCTATAACACCTGCGTTTTTGAATTTTCCCAGCCGCTTTTGCGAGACGTTCTTGCTTCCATTCAAAAGGAAGAGCAGAACCACGGCGAAAAGCTTTACAACTATATGTCGGTTAACGGAATGTATAACTGATGCTTGCTAAAAGGGTGTCCCGAAAGATGCGGGACACCCTTTTTCTATTTCTTGCTTTTGCGAGGCTTACAGCTCGTGGGATTTATCCACGAAGTCTGCCTCAATGTCGTTGCTTTTCTGTTTTTTGCGTTGTTTTTCCTCGTTGTACGCCTTTTCAAACAGCTCTGCGGATTTTATTATAAGCGCCACACCTGCGAGTATTTCGGTTAACCTTTGCGCTACGCCCGGCAGGAATATAAGCCAAAATCCAAGCACCAGAATTACCGCGGAGCTTAGCATTTCAACCCACCACGAGAGATTTTTCACCATTTTTTTAGCGGTTGCCAAGCGATAAAGGTGCGTCAATGCATTTATCACGAGATAAGCGCCGATAGTGGCGTATATAAGATTTAGCGTACCGCCGGGATTAAGAGCGACAACAAGCCCGACAAGAAAGAGAAGCGCCGAATTTACTACCGCCGCGGTTAGAAAACCGCCCCTGTACTGCTTGATTGCGAAAATAAAGCGCACAGCCGAAATCAGTCCGAGAATTGCTCCCGCTACTCTGACCGTAACCGATAAGAAAGCGCCCGACAAGGCAATAAAGCATATTCCGAGAGCGAGGCATAAGCCGCCGACCAGCGCTTGTTTATTAAATCGCGAAATGAAATTTCGTATCTTGTTCATAATAAAAACTCCTTTGCTTATTCCTATTGTATCACATTTTATCGAAATACTCAATAGCAAATATTTCTTCGGACAGGTGAAGTTGACAATCAGCGTCCGGTGTGGTATCATAATAAAAGAATGAAATCGAAGTGAGGCAAACACAAATGTTAAACGAGAAAAAAACGCTGTCGCCGAGAAATATGGCAGTCCTTCTTTTGTTTGGAATGATAGGACAGATAGCCTGGTCGGTTGAGAATATGTACTTCAATCTCTTCGTGTTTGAGGAGATCGCACCGTCGCTTGACTCCATAACCCTTATGGTGCAGGCGTCGGGAGTTGTCGCTACGCTTGTCACGCTAGTGGCAGGCTCTCTTTCGGATAAGCTCGGTAACCGTCGAGGTTTTATATCCATAGGATATATTATATGGGGCGTGACGGTTGCGCTGTTTGGATTTCTATCGCCCGAGCTTGTGTCAAGCGTTTTTGGTATGAGTGTGGAGAAGGCTGTTCCGACAGCGCTCGCGCTTGCCGTTGTCTGTGACTGCGTTATGACGCTGTTCGGCTCTACTGCTAACGATGCCGCTTTTAACGCGTGGGTTACCGATAACACCGAGCCGTCGTTCAGGGGCAGTATAGAGGGCGTTCTTTCCATTCTTCCTCTTCTTGCTATGTTGGTAGTCGCGGGGGGATTTGGCATTCTTGTCGGATTTATAGGATACACTAATCTCTTCCTTATTCTCGGAATAGTTATATCTCTTTCGGGCGCTTGCGGACTTTTCTTAATACGCGACAGCGAAAGGCTTGAGAAAAACGGCAGACTGCGCGATATGATTTACGGCTTCCGTCCTTCGACTGTGAAGGCTAACCCTACGCTTTATCTGGCCTTCCTCGTTATAATGATATACGGCATAGCCTGCCAGATATTTATGCCGTATATGATAATTTATATGACTACTTACCTCGGGTTCAGCGTAATTGAGTACAGCGCTGTCTTTGCGCTTGCAATACTCGTAGGCGCGGGAATAAATCTCTATCTGACGCGCCTTTCGGACACAAAGGATAAGGCGGGGCTTCTTTACTACGCGGCAGGCGTTATGGCAGTGGGACTGTTTGCTATGTATTTTTCAAAATGGGGAAGTCATACCGCCCGTCTTATACTGTTTGGAGCTGCGGGCTGCGTTATGATTACGGGCTACATCTTCGTTTCGGCGCTTGCAGGAGCAATAGTGCGTGACAACACTCCACCCCAAGACGCAGGAAAGCTACAGGGGGTGCGTATGATATTCAGTGTTCTTATTCCGATGATAATAGGTCCTCTCGTTGGAAACGCGATAAACAAGGCGGCTAACATTCCTCTCCCGGACTCTTCCTCGGCAGACGCTATGACCACGCAATATATTCCGGCGCCGGAGATTTATCTCGCGGCAGGAGCTGTGGTGCTTCTTCTCTTTGCTCTGCTTCCAAAGCTGAAAAAGCGCGAGCATTGAACCGATTTTGTCGAAAACGGTTGGTACAAATGCACAAAAACACCAAAAAAGCATTGTGCATAGTGCAAGAAAATACCCGTGTTCATATTTTGTACTTGATTTTTCAAAAACAGTATGATATTATATATTCGCTAAAGTAGCGTGACAGCCTCGGATACCGTTTCCGATAGCCGATGGGTGCCTTTTCCCGCCGACGCGGGATAATAACGAAGCTTTAATAAATACGGTTCGTGAGCCAAGGACCGAAAGATTTGGCTCGAAAATAGAAAAGGAGCAGATATGAAAAAAAGAATTCTTTGCCTTCTTCTTGTTCTGGCGATGATGCTTGGTGTCTGCGGTATGCTGGCGTCTTGCGATAGAAACGAAGACGACGATTTCGGCGGCGACCGTGACGATAGCGAGTTCACCGACGACGAAAAGGGCGTATCGAAGTACTACGAGTACACCTGGAGTACCAAGACGCTCAACGTTGAGCTTTCCGAGCACACTTGTTCAGGCGAGCTCGTTTCACAGGTAAGAAGATATCTTGCAGGAAAGGATACCAATTACAACGACCCGCTTGACGACGATATCCGTTACAGAAACGGAAGAGCTACGGCGGTCAGTAGAACCGATATCCATTGGACCTACCTTCCTGACGTTAAGGATTACGCGTGGGGTCAGAATATCAGCCGTATAGCTAACGAGTCCAAGTCCTACTCGGACACCTCTGCGGACATTTACGTTAACTTTATGTACGATACCGTCAGCGCATCTCTTCAGGGTGCGTTTGCGAACCTTCGTTCCACCACGATGTATAAGTCCGAGGATAAGAACTACTTCGAATTCGTTTATGACAAGAATTACGACGCTTCCGTAGATGACGAGGGATACATGTACGACCTTATGAACTCGCTTTCCTTCTCTACGAGAAAGATGTACGTTCTTGCATCCGACTATCTCACCGACGTTGTTCGCGCATTCTTCATCGTTCCCGTTAACATCGCTATGCTCGAGGGTATTGACGTAACGATGGTTGAGCAGTACAATGCAGACGGTGACGGTAGCTTTTCAATCAACGATTTTTACAACTCTGTAATTTGGGACTACCAGTGGAATTACGATGCTCTCAAGGTTCTTTCTGCCGCTGTTCACGATCAGACAGGTGAAAACATTAATATTAATGAGGATATATACGGCTTCGGTCTTGACGCATCTCTTTCCGGTCTTCACGGCTCGGGACTTCTTTACGGAAGCGGTATAACTATCATTGACAGAACCGTCAACGAGGAAACCGGTTTCTATAACGTATCTTACCCTGCATCCGCAGGCGTTTACGGTGAGTTCTGTGACGCAGTTACTTCACTCTTCCAGTCCACCGGTGTTTATGCATTTACCAAAAACACCGACAACGGCGAGCCTTCGAAGTATAGCTTTGACAGCACTCCCTCTATGCTCATAGAGCAGCTCTTCGCTAACGACCAGATGCTCTTCGGCGGTATCATTTGCGCAGGAAACCTTGAGCAGCCCGCATATCAGGAGATGCTTGCAAAGGGTGAGGGCTACGGCGTTGCTGTTGCTCCCGTTCCCATGTACAGAACCTTCGATAAAGCTCTTGACGTTGATGCAAAGGGCGTTAACAGATACTACCGCACCGCATCTCACAACATTGCTAAGGTTGCGGCAATCTCGGTTGCTACCACCAAGTTCAAGGAGTGCACCGCTTGGCTCGATTATCAGTCAACTCACTCCACCGATATACTTAACTACTACTACGATACCGAGCTTCAGTACGCTATCGCAGGCGGTGATAAGCACACGGTTGAGGTTCTTCAGGAGCTTCGTAAGAACGTTTCTACCGCACTTGACAAGATCTACGACGACGCAGTATCTACTTATGCAGGTGCAACCAACAAGAGATGGTGCCAGCTTATCTGGGATAAGTGGGATTATCAGCCCACGGAGATTCGTACCGACTACACTGCTGCAGTTCAGCTTAAGGAAGAGTTCCTTGAGCAGATTCGTGTAAAGTACGAGGACGACTCTCTCTTGGCTCCGTAATTTTAAAAACGACGATTTTAAGCCGAGCGATTATTCGCTCGGCTTTTCGTATATTATGTTGACTTTTGCCCGACTTTGTGGTATCATATCTTAAAAACCGAAGGGAGAGCTGTATGCGTATTATACTCGCTTCAAAATCGCCGCGAAGGAAAGAGCTTTTGTCCGAGCTGTACTCGGATTTTGAAATAGTAGTGTCGGACGCCGACGAAACGCTGCCGCAAGGATGCACACCTGCGGAGAGCGCTGCTATAATAGCTCTTCGCAAGGGGGTAGCGGTTGCCGAAAAGGTCGGCAAGGAAGCTCTCGTTATATCCTCTGATACTATGGTGGAGCTCGACGGAGAAATTCTTGGAAAGCCCAAATCTGCCGCCGATGCGCACGGTATGCTTGCAAAGCTCTCGGGCAGACGGCACAACGTCCATACTGGAGTTGCTGTTTGCTATAAAGGGAGGACCTTCTTCGGCACAGACACCACCCGTGTTGAGTTTCGCGAGCTGACAGACACCGAAATCGATGAATATATCGCCACGGGAGAGCCTATGGATAAGGCGGGCGCATACGGAATACAAGGTCTTGGCGGCGCTTTCGTCGTAGGCTATGAGGGAAGATTTGATACGGTTGTCGGACTTTCGCTTGAGCTTACCGAGCGACTTGTAAAGGAGGCGGAGAGCCTTGAATAAAAAAGAGAAAAAGGATAGGATAGCTAGGATATCCGCGCGACTTTGTGAGCTTTATCCCGACGCGGAATGTGCCTTAAAGTACGGCGGCGACCCCTGGCGTCTTTTGGTTATGGCGCGGCTTTCGGCACAGTGTACCGACGCGCGCGTTAATGAGGTTTCGGTAGAGCTTTTCCGTGAGTTTCCAAACGCTGAGAGTATGGCAAACGGAGATATTTCTCGCATTGAAGAGCTGGTTAAATCCTGCGGACTTTACAGAATGAAGGCGGCGAATATTAAGGCTGCCTCTGCCACTCTGGTTGAAAAATACGGGGGAGAGCTTCCTCAAACGATGGACGAGCTTTTGACGCTTTCGGGCGTGGGTAGAAAAATAGCCAATCTCATTATCGGCGACGTTTTTGACGGTGACGCCGTTGTTTGCGACACGCACTGCATAAGAATATGCGGAAGACTTGGTATGTATCCCGAAAAAGAGAAGTCGCCTGAAAAAATAGAGAAAATTTTAAGGGAGCTTCTTCCCACCGGCAGCGGCTCGGATTTTTGCCACAGAATAGTCCTCTTCGGACGTGAAATCTGCTCGGCGCGCTCTCCAAAATGCGAGGCGTGTCCCCTCTCCGACTTGTGTGAGAAGCATAGAAAAGAGATGAGATAATGCAAAAGAAGAAAATTTCTCTTCCTATAATTGTAGAGGGAAGATATGATAAATCAACGCTTTCGTCGATTTTCGACTGCACGGTTATAGTTGCAGGTGGCTTCGGTATATTCAATTCAAAGGAAAAGCAGGTGCTTTTGAGGAGACTTTGCGCGGACGGAGCAATAATTTTAACCGATTCCGACGGCGGAGGAGTGCAAATACGCTCCTTTCTTTCGGGAATACTTCCAAAAGATAAAATTTACCACGCCTATATCCCTATGGTAGAGGGGAAGGAGAAGCGCAAGAGTAAAGCGGGTAAGGCGGGACTCCTCGGCGTCGAGGGAATGTCGCGCGAAATCCTCGAAAGAGTGCTTGCTCCATTCATCAATGACGGGGAGCGTGTAGAATTACCAAACTCAAAAAGTGACAAAATGCTAACTAAAGTTGACTTTTTCGAACACGGCTTGACAGGAGCTGCCGGTGCTTCTGACAGACGCGACAGACTATGCGAGCTTTTGCAGCTTCCCACCGGAATGACGCCCGACGCCCTGCTTTCTGCACTAAATCTCATTTGTTCCTACGACGAGGCAATAAAATTTATTAAGAGTATAAGATAGCGTTGCGTTTATCTTAAAATTCCGCAAGAAACTTTGAAATACCCCTTTACTTTTTATATAGTTTGTGCTATAATTATCTGTGGCTTGGATTATTTCGCGCTTTAAGGAGCGTTTGTCCATCTTTGCGAAACGGACAAGCTATTACGAGGTTTATAAAAATTATATTATATGGAGGAACACCATGATAGAAAGAAAGAAAATTTCTATGGATGGTAACACTGCCGCGGCTCACGTGTCTTACGCGTTTACCGAGGTTGCTGCCATCTACCCCATCACTCCCTCGTCCAATATGGCTGAGGTAACTGACACCTGGTCGGCATCTGACAAGAACATTTTTGGCGAACCTGCAAAGAACCTGTTCGGCACTAATGTTAAGGTTGTAGAGATGCAGTCCGAGGCGGGCGCTGCCGGTGCCGTTCACGGCTCTCTTGCAGCAGGCGCGCTTACCACCACCTACACCGCATCCCAGGGTCTTCTTCTTATGATCCCCAATATGTATAAGATTGCGGGCGAGCTTCTTCCTTGCGTTATTCACGTTTCCGCAAGATGCGTAGCTTCTCACGCTCTTAACATCTTCGGTGACCACTCCGACGTTTATTCCTGCCGTCAGACCGGCTTTGCTATGATGGCAGAGTCCAACGGTCAGGAGGTTATGGACCTCGGTGCAGTTGCTCACCTTGCTACCATCAAGGGAAGAGTTCCCTTCCTTAACTTCTTCGACGGTTTCCGTACCTCTCACGAGATAACTAAGGTTGCCGCTTGGGACTATAAGGACCTTGCAGATATGGTTGACTGGGACGCTGTTCAGGCATTCCGTAACAGATCTCTCAACCCCGAAACCGCTCCTGTGCTCAGAGGCTCTGCAGAGAACGGCGACATCTTCTTCCAGCACAGAGAGTCCTGCAACCCCTACTACGATGCGCTTCCTGCTGTCGTTGAGGAGTATATGGACAAGGTTAACGCAAAGCTTGGCACTAACTACAAGCTCTTCAACTACTACGGCGCACCCGATGCAGAGCGCGTTATTATCGCTATGGGCTCTGTTTGCGACGTTGCTGAGGAGGTTATCGATTACCTTACCGCTAAGGGCGAGAAGGTAGGTCTTGTTAAGGTTCGTCTTTACAGACCCTTCGTTGCAGAGAAGCTT
>JAFVXK010000012.1 GCA_017501175.1 Clostridia bacterium | reverse complement strand
GCACGGCCAAGCGCAACTCTCTGCTTCTGACCACCCGAAAGAGCCTTGGGACGACGCTCAAGAAGGTGGGATATGTCAAGGATTCTTGCAGCCTCCTCAACTCTTCTCTTAATCTCCTCCTTGGGAACCTTACGGAGCTTAAGACCGAATGCCATATTGTCGAAAACAGTCATATGAGGATAAAGAGCGTAGTTCTGGAACACCATCGCGATATCTCTGTCCTTAGGAGCGATATCGTTAACGTATCTGTCGCCTATGTAAAGCTCGCCCTCGGAAATCTCCTCAAGACCTGCAATCATACGAAGGGTGGTGGACTTACCGCAACCCGAAGGACCAACGAAGATAAGGAACTCCTTATCCTTGATTTCAAGGTTGAAGTCGGAAACGGCAACGACGCCGCCGGGGTACTTCTTGTAAATGTGTCTGAGTGAAAGACCTGCCATTTTTAGTTCTCCTTTGAAAATATATTTATTAACGGTAACATTATATCAAACTTTAAGAGCTTTTTCCATAGGCATTTTTACGGTTTTATGCTCGTTTTTTTGTGCAACATTCACACAAACTTCTAGTTCTTGTTGTGAACTTCGACCAGTAGCTCTTAATAATTCTAATTTATTAGAAGTTTAAAGTCGGCAGTTTTCTCCTGCCGACTCTTTTTATATTAGTTTCCGTTTTTACGCGTGAGCCGCCTTGACGATAGCGGTGAATTTGTCGGTCTTGAGCGATGCGCCGCCGATAAGACCGCCGTCAACGTTAACCTTGCCAAGAAGCTCTGCCGCGTTAGCGTCGTTCATAGAGCCGCCGTACTGTACGGTGACCTCCTCTGCCGCGTCAGCGCCGAATGCCTCGGCGATTGCCGCTCTGACAAAGCCGTTGCCCTCGTCTGCCTGCTCGGCAGTTGCGGTAACGCCCGTGCCTATTGCCCATACAGGCTCGTAAGCAACGATAACGTTCTTAAGCTGCTCTGCCGTAACTCCGGTAAGAGCAATCTTGGTTTGATACTTAAGTAGAGTTTCGGTATAGCCGAGCTCGCGCTCCTCAAGAGTTTCGCCAACGCAAACGATAGCCTTAAGGCCTGCCTCGAGCGCCGCCTTGGTGCGAAGGTTGACGGTCTTGTCGGTTTCACCAAAGTACTGTCTGCGCTCGGAATGTCCGATAACGACGTACTCTACGCCCGCCTCAACGAGCATCGAAGCCGAAAGCTCGCCGGTGTATGCGCCCGATGCCTTGAAGTGCACGTTCTCCGCGCCAATCTTTATATTAGTTCCCTTTGCCGCCTCAACAGCCGCAGGAATATCAATTGCAGGAACGCAAAGCACGACGTCGCACTTATCAAGTCCCGCTACCATAGGAGCAAGCTCGGTGATGAACTTCTTCGTTTCCGAGGGGGTCATATTCATCTTCCAGTTGCCCGCGATTACTGTTCTTCTCATACGTTTGTTTCCTATCCGTGTTTTTAAAATAATGCCCGTTTTTGAGCAAGTTTTGTCGTTCTTCCGACCGAAGCCTCAAAAGTCATTGATAATGAAATTTTTGAGGGAGATTTTTCGTTTGCGACCCGAAGCCATCTAAACCATCGGCTTAGAATTTTGTGCAAGTTTTGTCGTTCTTCCGACCGAAGCTTCAAAAGCTGTTGACAACGGAATTTTTGAGGGAGATTTTTCGTTCGCGACCCGAAGCTGTAGAAACCTACAGCGAGTGGGAGCGAGCGGGAAATATCACCAAAAATTACTTGTCAAGAAGGCAGGAAATGCCGGGAAGGTCCTTACCCTCAAGGAATTCAAGCGATGCGCCGCCACCGGTGGAAATGTGGGTAATCTTGGACGCAAAGCCGAGCTGCTCGCAAGCTGCTGCGGAGTCGCCGCCACCAACAATTGTGGTTGCTGCGCTCGATGCAAGAGCCTCTGCTACTGCTATCGTACCCTTTGCAAGAGTGGGGTTCTCAAATACGCCCATAGGACCGTTCCAAACGACAGTCTTTGCCGAGTTGATAGCGTCTGCGAAGAGCTTTGCAGACTTAGGACCGATGTCGCAGCCCTCCATATCAGCGGGAATGTCGGCAATGTCAACGTACTTAACGTCAACAGGAGCGTCGATGGGGTCGGGGAAGGACTTAACTATTCCGGTATCAACGGGGAGAAGAAGCTTAACGCCGTTCTTCTCTGCTTTTGCCATCATCTCACGGCAATAGTCAATCTTGGTGTCGTCAAGAAGCGAGTTACCTACGCCATAGCCCTGTGCAGCCGCGAAAGTGAACGCCATACCGCCACCGATGATAAGAGTGTCAACCTTGGTAAGAAGATTGTCGATAACGTTGAGCTTATCCGCAACCTTTGCACCGCCGAGGATAGCAACGAAGGGACGTGCAGGCTCGGAGAGAGCCGCGCCCATAACCGAAATCTCCTTCTGAATGAGGTAGCCGCATACTGCGGGAATGTAATCGGCAACGCCTGCGGTGGAAGCGTGAGCTCTGTGAGCCGCACCGAATGCGTCGTTAACGAAGATGTCTGCCATAGAAGCGAGCTCCTTGGCAAGCTCTGCGCCGTTCTTGGTTTCGCGAGCGTCAAATCTGGTGTTCTCAAGAAGAACTGCATAGCCCGGCTTGAGAGCCGCAACCTTTGCCTTTGCGTCCTCACCGATAAGGTCCTCTGCGAAGGTAACCTTTCCCTCGCCGAGAAGCTCGTTAAGTCTTACCGCAACGGGAGCAAGGGTGAACTTCTTCTTGTCGCCCTTAAGAGCCTTTGCAAGATACTCCTCGGTAGCAGCTGCGCGCTCTGCCTCGGGAAGAGCCTCAACTGCCTTCTTTTCCTTCTTCGAAAGACCGAAGCCCTCGGTGAAAATGCCATGGGGCTTACCCATATGAGAGCAAAGGATAACCTTTGCGCCGTTGTCCATAAGATACTTGATGGTAGGAAGAGCGCCGATAATTCTCTTGTCAGAGGTGATAACGCCGTCCTTCATAGGTACGTTGAAGTCGCAACGGACGAGGACTGTCTTGCCCGAAACTTCTACGTCTTCGATGGTTTTCTTGTTGTAGGTTGCCATTTGGTAATCTCCTTTTTATTTACATTTATTTATTATTTCATTAAACCTTATATATAATAGCACAAAGTTTTCGATTAGTCAATAACATTGTTAAAAAATAAACGCATTTTTGATATCTTACTTTTTGCCGGTTGAGCCGAAGCCCCCCTCGCCGCGAACGGTGTCCGAAAGCTCTGATACCTCGGCAAATTCAGCCTTGAGGAACGGAACTATGGCAAGCTGTGCCACTCTCTCGCCGCCTTCGACCGTAACAGAAGCGTCGGAATGATTGTGAAGAGCGACCATAATCTCGCCTCTGTAATCAGCGTCTATTACTCCGACCTTGTTTGCGGGAGCAAGACCGCGCTTGGTTGCAAGTCCCGAGCGTGCGAAAATAAGACCGCAGTATCCTTCGGGGATTTCCATAGCTATGCCCGTGTGAATAAGTACGGTTTTGTGAGGCTCTACCGTTACGTTTTCGACAGGAAGATTGTAAAGGTCAGCGCCTGCCGAATATTCAGTCCCATAGGTCGGGACTATTGCGTTTTCATTTAGCTTTTTGAAATTAATCTTCATAATAATGTCACCTTTAGTTTACATTTTTATAGAGAGTTTATCGCGTAAGAACGCACCCGTGTAGGATTTCGGGCATTTTGCGACCTCCTCGGGAGTACCCGATGCTACAAGCGTTCCGCCGCCGTCGCCGCCCTCTGGGCCGAGGTCGATTATATAATCTGCGGTCTTAATAAGGTCTAGATTGTGCTCTATTACAAGCACGGTATTTCCGGCGTCAACAAGTCTTTGGAGTATGCTTATAAGCTTTGAAACGTCCTCCGAGTGAAGTCCTGTCGTCGGCTCGTCAAGAATATATATCGTCTTTCCCGTAGAGCGCTTTGCAAGCTCGGTTGCAAGCTTAACTCTCTGCGCCTCACCGCCCGAAAGTGTGGTAGAAGACTGACCAATCTTGATATATCCAAGTCCCACGTCAAAGAGGGTCTGCAATTTCCGCTGAAGCTGTGGAAGCCCCTCGAAGAAGTAAAGCCCCTCCTCAACCGACATTTCGAGAACGTCGTAGATGCTCTTTCCCTTGTATTTAACCTCAAGGGTGTCGCGGTTGTAGCGTCTGCCCTTGCAGACGTCGCACTTTACGTAAACGTCGGGCAGGAAATTCATCTCTATGCACTTAACTCCGTCGCCCTCGCACGCCTCACATCTTCCGCCTCTGACGTTAAAGGAAAATCTTCCGGCACTGTATCCCTTTGCCTTTGCGTCCTTGGTCTTGGCAAAGAGGTTTCGTATATCCGTGAAAAGTCCGGTGTAGGTTGCGGGGTTAGACCTCGGAGTTCTTCCTATCGGGCTTTGGTCTATCGCTATAACCTTATCGAGATTTTCAAGTCCCTCAATTTTGCCGACCTTGCCGGGATAGGCTATCGCGCGGTTTAAGTCGCGCGCAAGCGTTCTGTATAAAACCGAATTTACAAGCGAGGACTTTCCGCTTCCCGAAACTCCCGTCACTGCTATGAAGCAGCCGAGCGGAAAATCAACCGTTAGCTTTTTGAGGTTGTTTTCCTCTGCCTCTACTACACGCAAAAAGCTTCCGTTTCCCCTCCGCCTTTGCTTAGGCACTTCTATTTCCCGTCTGCCCGAAAGGTAGTCGCCCGTTACCGAGGCGCGATTTTCGGCAATCTCCTTCGGCGTACCGGTTGCAACAACCTCACCGCCGTGAATTCCGGCTCCGGGGCCGATATCCACTATAAAGTCAGCCTCGCGCATGGTATCCTCGTCGTGCTCGACGACTATAACGCTGTTTCCGAGGTCGCGAAGACTTTTAAGCGTTGATATCAGCTTGCAGTTATCGCGCTGATGCAGTCCAATGCTTGGCTCGTCGAGAATATAAAGCACGCCCGTAAGCGCAGAGCCTATCTGCGTTGCAAGTCTTATTCTCTGCGACTCGCCGCCCGAAAGAGTTCCCGCTGTTCTCGCAAGGTTGAGGTAATCAAGTCCTACGCGGATAAGAAATCCAAGACGCGCCTTTATTTCCTTTAAAATCTCAGACGCGATTTTCGCCTCGCTCTCGCCTAGCTCCAGCTTTTCCACAAAATCGAGCATCTTATCTATCGGAAGGCGGCAAATCTCGTCTATATTCAATCCGCCGACGGTGACGCCGAGCACCATATCCGAGAGCCTTCTTCCGCGGCATCTTGGGCAGGCAACCTCTTCGACGAACTCCTGATAGTAATCGCCGCCCATCATTTTCATTCTTTTCTCAATGATACGTACTATTCCGTCAAAGGTGGTTGTCTGCTCTCTGTATTGCTTGTCAAAATAGCGCATAACCGTGTATTTTTTTGCGCCCGCGCCGTACATAAGCACGTCCATCTGCTCCTTTGTAAACTCGGAGAGCGGAGTGTCTATCGAGAAGCCAAAGTCCTTTCCCACCTCAATAACGAGAGGTCCTGTCCAGGAGTCCTCTGTCATAGTGCGGAAGCCATTGACGGCAATTCCTCCGTCTCGGAGCGTCATTTCGGGGTGAGGAATGAGCTTTTTGACCGATATAGTCTGCATATTGCCTATTCCCGAGCACTCGGGGCACGCGCCTATCGGGTTATTAAAGGAAAACATTCTCGGCTCAAGCTCGGGGAAGCTTATGCCGTGCTCCTCGCAGGCGTACTTTTGCGAAAATTCAAGCTCCTTGCCCTCTTTTCCGTCACGTTCTACGGTAACTATTGAAATTCTGCCGTCGGCAACGCGAAGCGCGCTCTCAACCGAGTCGGAAAGACGGGAGCGTATATCCTCGCGCAAAACGAGTCTGTCGAGGACTATATCTATCGTGTGCTTTAAATTCTTGTCAAGCGTTATCTCTTCGGAGAGGTCGTACATATTGCCGTCCACTCTCACCCTCGCAAAGCCGCTTTTTCTCGCGTCGGCAAAGACCTTCTCGTGCATACCCTTCTGCGCTCTGACAACGGGTGCTAAAACCATAAAGCGCGTCCCCTCGGGCAGCAAAAGTATTCTGTCAACTATCTGGTCAAGTGACTGCTGCTTAATTTCCTTTCCGCAAACGGGGCAATGAGGAATACCTATTCTTGCATAAAGCAAGCGCAGGTAATCGTATATTTCGGTAACCGTGCCAACCGTAGAGCGCGGATTTTTCGAGGTCGTCTTCTGGTCTATCGCTATCGCAGGGGAAAGCCCTTCTATAAGGTCAACCTCGGGCTTGTCCATCTGTCCGAGGAACATTCTCGCGTACGACGACAGGCTCTCCACAAAGCGCCTGTGTCCCTCGGCATAAAGCGTGTCAAAGGCAAGTGAGGACTTGCCGCTTCCCGAAAGTCCGGTCAGAACGACGAGCTTATCGCGCGGTATCGTCACGTCAATATTTTTAAGGTTGTTTACCTTCGCGCCCTTTATTATAATACTTCTTGACATTTTCCTATTTACCGTTCTTTAATTCTTTTATTCTGTCGCGCAGATATGCTGCTTTCTCAAATTCAAGCGTTCTTGCCGCCTCGCGCATCTCTTGCGTAAGCTCCTCTATGCGACGCTGACGCTCGAGCTTTGTGAGCTTCTTATTACTCTCGGGCTTTGCCTTTTTGCCTATCTCTATAACGTCGGCGACCTTCTTGCGAATGCTCTCGGGAGTAATTCCGTGCTCCTCGTTGTACTTCATCTGTATATTTCGGCGGCGCTCGGTTTCCTCAATTGCGCCGCGCATAGAGTCGGTTATTCTGTCGGCATACATTATGACGTGTCCGTTGACGTTTCTTGCCGCGCGTCCCACCGTCTGTATCAGCGAGGTCGTGCTCCTGAGGAAGCCCTCCTTGTCGGCGTCGAGTATGGCAACAAGCGACACCTCGGGAATGTCTAGTCCCTCTCGGAGCAAATTTATTCCTACGAGCACGTCAAACTCGCCGAGGCGCAGGTCGCGTATTATCTCCATACGCTCAATTGTTTCGACCTGATGGTGAATGTATTTAACCTTTATGCCGTGAGTGGCAAGATATTCGGTCAAATCCTCTGCCATATTCTTAGTAAGAGTTGTGACGAGAACCTTTTCTCCGCGCGACACGGTTGTACGTATCTCGCCGAGCAGGTCGTCTATCTGTCCCTCAATAGCTCTCACCTCGATTTTCGGGTCTATAAGTCCCGTCGGGCGTATCAGCTGCTCAACCTCCGAGGAGCTTTCCGCCCTCTCGTAATCGCCGGGAGTTGCCGAAACGTATATAACCTGTCTTATCTTCTCGTCAAATTCGTCGAAGAAAAGCGGTCTGTTATCAAACGCCGACGGCAGACGGAAGCCATATTCTACAAGGTTCTTTTTTCTTGCGTAGTCACCGCCGCTCATACCGCGTACCTGCGGAAGCGTAACGTGCGACTCGTCAACGAACATTATGAAGTCGCTTGGGAAATAGTCGAGAAGCGTATATGGCGTCGAGCCCGCGGGTCTGCCTGCCAAAACTCGCGAATAGTTCTCAACTCCCGAGCAGAAGCCTACCTCGCGTAGCATCTCAAGGTCGTATCTCGTCCTCTCCTCTATCCTCTGCGCCTCAATGAGCTTCTTTTGCGACTTGAAGAACTCGACGCGCTCAAGCATCTCCTCCTCTATTTCAAGGAGAGCCGCCTCGCGCTTGTCGTCGGAAACCGCATAGTGCGTTGCGGGGAATATCGCCGCGTAGGAAAGGTGCTCCAAAACCTCACCCGTCAGCGTGTTTATCTTGGATACTCGGTCAATCTCGTCACCGAAGAATTCCACTCTTATAGCCTTATCCGTGCTCGATGCGGGGAAAATCTCAACGACGTCGCCACGCACGCGGAATTTATTACGCGTGAAGCTTATATCATTGCGCTCGTAGCTTATAGATACAAGTCGGCGAATAAGCTCGTCACGCGACGTCTGTTGCCCCGGTCTTACCGACACGAGAAGGCTCTGATATTCCAGGGGGTCACCGAGAGAATATATACAGGAAACCGATGCGACGATTATAACGTCACGGCGTTCAAAGAGCGACGAGGTCGCGCTGTGGCGAAGCATATCTATCTCGTCGTTTATCATCGCGTCCTTCTCAATATACATATCCTTGCCGGGAATGTACGCCTCGGGCTGATAGTAGTCGTAGTAGGAAACGAAATACTCTACCGCGTTTTCGGGGAAAAAGGAGCGGAACTCGGTGCAAAGCTGCGCCGCAAGCGTCTTGTTATGCGCGAGAACGAGTGTGGGTCTGTTGAGGTTTGCTATGACGTTTGCCATCGTAAAGGTCTTACCCGAGCCCGTAACGCCCACGAGCGTCTGCGCACGCTCGCCCGCCATAATTCCGCGAGTAAGAGCCTCTATCGCTTCGGGCTGGTCGCCCGTCGGCTTGTAGTCGCTGACAAGCTTGAACCTGCGCTCTTCCATATGCGTCCCTCCTTCTTCTCTTTCTTACCCTATTATATACCAATATTATACACCAAAAAGCTCTTATTGTAAAGAAAAACGCAAAAGTTTTTCCCCCAACCTTTAAAAACGCCAAAATCCGCCGATGCCTCGGCGGATTTTTATACGTTATCCTCATTTATTTCTTTCTCTTCTTGTGATTTTTGCTCGAAGGTCGGCTCTGCCCCGTGTGAGACGTCTGTGCGCCCCCCGTGCGAAGCATAGTCCCTACCTCCATATTTATGGCCTGCATCTTGTCAAAATATGCAACGGCGGGTGCGTATGCCGTCATAAGTATGATAGCCGCAAACTGAAACGCCATAACGAAAAGATATACTCCAAGATAAACGTCAGCGCCCACACCGTCCGGAAGCGTCGGATATACCGAAGAGAAAAGATATATCACCCTAACAACAGCCGAAACCATAAGTATTCCCGCAAGTCCCTTGTTTCCGTCGTATATCATATAAAGGATAAGAAGCATAGGAATAAGCAAAAGATTAGACAAAACCCCAATCTTCAGCTCCGACGCGCTGAAATATACTATCTCAAAAACTAATAAAACCAATCTGAAAAGCAAAAGAAGTAAGAGAGCCGCCCTCGACACCCTCATACCTCGAAGTGCTACGGGGTCGGTGTCAATCCTCTCCTTTATCATATCTCTTTTTTTCTTTTTTACATCAAAGCCCTGCGCGTATGCCATCTTTACTCCTTGACAATAATATTTTTACGAATACATTTTACTACTTTTTTATGAACAAATCAAGAGGCTTCGCAACTTTTAGCACTCGCTTTATCAGAGTGCTAATGTTTACAGTTTGTCAATAACTTTTGCTTTATTTGTTAACATTTTGGGATTAGAATATAAGCAGAGTAACAAGAAGTTTGCGAATTTTAGCCACGCAAACTGCGTATGGAGGTGAAACGAAGTATGAACCGCGAAAAATTTACCGAAAAAAGTCTGGAGGCGCTCTCTCGTGCAGTAGAGCTTGCGAGCGAGCGGAAAAATCAAGCAATAGAGCCGGAGCACCTGCTCCTCGCGCTTATAACGGCAGAGGGCGGACTTATCCCCGAGCTTGTAAGTGCGTGCGGAATAGACCTTGCCGCGCTAAAGACCGCGACGGAGGGACTTTGTAACGCGCTTCCTCGCGTATCGGGCGATGGCGAAGCCTATATATCGCGCGACACCGACAAGCTCCTTCGCGCAGCCGAGAGTGCGGCGCAGGATATGAAGGACGAGTTCGTGTCAGTCGAGCATCTTATGCTCGGAATATTTGATTTAAAGAGCAGGATAAAAGAGGCTCTCGACGGAGTGGGACTGAAGAAAAATCAGTTCCTCGAGCAGCTTCGGAAAATAAGAGGTAACAAAAGAGTGACCAGCGAAAATCCCGAAAGCACCTATGACGTGCTTAATAAATACGGTCAGGATTTAGTCGCGCTTGCAAGAGAGCACAAGCTCGACCCTATTATCGGGCGCGACGACGAGATAAGAAACGTAATAAGAATTCTCTCAAGAAAGACCAAGAATAACCCCTGCCTTATAGGCGAGCCCGGCGTCGGAAAAACCGCCATAGCCGAGGGACTTGCCCAGCGAATAGTCAGAGGCGACGTTCCCGAGGGTCTGCGCGACAGAGTGCTCTTCTCCTTGGATATGGGAGCTTTAATTGCGGGTGCAAAATACCGCGGCGAGTTCGAGGAAAGGCTAAAGGCAGTGCTGAATGAGGTAAAATCGAGCGAGGGAAAAATAATTCTCTTTATCGACGAGCTTCACACAATAGTCGGCGCGGGAAAAACCGACGGAGCGATGGACGCGGGCAATCTGCTGAAGCCTATGCTTGCGCGCGGCGAGCTTCATTGCATCGGCGCGACAACGCTCAACGAATACAGACAGTATATTGAGAAGGACGCGGCGCTCGAAAGGCGCTTCCAGCCGGTCCTCGTCCCCGAGCCTACCGTCGAGGACACCGTTGCAATTCTGCGCGGTCTTAAGGACAGATACGAGGTATATCACGGGGTTAAAATCCACGACGCCGCGCTTATCTCCGCGGCAACGCTCTCAAACAGATATATCTCCGACAGATTTCTTCCCGACAAGGCAATAGACCTTGTTGACGAGGCGTGCGCTCTCATAAAAACCGAAATGAACTCGATGCCCACCGAGATGGACGAAATATCGAGAAGAATAATGCAGCTCGAAATCGAGGAGGCGGCACTCAAAAAGGAAACCGACAAGCTCTCTCTCGACAGAAAGGCGAAAATCGGCGAGGAGCTCTCCGAGCTTCGCGACTCCTTCAACTCTATGAAGGCAAGATGGGAAAACGAGAAGGCGTCCATCGGCAGAACGCAGAAGCTGCGCGAGGAGCTCGACGCTGTCGGTGCTGAGATTGAAAAGGCAGAAGCTGCGTACGACCTTCAGCGCGCGGCAGAGCTGAAATACGGCAGGCTTCCCGAGCTTCGCCGTCAGCTCGAGGAGTCCGAGAGCGCAGACAAAAAGACCGTCGAAAATTCTCTTCTGCGCGATGCCGTAACCGACGAGGAAATCGCAAAGATAGTTTCTCGCTGGACGGGAATCCCGATATCCAAGCTTGCGCTCAGCGAGCGCGACAAGCTGCTCGGCATGGAGGATTTGATACACCGCCGCGTTATTGGTCAAGACGAGGGTGTAACCAAGGTTTGCAACGCTATTCTACGCTCCAGAGCGGGAATACGCGACCCCAAAAGGCCGATAGGCTCGTTTATGTTCCTCGGCCCTACCGGCGTCGGAAAAACCGAGCTTGCAAAGGCTCTGGCAGAGGCTCTTTCGACGACGAAAAGGCAATAGTCAGAATAGATATGTCGGAATATATGGAAAAATACAGTGTTTCGCGTCTTATCGGTGCTCCTCCCGGCTACGTCGGCTACGACGAGGGCGGTCAGCTTACCGAGGCGGTAAGACGAAAGCCGTATAGCGTTGTGCTCTTTGACGAGATAGAAAAGGCGCACCCCGACGTATTCAACGTGCTTTTGCAGGTGCTAGACGACGGACGCATAACAGACAGCCACGGAAAAACCGTCGATTTCAAGAATACGATTATCATTATGACGAGCAATCTCGGCTCGGATATAATCCTCGAGGGCATTGAAAACGGCAAAATCAGCGACGCGGCAAGAGGCGGCGTTGACGCGCTTCTCAAGCGCTCCTTCCGTCCCGAATTTCTCAACCGCCTTGACGAGATAATCTACTTCACGCCGCTCTCGCGCGAGATAGTCGATAAAATCGCCGAGCTTGCAATTCTCTCACTCTCGAATAGACTTGCCGACAGCCGTGTTAAAATAACCGTAAGCGACAGAGCAAAGCAATATATCGTAGATACCGCCTACGACCCAATTTACGGCGCGCGTCCCCTGAAGCGCTTCATTCAATCCGAGATAGAAACGCTCGTAGCAAAGAAAATTATCGCAGAGGATATTCCGCCCGAGAGCGAAATCCTCGTTGACTACGACGGCAGGCTCTCCGCCGCGCTTGTATAAAATCAAACACTTGCAATGAGGACAAAAATCCGCCGATTTGGCGGATTTTTGTTTGTTTTATTGACTTCTCCCGTAAAAATATGTATAATAATATCACTATGAAAAACTTTGACAGCATTGAAAAAAGCAGAAAATCCTCTTTGGAGCTGCTAGAAAACTATGAATATGGCAAGATGCCGCCGCGTCCTCTGCACCTGAACGTAGAAACGGTCAGCGAGGACAGAGCCTACGCCGCAGGAAAGGCAACGCTTACCTCGGTGAATTTGAAGCTCGTGCTTGAGGGTGGAGCGCAATTTGTACTACCCGTGCGCTATGCTATTCCAAACGGTATCAACCGTCCGCCCGTTATACTGCATATAAGCTATGAGGGCGATATGCCGAATAAGCATCAGCCGACAGAGGAGCTGTGCGACAGGGGCTTTGCCGTTTTTACTCTCGCGTATGAAAGCGTCACCAAAAACGACGGTAATTTCAAAAGCCTTGCCGCCCCTCTTTTATCGGGTGGCAGACGCGGTCTTAGCTCGCCCGGCAAGCTTATGATGTGGGCGTGGGGAGCTAGGTGCGTTATGGACTACGTAAAGTCAATCGACGGTAAAGTTAACGCCGACTGCGTAGCCGTCGTCGGTCAGGGTATTCTGGGAACGGCAGCGCTTCTTGCAGGGGTGTTTGACGAGCGCTTTGCCTTTGTCATCTCCTCGTCGTCGGGCTTTGGCGGCGCGGCAAGCGTCAAGGCTCATACCGCCCCTCTTCTTGAGCTCAAAAGCTGTATGCCATATCTGTTCGCAAAAAGATACGCCAAATATTCGGGTAGGGAGAGCGCCCTACCGTTTGACCAGAGCCTGCTACTCTCGCTCGTCGCGCCGAGAGCTCTGCTTATCAGCACGGCAGACGACGCATACACCGAGGCTCATATTCAAGAGGAGCTATCGGTAAAAGAGGCAAATTCGCTTGTACACGAGATGAAAAGCGGCAAAATCAGTGCAGAAAGTGCCTACCCGTGTGAAGTTTTCGACAAAAACCGCTCTTGGAGAGCGTCGTTTAGACTGTGCGATGGCTTCCCCTATCTTTCACGCGAGGATTGGGCGTATTTCACCGAATATATAAAATCGGGAGGCGAAAATGAAGATAATAAAAGCAACTCTGAATGATTTTGAGCGGCTTCAGGCACTCTTTCTAACCTTCTCCGAGGGTTTGGCGGATATAGCGCCGGATTACTACGCCACCGCGTATCAGGATTTTTCTCTTTTCACAGGCATCGTCGAGCATAAAAGCGCAGACATACTGATAGCAGAGCTTGACGGCGTGCCCGTTGGAATGGCTACGGTGTGGGTGTGTGAAAGACCCCTTTCGCCGCATATCAAGCCACAAAGGACACTGCGCCTTTCATACCTCATAGCAGAGAGCGACAAGGCAAGAGATGCGCTCATAAGCTCGGCAGAGAATATAGCCCGCGAGAACGGGATAGACCGCATCCAAATTATGCTCCATCAAAACGACACAGAGGCTCAAAACTTATACACGGATATGGACTTTTCTCCCGAAATCATATCCTATACGAGAAAAATCTGCAAAATTTAGAGTGATATTTCAATACGTTTAACCCGACAAGGCGGCTCGAAATGAGCCGCTTTTTTATTGCGAGGAAAGAAAAAGCGCATACTCCGCAGAGTATGCGCCCGAGCCGTGCGGAGAGGACCACAGGGCTCTAATAAAAAAGGAAAATGAAAAATAGAAAATTGCAAAATTAAAGAAGATAAACGGGGAGCTCTCTGCCAAGATTGACGTAGCCGTTCTCGCGCGCCTCGCTCTTTTCGGTAACCTTTTCAAGCGTTCTTACAGGACGAAGCTCGGGCTCGGTTTCCATACTCTTTTTAGGCGCGGTCTTCTTCGGACTTGCCTTGGGAGCAGCCTTTTCCGGCGTCTTCTTCGGTGCTTCCGCAGCCTTTGTAGGTGCTTTCTTTGCTTCCGACTTTGCGGGTGCTTTTTTAGCTTCCGCAGCCTTCGCGGGAGCTTTTTTCGTTTCCGCAGTCTTTGCGGGAGTCTTTTTCACCGTCGCTGATTTTGCAGTCGGCGTTTTTTTAGTTGCCGTACTCTTCTTTGCGGCGGGCTTTACGGGCTCAACCACGCTGTTTTCCATATCCGGAGCCGTGCTTTTTACGTTAGAGTATCCGTTGTTTGAAACTCTCTTTATCGCGTTTTTACCTATCGGCATATTCGGTTATCTCCTTTGCAAGCTTTTTATATTCTATCGCACTGCGCGAATATTTTTTGTATGCAACCACAGGCTTACTGTTATCCTGCGACCACTCGACAGCGCTGTCAACTCTTACGTAATTTTCAAAAACTCTCGCCGCGTCGGTTCCTCGAAGGGTTTCGAGCGTCTGCTTGAAATAGCTCTTTCTCTCGTCTGCCTTTGTAATCATAATTCCCATAACCTCAAGCCTTGGGGAAATCCCCTTGACCTGACCTATGAAATCGAACATATTGGCAAGTCCGAAAAGTCCCCAGGGGCTCGCCTCAACTGGTATTACCACGAAATCCGAGGCGCACATTATATTCATCACCCAGCCGCCAAGCGTGGGCGGAGCGTCTATAAGTATATAGTCGTAATATCCGCGCGCACGCAGCGGCTCAAGGCATTTTTTTAATATAAATTCTCTTTGCCATTTCGGGAAGAGCTCGAACTCAATCGAGCTCATAAGCGAGGTTGACGGTACAATATCAAGTCCATCGTATCCTGTGGAAACGACAAAATCCGAAATATCTCTCTCGCCCTTTACGGCGTTATATATATTCTTTTCTCCGCTTGCGTAGCCGAGCGCAACCTCTTCATCAAAATACGAAAGCGTAAGATTAAGCTGCATATCGCCGTCTATCAGCAATACCCTTTTGCCCATAGCCGAAAGGGCGTAACCTATGTTTGAACAGCTCGTGGTTTTACCGCTTCCGCCCTTGTTGTTTGCAAATGCTATTATCCTCGTTCTGCTCATCTTCTTCGCATAGCCTCCAGCTCTTCTTCATTGTCGGCAAGAAATTCCACAAGGGCATCAAGTCCCTCGCCCGTATATGCGCTGACAGGGAAAATCCTCTTGCACCCTGCAAGCCTCAGCCACCTCTCCACTCTTTCGGGGTTGGCGTCGGGCTTGTCTATACCGGTTATAATTCCAACGACCTCGCGGTTTACAAGGCTGGTAATACAGGGCGAGAAAATCGAGTACGGCTCGTTTGCCGATAAAACAAGCCCCACAACGTCAGCCTCGTATGCATAAAGCGCGAGAGCTCCGCTTGTTTGTCTTAATTCGGTATATTCCCCGGGGGTGTCTATTATAGTGTCGAGATAATTGATATACTGCGTTTTATAGTAGTGTATATCCTCTCCGTTCAGGGCTTGAGTGAGGGTGGTTTTTCCCGCCGCAACCCTTCCTATAAGAATAATTTTTTTCATTAGGTTCTGGTTATATCGCAGCAAACGTACTTCAGCTTGGTTGTGAAATACTCTCTGATTGCGGCGAATGCCGACTCAACGCTTGATACACTTCCGGAAACGATAAGAGTCCCCGTAAATCTGTCAACGAAGCCGATTTCAGCGCCCGACGACTTGATTGCTATGTCCGCGGTGATAACCGCGCTCTCCGCCGGGGAAATCGTGAGAACGCCTATCGCGCTTCTCGTGTAGTCGGTCTTTGGGTCAAGACCGAGCTTTGTATAAAGAACGTCGTCAGGGTTTGCGATTATGTGGCAAAGCGTAATCTGCTTACCGGGGACGAGCTCCTGTACTATTCTCATATTTTCTCTGAGTTCCATTTTAGCCTCCAATTTTACATTTAAGTCCCGAGGTTTCGGCTACCGACAGAAGATATTCCATTTTTTCCCTTGTCGGCGGCTCTATATCAGCGAGCGCGTATTTTCTGCCGAGCCCTGCGTATTTATCCTGCCCGAGTCTGTGATAGGGGAGCAGGTGATGCTCTCTCACAGCGGGGAGCGTTTTTGCGAAATGCGAAATCGCCCTTATCTCCTCGGGAGTATCGTTAAATCCGGGGATTACCGGAGTTCTGATTATAAGCTCGACGCCGCTTTCGGCAATTTTTCTGGCGTTTTCAAGAATTCTTTCATTCCCGAGCGCTGTGTATTCCTTGTGCTTTCTGCTGTCCATATGCTTGATATCCATAAGGTAAAGGTCGAGGTAGGGCAGGATTTTTTCAATCTCGGAAAACGAGGACGACGCTGCCGACTCTACCGCGGTGTGAAGCCCCTCGCTTTTGCAAGCGGAAAGCAGCTCGCGCGCGAAATCAGCCTGGCAAAGAACCTCGCCGCCCGACAGAGTGACACCGCCGCCGCTTCTGCGGTAGAATGGCAAATCCGAGAGTATCTCGGGCATAATCTCCGAAACCGTGACGTCCCTGCCAACCGTTTTTTCCTTGCCGGCTTCAATAAGTGTTTCTATTTCTCTTCTTTGAGATTCGGGATTACAGCACCAGGCGCATCGCATAAAGCAGCCCTTGAAAAAGACTATCGTTCTTATTCCCGGACCGTCGTGAATGGAAAAGCGCTGAATGTTGAATATTCTGCCCTTTACGTCCTCGCGCATGTAATCACCTCTTTTCTGTAAAGTTTAGTTTACAAAACCGTTTACCAGCCCTGCTCGGTTCTGTTGATTATGTCGTCCTGAAGAGAGCGTGAAAGCGTTGTGAACAAAGCGCTGTATCCCGCAACTCTTACTACGAGTGTCTTGTATTTTTCGGGGTTTTTCTGCGCGTCGAGAAGCGTATCTCTCGTGACTACGTTAAACTGAACGTGCATACCCTTCTGGTCGAAGTAGGAGCGTATCAAAGCCACGAACTTCGAAAGTCCCGACATTCCCGCAAGAGCTGAGGGGTGGAACTTCTGGTTGAGAAGAGTTCCGTTGGAAGCAACTCCCTGCTCAAGCTTTGCAACCGAGTTTGCGGTTGCGGTAGGACCTTTAATATCTCTGCCCGAGGCAGGACCGATTCCGTCGGCAAGAGGAGTGTATGCAAGTCTGCCGTCAGGGGTAGCGCCCGTGCTTGCGCCGAGCGGAACGTTTGCCGATACGGGATAAAGACCTGCTTGGAAAATACCGCCTCTTGGGTTCTTGTATTTTTCGACCTCTCTTGTGTAGCTGTTTGCAACGTCCCTTGCAAACATATCAACGTCGTAGATGTCGTTACCGTACTTGGGCGACTCCTCTTCGATAAGGCGCTTGATTTCCTTATATCTTGCCTTTGTTGCCGCGTCAAGCGAGGTCTGATTTGTCACCTCGTCGTATATCGTGCGGATTGCCGCCTCGGTTATGTCCATACCCTGCGAGGCAAGCTCGGTTGCAATCTCGGTGGTGAGTCTCTCTGCCGCCGCCCCCTGAACTCCGTAACCGAAGTTAGCCTTCAGTGCCTCACGAAGCTCGGTGAGAGTAAATCTCTTTTCCTCGAATACGAGCTTCTTTATTGCTATAAGTCCGTCGGTGTTGTTAGCAATGCCGAAGCCCTGCGGACCTGTGAAGTTATATACCGCACCGCCCTCTTGGAGAGATTTTCCTCTGCCAATGCAATCCTCAACCATACAGGACTGGAAGGGCAAGGGACATCTCACGGCGTGAACCATATCTATTGCGTTGTTCGCGTTGACGAGGAGCTTTATCATATAGCTCTGCTGGGTCTTGTACGCCTCGTAGAACTCCTCAAAGCTCGTCATATCCGAAACGTCGCCCGTGTCAGGACCTATCTTCTTACCCTTATCGTATCCGTTCGAGAATGCGAGCTCCATCGGGCGACACATATTAAAGAACGCCGCGTCGTGCCAGCCGTCAGTCTTACCTGCCTTTTGAGGCTCAACGCAACCGATTATGCAGTAATCTCTCGCGTCCTCAAGGGTAAGGCCTCTCGCCATTATAGAAGGAATGATAATCTCGTCGTTGTAGTATGCGGGAAGTCCCGTGCCGAGCCTTGTGAGCGCCGCCGCCTTGATAAGCAGGGGCTCGGGCGAGCCGTTCCATACTCTTATTGAAATTGACGGCTGAGGAAGCGGAACGTGCATTGCCGCCTCAATACACATATAAGAGAGGTCATTCGTCGAGTCCATACCATGAACGTTCTGACCGCCGACGATAAGGTTCTGGAACATTCCGTAGCCGGCAAAGCCGTCTGCCGATGCCGCATCTCTTACCTTGTTAATATCGTTGAATTTAACCCATACACAGTCAAGAAGCTCCTGAGCCTTCTCGTAGGTAATCTTACCTGCGTCAAGGTCGGCCTTGAAGTAGGGGTACATATAGCAGTCAAATCTACCGGGAGAAATCGAGTGACCGCTCGACTCTATCTGCAAAAGAAGCTGAATGAACCAGAAGGTCTGACAAGCCTCGTAAAAGCTCGTTGCGGGGAACTCGGGCACTCTCGCGCAGTTGCGGGAGATAACCTCAAGCTCGCGCTTTCTTTCGGCGTCAGCTTCCTTTGCCGCCATCTCACGTGCAAGGACGCTGTATCTGCGCGCATAGCCTATTACCGCCTCGCAACTCTCAATTACAGCCTCGAGGAAATTGCTTCTCGAAACGTAATCCGCATCGGACACGTCGAGCTTTGCAAGAGCAGCCTCTGCCTCGGCAATAATGCCTCTGTAACCGATTTTCATTACCTTGCCGTAATCAACGCAAACGTGACCGATACCGTTATAGAAATAGTTACCCGGGGTGAACACCGAGTGCTCGGTAAACGCGGCGTAAGCCTCGGGCGACATATTGGCTTTTGCAAGGTCGCTCGTGGTTTTACCCTTCCACCACGGATATATTTCACGAAGCTCCGCCTTCGTAGTTTCGCTTATGTAAAACGGGTCTGCCGCTCTCGTAGAAACGGTATCAAGCTCTGCGAGAAGCCACTCGTAAGAATATTCGGGGAAAACCTGACAGCCGCGGGGAGCGACAGTCGCGCTTCCGACGATAAGCTCGCCGTCCCTTATAACGATGGGAATATTTCCGAGAATGTGTGCAAAGGCGGCACTTCTGCGCTTGACTATCGGGAGATTTTCGGTTGCCTTATAGCTCTCGGTGACGAGCTTCCCTCTCGCCGACTCGATTTCGGGCATATTCTCATAGAGATTGTCTATGAGCTTTTGTATCCTCGTGCTTTTTTCGATAACGAATTTAATATTTTCCATATTTCACTCCATTTGTAAATCAAAGTTTACATTTGCCGCCAAAGCTCCTCGTGCGGAGCTGCGATTACCGTATAAGAGGAAAGTGTTGCAAGTCCCTTTGCATACTCTGCGCCTGCCTCGACTGCCGCCGTAACGTCACCGACGTCACCGGTGAGCATTACTACGCCCTTTCCGCCCATACCTCTTGACACTCTGAGGTCGTATATGGCTACCCGTGCGGTTTTTACGGCTATATCCGCCGCCTTTATCGCACTTGCCGCCGAGAAGGTTTCTATGAGCCCGAGAGAGCCCACTCGCTCACCCGTCTGCGTGCCGAAGAGCGCCGCTATAACCTGCTCGTCAATCCTTCCCATTACCGAGGAGTCAATCACGTATCCGTCAAATCTGCTTGTCACGTGGGAAACCGCCGCAGTCACGTTTGATATAGAGCCTGTCAGAATTATCTCGTACTTTCCGGGACAGGATGGGTGCGCGGATACCATTTCAATACCTGCGCTTTTCAGCGCCGCATCGGCTGCCTCAACGCCCTTAGGCACACATTTTAATTCAATAACGCCTATCGCCTTATACATTTTCTTATACCTTATCAATAATTATTTTTCCGTCTACAAGAGTAACTCTTCCCGAAATCGATGCGTGCATCGCTACCGAAAGACCGTCTGCCGCATTTGCAATCTTGTCGCCAAAGGAAACGACGTCGCCGTCCGAAGCTATCGGAATTGCGGGCGCTCCTATATGTCTGTTAAGTGCGATTTCAACCCTTGCAAAATCCTTAACTTCTCCGCCGAAGTCGGCAACCGTGTCGAATTTTGCGATGCCGAGAGTGCTTTTCCACTTCTCGATGGGAATCATTCTGTATTCTCTTTCGGGTCTTGCCTCGTATTCTCCGCTGCCGCCAAAGCGAAGCTTGTTTTTCGCGAGAAGCTCCTTATAATTAGCTATAACCGCTCTGGGTGAGATACCCTGACTGCAGGCGAGGCTCTCGCAAACTCCGCAACCGCAGCAGAGCGTTGCCGAAAGCACCATAACGGGAGTTGCCTCTACCGCGCCCATCGCGGTTCTTACCATTTTATGAGGCTCAAGAGGATAGCCGAGCATATTTCTCGGACACATATCGGTGCATCTCGTGCACTGACAGCACGCCGTTTCAGCTCTTGCTATCGCCATCTTTTCGTTGGTTCTCTTCGACGCCACAGCCTGTGTGCTGTCGGGAAGAACCAGAAGCGCATTCGTGGTTTTTGTCACCAAGGCGCTGTTATGCTTGATTATTTTTCCCATCGAAGGACCGCCGTCTATGACGCTATACCCCTCGGGAACGGTAATCTCAAGCCTTTTTAAAAGGTCTGAAACTCTCGTTCCAACGGGAACTCTTACAACAGTAGGCTTTGCAATATCTCCGCCTACGGTCAGCCATTTCTCGGTAACGGGCTCGGAAAACTTCACGGCTCTGCCGAGATTGTACATCGTTTCAACGTTGTAAACGATAACTCCTGCGGTAATAGGAAGCTTGCCCGGTGAAACCAGCCTTCCCGTCGCCTCGTATATAAGGCCTACCTCGTCGCCTATCGGATATACGTCGGGGAGAATTTTAACCGAAATTCTGTCGGAAAGCCTCTCGCCATCTTCCATTTCAAGTCTTTTTGCCGTGTGCTCCTTCATACAAACGAGCGCCTTTGGAATGCCCGTGCGCGAAAGCACCTCTGAAATTCCCGAAAGAACGAGCGTTAGCTCATTTTTCAGTATTATGTAATCTGTATATATTAAAGGCTCACACTCCGAGCCATTAACGAGGAGGAGGTCTGCCCCCTCCGCAAGCTTAGCGTAAGAGGGGAACCCCGCTCCTCCGGCACCTATGATGCCAAATTCGCGCATTAAATTCTTAAGTTCCTGCATCTTATCTCTCTTTAAAATCAGTCAACGATACCTACTATAACCGCGTCTGCGGGGCTGTTCACGTTATGAAGCGCGAGCCTTGCCGAGCTGCCCGTAGTGATAAGCACGGTTTCACCGATACCCGCTCCGACAGAGTCGATGGCGATTATAAACTCCTCGGTGAGATTGCCGTTCTTTATGAGCTGAACCTCCATAAACTTACTGCCAACGAGCGCCTCCTGCTTTCTCGTTGAAACTATGTTGCCTCTGATAATTCCCTTTAACATTTCACTACCTCACTTTACTACCTTTACTGTAAATCCGTTGCCAATTCCCACCGCGTTTGCGTCGTCGGTATCGACGTGCATTTCAAGGCGGAAATCCTTGTGAACTCTTACCTGTACGTCAAACCATCTCGTGCGACGCTTTCCCTCTGCGTCGATAGTTACGGTATCGCCGTCCTGAACGCCGAAGGTCACGGCATCTGCGGGTGACATATGAATGTGTCTGTTCGCTATTATACAGCCCTCGGCAAGCTCAACGACACCCTTCGGCCCGATAATTCTTATTGGTGCGGAGTCCTTTATATTTCCCGACTCTCTGACAGGCGGCTTTAACTTTAAAACGTAGGAGTCGGTTGCGGATATTTCAACCTGTGATGACTTTCTCACAGGGCCGAGGACTCTGACGTTCTCTATCGGACGCATTGACGGTCCTACTATCGTGAGCGTCTCCTTGCAGGCGTACTGTCCCGGCTGAGAAAGGTCCTTCATGGGAGTGAGCTCGTAGCCCGCTCCAAAAAGCGTTTCAAGGTCGGTACGCGAGAGGTGTATGTGTCTATTCGACACGCCGACGGGAATACCGCCCGCCTCGCCCGAGGCCGTCTTTTCTGTCTTATCCATTTCAAGAAGCGCACGCTTCACCATTTCCGCTATTTTTTCTGTTGAGATATCCATTTGTCTATCCTTTCATATAATGCTCTTTTGTACTGCAGAAAAACTTGACACGGTACGGGTCAAATCCTTTTGCAGTACCCAAAGGGCAAATGCCCTTTGGATACCCGAAGTCCGCCTTCTATTATTACTTAATAGAGGGAAGAAGCTTCTCAACGTCTGCGTGGGGTCTGGGAATTACGTGAGTTGCAATAACTTCACCAAGGGAAGTTGCAGCCGCGCTTCCTGCCTCAACTGCTGCCTTAACTGCTCCGACGTCGCCGCGAACCATAACGCTTACGAGTCCGCTACCAATCTTCTCGCTACCGATAAGGATAACGTTTGCAGCCTTAACCATAGCATCAGCAGCCTCAATAGCAGCAACGAGACCTCTGGTCTCTACCATTCCGAGTGCTTCCATTTGTAAATCCTCCTGTTTAAAATATTTTATTAGTTTATCGTATTTATTTTCAAAGCTAAAGCTTTAAAAAACTTTTATTAGCCCGTCGTTAGAAATCTCATAACGTCGGGGTGCGGGCGAGCTATAACCTCGCAACACTTGACGTTTCCTACCTCGCTTGCCGCAAGTCTGCCTGCTTCAAGCGCAGCCGTCACGGCGGAAACCTCGCCTTCGACGACAACCGTTACCAGTCTGCCGCCGAGGCGCTTTTCCACGTGAATAAGTCTTACGTCGGCTGCCTTTACCATAGCGTCAAGCCCTGTGATTGCGGCGACCATCGCCTGCACTTCCAGTAACGCTATTGCCTTCATATTATAAGTCCTTAAATTACTTTATAATAGGAAGAAGCTTCTCAACGTCTGCGTGAGGTCTGGGAATTACGTGAGTTGCAATAACCTCGCCAAGAGAGGTAGCAGCAGATCTTCCTGCCTCAACTGCCGCCTTAACTGCTCCTACGTCGCCGCGAACCATAACGCTTACGAGTCCGCTACCGATTTTCTCGCTACCGATAAGAACGACGTTTGCCGCTTTAACCATAGCATCTGCTGCCTCAATAGCAGCTACAAGACCTCTGGTCTCTACCATTCCAAGTGCTTCCATCATTGTTTTCATTCTCCTTTAAAAATATTTTTTTATTATCTTAATTTATCTTTTCCGAGAGCGGACAGCTGTGCGAACCACTCGATGTCCTCGCTCTGTCTTGCAATTACCTTGTGGGTAATATACAATTCTCTTTTGTCGGCCTCTGTCTTTCCTGCCATTACAGCCGCCTCAACAGCCGCCGCCGAGCCCTCGACCTTAACAGCCATAACGAGAGGAACTCTTGCCGAGTCGCCTGCCGCGGGCTTGTTTTTATCGATTGCAACAACCTTTACGTCTGCCGCCTTAGCCATAGCGTCTGCTACTACTATCGCAGTAGCAAAGCCAAAGACTTCAATCATTCCAAGAGCCATAAACCAACTCCTTTATTTATTCGGCAACGTAGCAGATTTTAATTCCCTGCTGAGATACGTTGACCTCCATAGCCTCGTTGAGCTTATCAAGCGGGAAGGTGTGAGTAATGAGCTCCTTTATCGGAATATTCATTTCTCTTGCTTGGCGAAGGAATGCCATAGTCGTGGGATAGTCATCTGCGCTGTAATCCCAAGAGCCGACAATGCTTATCTCCTTGTTACACATAGCAAAGTGGGGGTTGACGGTATATTCTCCGTTGTTTACGAAGAAGCCCATCTCGCACATACCGCCGCCGCGGCGGATATATTCGTAAATATCCTTTGCCGCCATAGGCGCGCCTGTGCACTGGAAGGCAAAGTCAACGCCAACGCCGTTAGCCGCCTTTTTGACTATGTTAACTCTGTCCTCAAGAGAGGTAATCTCCTTGAAGCTGATAACCGTCTTTGCACCGAGCTTCTTTGCCATCTCAAGTCTTTTGGGAGCTCCGTCGATAGCTACGATGTGGTTTACGCCTGCGGCTCTGAGCACGCTTATCATAACAAGACCGACAGGACCAAGTCCCTGAACGAGAACCTTGGAGTTGAAGTTGATAAGTCCCGTGGTGTTTGCTCTCTTGAGCGCGTGCACGCAAACGCAAGCAAGCTCAAGAAGCATTCTCTCCTTCAAGTCGAGGTCGTTTACTACGAAGTAGGTCGAGCCCTTTCCGCTTATAAGAAGATGGGTTGCGAACCAGCCTGTAAGGGGGTTCTTATCGCTGTGGGGGATAAGTCCGAAAACGCCCTGTTTGTCGCAAAGGTTGGTGTTGGCCGGCTTGTTACGGCAAACGAAGCACTCGCCGCAGCTGATAACCGAGGTAACTATCTTGTCACCCACCTTTATGGGATTTCCGGCGGTATCCGCCGTTACGTTTTTACCGAGAGCTACTATCTCGCCCGTTCCCTCGTGACCGAGCGTTACGGGAATAATTCCGAACGGGTCACCCTTCCACTCGTGAACGTCGGTTCCGCAAACTCCGCACCCCTCAACCTTAACGAGAATGTCGTTATCTCCAACCGAGGGAATGGGGAATTCCTTTACCTCGATGTTCTTGGGGGAGGTGAGCATTGCAACCTTCGCGGTAGCGGGAATTTTAGCCGAAGATGTCGCGGGAGAGGTCGAAATCTCGCCGAGAATCTTACGAACTATGCTCTCTACCTGTGATGATGAAATGTTCATTTCTATTTTCCTTTCCTCTGTCGTCAGATTATTCTGAAGCTCTCCGAGAGGACGCAGCGGCGGAGTCTTGTAAAGCTCTTCGCGCTGGTGATTCCCTCGCCGGTAGGACCTGCAATCGTAAAGGTGGTATGTCCCTCGCCGCCAAAGCCAATGCCTGCGTATGAGGGCGCGTTCTTTACGAAGATTGTGGTCTCGACAGCTCTTGCAAATCTGGTAAGATGGTCGATGTTTTTAGAGTGCATATGCGCTGTATGGCGGTTGCCGTGCTCCGCCTTTACCGCAAGGTCGATAGCCTCGTCAATATCCTTAACTCTGACTATCGGGAGTATAGGCATCATAAGCTCGTGCTGTACGAAATCGTGGTTGAAATCGGTTTCCGAGATTATGCAGCGAACCTCGTCGCCAACGCGTATGCCGACCTTCTCAAGAAGGACCTTTGCATCTCTGCCTACGCAGTCGCGGCTTACAGTCTTCGAGGTTATGCCGGTCTTAGGATTGGTCTTTTCTACGAGAACAATCTTCGCAAGTCTGTCAGCGACCTCGCGGCTGATAAGATAAGCGCCGTTTGCCTTCATAGCCTCAATAAGCTCGTCTGCGATATTCGCAAACGCGAATACTTCCTTCTCTGCTATGCAGGGGAGGTTGTTGTCGAAGGTACAGCCGTCGATGATGTCCTTGCCCGCCTTTTTGATGTCGGCGGTATCGTCAACTATAACGGGGGGATTTCCCGCACCTGCGCCGATAGCCTTCTTTCCGCTTGAAAGAACGCTCTTTACAACTCCGGGACCGCCCGTGCAAACGAGAAGCCTTATTCTCGGGTCTTTATACATAATATTAGCGGTGTCGAGCGTGGGCTTTACAACCGACGAAACGAGCACGTGAGGGCCGCCCGCCATAGCGCTTGCGCGGTTGACGAGGTCTATCGCATAGTTAGACACGGCGATAGCGCCGGGGTGAGGGTTGAATACTACGCCGTTTCCTGCCGCTATCATTCCGATACTGTTACAAATAACCGTTTCAGAGGGGTTGGTGCTGGGGGTAATGCTTCCGACAACTCCAAAGGGAGCCATCTCGGTAAGAGTAAGACCGTAATCACCCGTCTTGACCTGCGCCTGAATGTCGGCAGTTCCGGGGGTTTTGTCGGCAACGAGCACGTGCTTTGCGGTTTTGTGATCAACTCTACCCATTTTGGTTTCGGCAACGCCGAGCGCCGCCATAGTCGGAGCTTCCTTACGGCAAAGGTCGCGGATTATCGCGATAAGCTTTTCCCTCTCCTCGAGCGACATTGCGCGGATAGCCTTGTATCCCATCTCTGCGGCATCAATGGCATCGTTCATATCCTCAAAAACGCCGATATATTTTCTGCCCTGATAGCCTGCGCCGCAAAACTCGCCCTTGACAGCGGGAGCTTCACCCTTCAGTCCCTTCATAACAGTAGCTACAATCTCTTCAATTTGAGCTTCTGTCCAATTTATAGCCATATTAAATCTCCTTTTGCTTTTGGTTATCGGAGAAAATTACTTTCCAATAGCAGCAATAACTCTGCGGGTAATCTCAGCAACGAGCTCCTCGTTTGCGCCGCACTTGCAAGCAGGCTCTTCCTCAATCTCGATGCCGGGGTGACGTCCGGGAATGTTCATCTTCTTACGAAGCTCCATAAGCTTCTTGAGCTGGTCGTTGGGGATTTCGTGAACCGCACCAAGCTCCATAGCGTACTTACAAATCTTTGCGTTGAACTCAACCTCTTCCATAACGAAGCGAGCCTTGTTAAGATTGCAGCCTACGGTAAGAGCGCCGTGGTTCTGAAGAAGGAACGCGTCGTGGTTCTGGATGTAGGGCTCAAGAGAATCGGGAATCTCCATAGTAGAAGGAGTTCCGTACGCACAGGTAGGAACTTCACCGATAGTAAGAACTGCCTCGGGAAGAATGTACTGGTCAAGGTCTATGCCCGCGATAGTGAAGGCGGTAGCAACAGGGGGATGAGCGTGAACGACAGCGTTAACGTCGGGACGCTCCTGATAGACGCGCATGTGCATCTTTATCTCGGAGGAGGGATTGAGCTTACCCTCAAGCTTGTTGCCGTTTCTGTCAACCTTGATAATCATGTCGGGAGTAAGGTCTCTCTTCGATACGCCTGTGGGAGTGCAGTAATACTCATTCTCACCAACCTTGACGGAGATGTTACCGTCGTTTGCAGCTACGAAGCCAAGCTCGTACAAAATGTGACCGACCTCGCAGATTTCCTTTTTAATCTCGTAAACAGATTTCATTTTCCTTTTTTCCTTTCGGGTTTATATATTTTTATTATTTTGCAAGATTGTAGGTGTCGAGGGCTATCATATATTCCTCGTTTGTAGGAAGAACGAAGGTTCTTACCTTTGCGCCCTTCTTAGTAAGCTCGACGTCCTCACCGCGAGGGCAGCTCATATTAAGCTCCTCGTCGATTTCTATACCGAGGTAGGACATCTCACGGCAAACGCGCTCTCTGACGCCTCTGTCATTCTCACCGATGCCCGCAGTGAATACGAGAGCGTCAAGTCCGTTCATCTCGGCAACGTAAGAGCCGATTATCTTCTTTATGTAATGAACGAGAATGTCAATGGCGAGAGCTGCTCTCTTGTCGCCGGTTTTCTGTGCCTCTGCAATATCTCTGCAGTCGCTGGATATGCCCGAAATTCCGAGAAGTCCGGACTTCGAGTTAAGAAGCTTTTCAACCTCCTCGGGCGAAAGTCCTTCCTTTTTCATTATATAGGAAACAACAGTAGGGTCGATAGAACCGCTTCTCGTTCCCATAGGAACACCCTCTTGAGGAGTGAAGCCCATCGAGGTATCGATAGCCTTTCCGTTCACGGTTGCAGTGATGGAAGAGCCGTTGCCAAGATGGCAGGTGATAATCTTCGCGTCCTTGTTGCCGATAAGCTCAGCAGCCTTAGCGCAGACGAATCTGTGAGAAGTGCCGTGGAAGCCGTAACGGCGAATCTTATATTTCTCGTAAAGCTCGTAGGGAATGGGATAGATGTAAGCCTTCTCTTCCATAGACGAGTAGTAAGAGGTGTCGAATACTCCGACGTGCTTGATGTTTGGCATAACGCTCTTACAAGCCTTAAAGCCGCTGATTGCAGGCGGTCCGTGAAGGGGGTTGATTTCTATTATGCTCTCAAGATATTTGAGCTCCTCTTCTCCGAGAATGCTCGATTTGCGGATTTCTCCGCCGTGTGCGAATCTGTGACCGACAGCGCCGATTTCCTCTACGCTCGAAATAACACCGAGCTCAGCGTCGCAAAGAAGGCTCAAAACGAGCTCTATTGCTGCCTTGTGGTCGGGAAGATTTGCCTCGGACTTATAGTCCTCTTTTCCGGGGCGCTTATGGGTAATGACACCGTCAATACCTATTCTCTCACAGTTGCCCTTCGCCAAAACCGCACCGGTTTCCATATCGAAAAGCTGATACTTAAGAGATGAGCTACCCGCATTAACTACAAGAATTTTCATTTTTCCTCTCCTTTTGTATTATATAATGTAGTTTTTACTCAATGATACGCTTCGACTGAAGCTCTGCCTCGCTCTCGCCTATGTTAAAGGCCTGAGCGGCATTCTGATATACGATTTTATAGCACAAGGCGTCTATAACGACAAGCCTTGAGATGTGGGAATTAAGTCCGAGTGAGCTGTGCCTGGTTTCCTCTGTGTCGGTAAGGAGCAAAACGTCGCTTTGCCTTGCTATCGGCGAGCGCTCCTTTGAGGTTATCGAAATCGTAGTCGCCCCGTGCGAGCGCGCCGTCTTCATCGCCTCAACTATGTCCTTCGATGAGCCCGATTGTGAAATTCCTATAACCACGTCGCCCGCCTTGAGCTGCGAAACGGCTATCGCCTGCATGTGAGTGTCGGCATAGGCACTTGAATTACAGCCCGCGCGCAAGAACTTATTGCTCGCGTCCTCGGCGACCTGCGCCGACGTACCAAGTCCAATGATAACCACCCGTCGAGCCTCGGATATAGCCTTCGCTGCCCTAGTCATACTGTCAGCCGACAGCGTCTTTTTCGTACGCTCAAGCGACATATACGCGTCGTTGCAAACCTTTTCGAATATCGAGAAGCAGTCGTCTGCCCCCGTGATATTAGGAACTATTACCTTCTTCTCGTATTCTTGAGCTAAGAAGAGCTTCAGCTCCTGGTAGCCCGAATAGCCAAGCCTCTTTGAGAAGCGAACTATCGTCGCCTCACTGCTGTCGCATTTAGAGGCAAGATCGGTTATTGAATAAGGAAGAATTTCACCGGAATGAGAAAACAACCAGTCAGCGACCTTCTTTTCAGACTTGCCCATATCGTTGTACCTGAGCTGCGCCTGCAGTAAAGTCCTGTTCAAAAATCTGCCTCCTTTCTGCGTTTTTGAAAATTATTTTCATTTTCGTATATGATTTTTATCGAAAATGAAAGAATTTTGAAAATCATTTTCGAAAATTTTGAAAATTACTTTCACATTTACGATTTTATCATATATTTTCTGTTTTGTCAACACTTTTGGGCAAAAATAATGAAAATATTTCAAAAAACATATATATTTGGGATTTAGAAGTCGAAAATCCGTAGCGAATACACCCTGTTAATTTTGAAAATTATTTTCATTTTTTCGAATAAACACTCTTGAAAGTGAAAATTTTCGATTTTTGTTTTGTTAACAGTTTATTCATATTCAGATGAAAATATTTTTCATTTTCTGTTTTCGGGACTGAATTTAATTGGTTTTGAAGCGGCTCAAAAGGTGCAGTCAATACCTAAGACGTCCCTATCGCGAGAAATCCCGAAAAAACTTGACAAATAAAAGATAATAATGTATAATTATGATATTAAATTTAAAATAAGGATTTTTAAAATTTATGGAAATCAAGGAAAGAATTCCGGATATTTTCGCCTCGCAGGTATTCAGTGAGGACGTTATGCGTGAAAGACTTCCGAAGGAAGTTTACAAATCGCTCTTAAACACCATAGCTATGGGCAAGGACCTCGACGCAGGCATCGCCGACATTGTTGCAAGCGCGATGAAGGACTGGGCTATCGAGCACGGTGCGACGCACTTCACTCACTGGTTCCAGCCTCTGACGGGTGTCACCGCCGAAAAGCACGACGCCTTTCTCACCCCAGTGGGCGGTGGCAAGGCAATAATGGAGTTTTCGGGCAAGGAGCTCATCAAGGGTGAGCCCGACGCATCGTCATTCCCCTCGGGCGGCTTGCGCGCAACCTTCGAGGCGCGCGGATATACCGCTTGGGACCCTGCTTCATACGCTTTCATAAAGGACGGCTCGCTCTACATACCCACCGCGTTTTGCTCCTACACAGGCGAGGCGCTCGACACGAAAACGCCGCTTCTTCGCTCTATGGACGCCATCAACACCGAGGCTCTCCGTATTCTCCGCCTTTTCGGTGACACCTCGACAGAAAGAGTTGTTTCCACCGTTGGCGCAGAGCAGGAATATTTCCTCGTTGACGAGGCAGACTACAAGGCAAGGCTTGACCTCTTCTACTGCGGAAGAACGCTCTTCGGCGCGCCCGCTGTAAAGGGACAGGAGCTTGAGGACCATTACTTCGGCTCGCTTCGTCCGAGAGTAAGCGCGTTTATGCAGGAGCTTGACCGCGAGCTTTGGAAGCTCGGCATCAGCGCAAAAACCAAGCACAACGAGGCGGCTCCCGCCCAGCACGAGCTTGCTCCCATCTTCTGCACCACCAACATCGCAGTTGACCAGAACCTTCTGACTATGGAATATATGAAGACACTCGCCCCCAAGTTCGGTATGGCGTGTCTTCTTGCCGAAAAGCCCTTTGCCGGCATCAACGGCTCGGGAAAGCACAACAACTGGTCGCTTTCCACAAATAACGGGGTTAATCTTTTCAAGGCGGGCAAAACCCCGATGGCAAACAAGCAGTTTTTACTCTGCCTTGCCGCAGTTATCAAGGCTGTTGACGACTATCAGGACCTTCTTCGCATCTCTGCCGCAACGGCAGGAAACGACGAGCGTCTTGGCGGTCACGAAGCTCCCCCCGCTATCATCTCCATCTTCCTCGGCGACGAGCTTGAGGCAACCGTCAACGCCCTTGCCGACGGACACGGCTACTCAGAGCAGTCGAAGAAAAAGTATATGTCCTTAGGCATCTCCACTCTGCCCTCGATAAGACGCGACAACACCGACAGAAACAGAACCTCGCCCTTTGCCTTTACCGGCAACAAGTTCGAGTTCAGAATGGTCGGCTCGTCGCAAAACGTCGCCCTTTCCAACATCGTTCTCAACACCGCCGTTGCAAAGTCCTTCTCGGATTTTGCAGACGAGCTTGAAGGCGCTTCGGACTTCGAGGGCGCGCTCGACGCGCTTATCGCAAAGACCTTCAAGGAGCACCGCCGCATACTCTTCAGCGGAAACTCCTACTCTCCCGAATGGGAGCGCGAGGCAAAGGAAAGAGGACTTTCGAACTTCAAGACCTCGCCCGAGGCTTACGCTCACTTCACCGACGAAAAGAACGTCGAGCTCTTCGGAAAATTTGGCGTTATGTCCGAAACAGAGATGCGCTCAAGACGCGAGATATTCTTCGAAAACTACCGCAAGATAAAGAATATCGAGGCTCGCACGATGCTCGAGATGACTATCCGCGACTTTATCCCCGCCGTTTCAAGCTATATCGGAAAGCTTTCGGCTAACGCCTGTGCGCTCAAGGCAGCAGTTCCCAACGCAAGCACCGCCTGTGAAACGGCTATTGCGGAAAAGCTCTCCGAGCTTCTCGGCAGAACCTACGAGGCATATAACAACCTTTTGCGTGTCGAAAACATCGCGGTTACAAAGACCTGCGACGAGGACGCGGCAAACTACTACAAGTCAAGCGTCGTTCCGAAAATGGCGGAGCTTCGCCGTCTTGTTGACGAGATGGAAACGCTTACCGCACGCGAGGCATGGCCGATGCCCACCTACGGTGACCTTACCTTTGGCGTCTGACGAAAGTGCCAATAAAAACCAAGAGAGAACAAATCGGTTCTTTTGCCGAAGAGTTCTCTCTTTTTATATCTTTTTAGTATATTGACGCCTCTTTTTGAATAAAATTTATTTAAAAGATGCTTTCGAGGTGGGTATATGAAGCGTTCAATAGGCTTATGGCAGCTGGTAGGATTTAGCGTGACCGCGCTCGGAGGTACGCTCTTGCACTTTTTATACGATTGGCTTGGTAAGCCGTGGTGGATTGCGTCATTTTCAGGTGTCAACGAATCAACGTGGGAGCATATGAAGCTGCTCTTCTGGCCGATGTTTATTTTTGCCATAGTACAAAGCTTTTTCTTCCGTGAACGCGAGGACTTTTGGTGTGTGAAGCTACGCGGAATTTTACTTGGACTATTACTGATTCCCGTGCTCTTTTACACCTACAACGGAGTTATCGGAAAATCTCCCGATTGGCTTAATATCGCTATTTTCTTCATCACTGCCGCTGTTGTGTATATCTGCGAGGTGCGCCTTTATAATAAAGAAAATTTGCGCTGTCGGTCACCAAAGGCGTCTGTTGCGGTGCTCTGCGTTATTGCTTTTCTTTTCGTTTTATTCACCTTCAGAACGCCTGAAATCGCAATCTTCAAAGACCCCTTAACGAGCACCTACGGTATATAGGGAAGGTCATGCTTCAACGCACTATATTCGACCCAGCGAAACAACAAAAAATTAGAAAGCAGTGTGCAATGATAAGATGCCCATCGTTTTGTTATTTGAAGCCTCTCAATTTTCTCATTGTGTTTCTTACGTCGATTTATTCCTGATCTTCCGTTCTCCCTAATAAATAATCCAAAGAAACATTAAAATAATCAGCAAATTTAATCAATGTTTCGTAATCTGCCTCTCTTTCGCGGTTTTCATATCTGCTTATGCTGTTTTGATTCATATTCAAGTCAATAGCCAATTTTAGTTGAGATATTTTCCGCATTTTTCTCAATTTTCTGAGCCTAAATTCCATTTTTCTCCTTTTTTCATTTTTTTCAGAAACCTCTTGACATTATTATACCAAAGTGGTATAATAGATATATCCCATTTTGGTATATAGGAGGATTAAAAATGAATTGTGAAAAACACCCTGAAAAAAGCGCCGTAGCACAATGTTCCGAGTGCGGCGTTGGCGTTTGTAAAGAATGCGCTGGCATTACAAACGTTGTCCGCGAATATTTTGGAACTCTGTGCGTGGATTGCTATGAAGAACATGTTGAAGCAGCTCTCTCCAACGCGAGAGAAGAGGTGAGAAAAATCGGACGAAGAATTAAGGGAAAATTATTTTCCTACATAATTGGTTTGATTCTTCTTGCAATCGGTGGAATAATGTTTCTCGCCAATACAGATTCAGACACTTTCCAACCGTTTTTAGCATCAGGTATATTTTTCTGTGGTATTTATTCGGCCATATCAGGCTGGAAGGTCGGATCGGAAGCTCATGATAAGACAGAAGAAAAATTCGGTGCTACCTACAATGTGTATGACGACGGAACGGTTTCTAAGGAACAGGGGTGGGGAATTAAAATATTCGGCTTCGTCCTCGGTCTTGTTTTTGGCGTTGTAGCGACTCCCCTCTCGCTAATTGGAAACTTAAGTAAAAAACGCGAAAAGCAGCAACAAATAATTATGTTCGAAGAAGAGCTTGATAAGCTTAGTACTCTGTAAAATATTTTAGTAATAGCGTTGGAAATATAAATGGCTCGTATATAATATTAAAATGGGCTGAGTCATTTGATGCAGAAGGCAGAAGCGCGACCGGAAAATCATATATATGAAAAAAACCGCCGAAAAACCGGCGGTTTTCAACTTTTTTGGGTTTTATTAACACAAATTAGTGCAAATATATCTCATATCTTGACATCTGTTTTTTCGTTCCGCGCTAACGAATCGACCCCTATGCTTCGCATATTATTTTGAAATCTTCTTACCGTCTACGGTATATAGCGTGACCTCATAGGGTGACTTTGAGAATGCCGAGAGAATATAGCGTCTCCCCTCTATTGTGACGGCATCGGTATAAACATTAGCGTCAGAGGTATCTACCGACGAGGGCGCAAATGCCTGCTCGCCGCGGGATTTGAATATAGCTTCCTTTGCCGTCCAAATGCGTAGAAAGGCTTCCTCGCGACAGTCCACGTTGGCTTTTAGGTATTCGACAAGCTCGCCCTCTGTGAAAAAGCGTCTTGCCACACCCTCGCGGTCTATCACTGCTATCGGCTCAATATCCACGCCAACAGGTGCGTAGGAAAGCGCGACAGCAAGAGCCTCTCCGCTATGCGAGAGGGAAAATTCGACGCCGTCCGTCGTCCATTTTCCGTTGCGCTTTTTGAATTCCAGCTCCTCTATTCCAATACCGAGGCTATGCTCAAGCGCGCACCGAAGAAGCTGCCACGAGTAATATTTCTCGCGCCGAGTGCGCTCATTCGATATAGCTTTTATCTCGTCGTCGCGCTCCTTTGGATATACCGCGCCAAGCTCTGCCGAGCGAGGAAGAGGCGCTAGGTAAATCTCTATTCGGTTTTTTCCGTCTTTTTCATTCAATAGCATTTTACGCCCTTATCCAAAGTGGTTATTTTGTCCCGAACACCCTATCAATAAACGCTTTGATATGCTCGTAATACTTCAGTGATAAAACAAACGCAAGGAGTGCCAGAGCACCAACCGCGGCAATCAAGGCAATTCCCCAAGCGTTATACGGTATCACCTCTCCCGACATAAAGAAAAGCGTTCCCCCAACCGAGGTCGTGCGAGTTATAAGCTGCATAACGAGAAACTCGCGGTAGGTCAGGTTGAAAAGTCCCGCAACAGAACAGAGAAGGTCGTCAGGAAAAGCAGGTAGGAAGAACATAAAGTAAAGCAGCACGCGCTCTCTTCCCTTGAGGCGCTCTATCCACATATCCGCCGTTTCGGCATCGCCTGCAATCCAATTAACAAACGGTCTTCCTATTTTTCGTCCAAGGAAAAACGCAAACATAGAGCCGAGAATAAGACCTATATACGAGTATAAGAAGGATAGCCACGGGCCAAACACGTAGCTTCCCGCAACTATGGTGACAGCGCTTGGTATAGGTACTACCGTAACCTGAAGAAAGGTGATGGCTATAAATGCAAGCGGTGCTATCGCACCCGTCGCCATAACAGCAGCCTGCACCTCTTCCCTAGTTATGTCGGATATTCCGAAATAATGCATAACGAGATAAACCGCTCCGACAAGAAGGGCTATTCCAAGAATAGATGCTATCAGCCTCTTAATCAGCTGCTTCTTTTCTTCGTTTGTCATCGTCTTTCACCTTTAACGGCTCTGCCATTCGTCACGGAAAAATCCGCGCGAGTTTGCAGCTCTGCCCTCGGTGTCGTAAACCGAAACGCGTATATGCTCTGCCCTGTCCCTTATAGGAAGCTCGAAGTGGGTTTTCGTCTCGCCCTTTGGCAGTCTTACCGAAATCGGCTGCTTTGAGCCGTCGTACATAAATACCGCCTCTGCAGGTGAGCATTCAATAGTAGCCACACCGTCCTCAACCGAAAGCTCCTTTATTTCAGGTCCGTTCGAAACGTAGCAATCTTTTTTCTCCATCGCCGAAATGATTTCGGAATATTCAAGTCCGTCGGCGAGAATAACCGTGTACCAGCCAAAGCTGTCGCACATCGGGTCGCCAACGAAATGCTTATTGTGGTTGTCGTCACCTGCGTTGACACCGAGCCGCATACCGCGCCTTAGCATCGCATCGTAGAGCATCTCACCGTTTTCGAGGTTGTTGAAAATATACGAGCCGGTGTTTCTAATCTCAATACTCCACAGATTTTCGTACGAAAGAATATCCGCTACGTCCTCTAAAGACCAATAAGGGTGATTGTAGGCGACAAGATAGCCGTTTTCATTCGCGGTTTTTATGAATTTGTTTATATACTCCACCGAATACTCACGCGGCGAGGTGTCACCGACCTTTTTCATTTTCAAAAGCTCGTCTTCGGGAATATATTTAATGTAGCGCTTATCGTAGCAAACCAAAGCCTCGTTGTAAGGATTTTTCGCAAACAGGTTGAGGTGTATTTCGCGCTTGAACTTATCGAACTTACCGCCCGACTCTCTGATATACGCCTCGTATGCCGTGAGCATAAGGAAATCCTTGTCGCTTAAATCGGCGTGGCTGTGAGGGTGGCAGTGGTCGGTTATCGCAAGTACGTCGTAGCCGTGCTCCTTATACATAGCCTTCAGCTCTTCGGGAGTTCGGCTTCCGTCCGAGAGGGTGCTGTGGCAATGCAAATTTGCCTTATATTGCTTTTTATCAGGTGAAATCAGAAATCTTTTCATAAAGTATCCTTCAAGGCTTTTATAATACAATTATAAACCTTCTTTTGCGAAAAATCAATAGAAAATTTTGCAAAGAAAAAGAGCGCCCGAGCCTAACGCTCACCACGCCCCTTTTAATCAAGAATTATTCATACATAGCCGTTATCTTATCCATAACAGCAGCGAACACCTCTTTAGGCTCTAGGCTGAGTCTGTTTTCGACAGACATAAAGCCATTGTAATTTACTTTTTTGAGAATAGTAAGAACTCTCTTTATGTCAATATCTCCCTCTCCGATAACGACCTGCTTACAGTCGGGCTGCTTGTAAATACCCGACTCGGTTTTATCAACAACGTCGCCAAAAAATACGTAGTCGTTAAGGTGAACGTGCGCTATATCCTCGGTGAACTCCTCGAAGAGAGCGTAAGGCTCTTCTCCGCAATAATATGTATTTGCGATGTCGCCGCATATACCTACGTTTGAACAAAGCTTTTTAATTTCACGGAAAAATTTGCCGAGGTTGGCACGGCTTGTAAAGAAGGGGCCTTGAGGCTCATAAATAACCGTCATTCCAAGCTCCTTTGCGTAATCCGCAATTCTCTTCGCTCCCTCTAAAACGATAGGCAAAACGCCGTCGTAGCTGAGGTTCGGCGGAGCAACTCTGTCGTGCATAAGCGTATGGTGGAAGCACTTAGCTCCGACAGCCGCCGAAAAGTCCATCGCCTTGATTAACCCCTGCACCGCGGGCTCGGACACTCTGTCAGGCTCGTCAGCATTCACAAGTGTAGCTCCCACGGAAACACAGGGCACGGAAAGTCCAAAGCTATCTAAAACCGCCTTGTATTCCTTTGCGACCTCGACGCTTGGAATAAGCTCTGGCTTCTTTGCATAATAGAGAAATTCTACTCCCGAAAATCCACTATCCTTTGCATATTTTGCAGCCTTCTCTATTCCATCTCTGTTAAGAATGTCCATAAATCCCGAATACATTGAAAATTTCATAGCAATCTCCTTAAAGGTTATCTTTTGCGCCGCGTACGACACTCTTTGAGCTTGAAACAATTATATCACATTAAAAATATCCAGTCAACACAAATTTGAAATCTTATTGCTTAATTTTAACTATAGCCTCGGTAACGTCGGTAAGCACCAAATCTCCCTTTTGATTATAGGCTTCCACGGTTACCTCGACTATGCCGTTTTTCTCGTTGCGCTTTGTCAGCCTTGTGATAGTCGCCTTGCCGGTCAAAACGTCACCGGCATAAACCGGCTTCAGCCATTCAATCTTGGTGGATTTTCCTGCAAGAAATTCATCTGCCTTGAAAAAACCGATTTCCAAAAATTTAACCCAAACCGACATAAAGGTCATCACGCCCGGAGCAATCAAGGCCTTAAACGGCGTCGTTTTTGCATACTCCTCATCGGTGTGCAGAGGAATGTTATCATAAAGTCTTGCGAAATCCATCATTTTTTCTTTTTCTATTACGGCAGGGGGAGTTTCAACCGACATTCCTACCTTTAATTCATTGAAATACATACAGTTTCCTTCTTGTTTTTTATTTATTATTAACCAAACGCACATCGCGAATACGGATTATTTTGTCCGCGTATTTTTAAAATCTCCAAGCTTTGCACCGAGGAAAAATTCGGAGCTCTCCCGAGGAGAGCTCCTATATGAAACTTTTATTCGTGCCTTAAAATCAAAGCTTGTTTCTTTGAATCTTTCCGCTTATGGTTTTGGGGAGCTCGTCGCGGAATACGACAACTCTCGGATACTTGTAGGGCGCTGTGTGGTCCTTGACGTATTTCTGAATTTCACGCTTCAGCTCCTCTGTGCCCTCGGTGCCCTTGGTTAGAACTATACTTGCCTTGACCACCTGACCGCGAACCTCGTCGGGAACTGCCGAAACGCCACACTCGAGAACGTAAGGAAGCTCCATTATTACCGACTCGATTTCAAACGGGCCGATGCGGTATCCCGAGGACTTGATGACGTCGTCAACACGGCCAACGTACCAGAAATATCCGTCCTCGTCGCGCCAAGCAGTATCTCCCGTGTGGTACAGTCCGTCGTGCCATGCGTCGCTAGTTTTCTCGCTGTCACGGTAGTATTCTCTGAATAGACCGCAGGGAGTGGATTTATCGGTGTGAATTACGATTTCGCCAACCTCACCGGCAGGAAGGCTGTTTCCGTCGCTATCTACGACGTCAACGTCGTATTGGGGATTTGCCTTGCCCATCGCGCCTATTTTGGGAGCTGTGCCGTAAAGATTTGCTATTGCAAGGGTGGTTTCCGTCTGACCGAAGCCTTCCATTATCTCAAGTCCGGTTGCTTCCTTAAACTTGTTAAAGACCTCGGGGTTGAGCGCCTCACCCGCGGTGGTCATATGATGAATTGACGACAAATCATACTTTGAAAGGTCGCCGCGTATCAGCATACGAAGCATAGTTGGCGGTGCGCAGAAGGTCGTGATGTTATACTCCGCGAACATGGGAAGAAGGTCGTTTTCGTCAAATTTGTCGAAGTCGTAAACAAAGACCGCGCCCTCGCAGAGCCACTGACCATAGAGCTTACCCCAAAGAGATTTGCCCCAGCCGGTGTCGGAGATAGTGAGATGCAAGCCGTCGCGCTCACAGCAGTGCCAATATTTAGCGGTAACGTAGTGTCCCAAGGCGTAGGTGTGCTTGTGCGATGCCATTTTGGGATTGCCCGTCGTTCCCGACGTGAAGAACATAAGCGCCGCCTCGTCACCCGCCGAGCAATCCTCGGGGCGTTCATATTTACCCGAGAAGAGCGCATATTCCTTATCAAAGTCAAGCCAGCCGTCCTTCGCACCGCCTACCATTATGAGCTTTTCAACCTGCGGGCACTTTTTAGCAGCACTTTCGGCATACTGATGGGTATCTCCGTCTGCCGTGCATACAATAGCCTTAACACCCGCCGAATTGTATCTGTATTCAAAATCGTGCTCCTTCAGCTGATTTGTCGCGGGGATTGCAACCGCGCCGAGCTTGTGAAGCGCAACCATACAGAACCAGAACTGATAATGGCGCTTGAGGACAAGCATAACCTTGTCACCGCGCTTAATACCAAGCGAGGTAAAATAGTTTGCGACCTGGTTTGACGCCCTCTTTATATCCTTAAAGGTAAAGCGTCTTTCGAGCTTGTTTTTGTCAAGGTGAAGCATTGCAAGCTTTTCGGGGTATTTATCGGCAATTCCATCAACAATATCGAAGCCGAAATTGAAGGTATCGGTATTTTTGAATTCAATCGACTCAAGTCTGCCAAGAGCGTCTTCCTTCGTTTCAACAAATTTCTCGCACACGAGCTTCTCACTCGTTTTTGCAGCCATTACGCTCTTTCTCACGACCTTTTCAGCCGAATTATCACCCGACATTACAACTGCAAGGAAGGTACAGTCCTTGCCGTCAACGGCAATCATGCCGTGAGGAAGCGAGGAGTTGTAATAAATGCTGTCGCCCTCGCCGAGCACCTCAACGTGCTCACCGACCTGAACCTTTAGCTTTCCGCTGAGAACGAGGTCGAACTCCTGACCGCTGTGCGTGGTCAGGTGAATGGGCTTGTTCTGCTGTGCCTGCGAATACTCATAGGTAACGTAATACGGCTCGGCAAGCTTATCCTTAAATTTAGGGGCAAGGTTGGAAATGTCAATTCCGTCTTCCTTTGCGGTTTCCTGACCTCTTCCCTTTCTCGTAACGGTGTAGGTGGAGAGCCTTGCGGAGCTACCATCAAGCAAGTCGGTCATCTCAACGCCAAACGCCAAAGCACACTTATGTATAAAGGAGAAAGGAATGTCCTCTTTTCCGCTTTCGTATGCTAAATATTGCTCTTCGGTTACATTTGCCTTTTCGGTCATCTCGGCAACCGAAAATCCCATAATTTCGCGCAACTCCTTAATTCGCGTGGCGACCTCCGATAGCTGATTTAAAGTGTTGTTCGTGTTCATGGTGTTAACCTCCTTTGAAAAATGTTTGAAAAATAAAAACCCATCTCAAGCCTTTGCTTTGAGACGGGTATAAAATACTCGCGGTACCACTCAAATTGCAGTTACGAAAACTGCCGCCTTTAGAGTCAGACAACTCCTATGCACTGACGTAGCAAACACGGAAGGCGCCTACTTGATTTCTCTTTTGGACCTTCAGCTCGGAAGTGATAGGATTTCCATTAGTTTTATCGGGATTTCACCGTCCCCGACTCTCTGCAAAATACTTGATAGAACCCGTCTTCGTCATAGCTTTTGAATATTAAGTTGAGAAGAGTATAACACTTTTAGTGGGCTTTGTCAAGTGTTTTTTTGAAATTTTTTCAATTTTTCCAAAATCAATATTCCCAGCCTTGCCCGCTTTCAAGCTTAGCGCGCTATCGGCGAAAAAAGCATACGTTCCGCAACACAGCATAAGAGGGCAACGCTCATTAAGCGTTGCCCCAATACTCATTTACTTGTAACCTCTTCTTTTCTTCTCAATCTCTTTAAAACCAAAATCAACATCGGCGTATTGTATCTAAGAGCGAGTGTAGGTAAAACATTCAGAAATAAGTTTACAAGTGCAACAGGAAGTGCTATGGTTAAAGCGCAAACATTCGGCAACGTGAGCATTGCCAAAAATCCTGCGGGATATGCGAGTCTATGAGTAAGAACTCCTTTATTACATTCAATAATGAAGGCTTCGATATACTCAGGGTTATCGGGCTCTTTCAATTTCTTTTTGCTGAAGCCTCCAAGCCCGCCAAGCTCCCAGACCTTATCCTTCCACAGCCTTACCCTAAGCTTTTTGTAAAGCTCACGCTCGGTTTTTGATACACGGCATAGGGGGTTATCGATGCCAAACCACCTGTTCGGCATTTTGTTTATTAGAATTGCAATTCCTCCATCAAAAGCAAATTGCAATGCGGTACACCAAACCACAGCGATAATCACGTAGTACCACGAAGCCGTCTGAAACACGATATTTAATAAGGATATTACAAGCATTGCTATACCTATCGTGGAAAGATACAATTTCATTCTCCGCCATATACGAGAGGCTTTTCATAGAATTTTTCGTACACCCTGACCCAAGCCTCGTAGTTCTCCTTTTTCATCTTTTCTTTTGCCTCGGTGTTAGAAAGAGCCATGTCGGGATATATGGCAGGCAATATATGTACCGTGTATTCTTGTACGAAAAATCCATCGCCGTCGGGAACGTCGCTATCCTCCATTGTGATAAATATGGGTACTATCGGTGCTTTGTTTCGCACCGCGAGTGCAAACGCTCCGTCCTGCATAGGCTTTGGCTTACGGTAATTCCACCACATGCTCTACTCGGGATATATGAGTATGGTTTCTCCTCGCCCCAGCAAAATCTTCACCGCTTGCATAAATTTCTTCATCGTTGAAAGCTGACTTGATAGCGGCAGCGTATTGCAATGGCGCATAAATAGCCCAAAGGGCTTGGGTGGATTAGTATAGTTTCCCTCGCGAATGACCTTGTAAAGCATTTTGCCATGCATAGAGTCCCGTAATGCAACCCATACGGCGTAATTATCAGTTACGCTAAAGTGGTTGCACGTCACGATTTTACCGCCCTTTACAGCGGTAAAATTTTCAACACCCCTTACCTCTTTTATAATAAGCTGACGGTTGGAAATCATTTTGTCAAAAAAGCGAGCGCCTGCTATGTTGGCTATCTTGTTTTTGATTTTGCTTGATAGCCTTTCGTTCAGATAATCTACGCGGTCAGGCATAAGAGGATAGGTTTCGGGGTCGTCCTCTACGTCAAGATGCCAAAGCCCCTTTTTTTCAAGCTCGCAAATGCGTCTCATAAGCTCTAATTTATGCGAAGATTTTTCCATACACTTGTCCTCACTCCTTACTCAGCTTCTTTGAGAAGGTGTACTCTGAGTCGATTATTTTCAGTGCATGCACGAGTATCTCCGCGGCTGTTGCTTCTTTTTCTGCCTTTTCCGCCTCGCCAAAGCTTTGTTTTCTATGAAGAATCTCTTCATAAAACGGCGATTTCTTTGCATATTTCCAAAAATACTCTCCGTCCATCACGTCATCGTACTGCCACGGCTTCTTATACAAAGCGTAATGCACAATATTCTTTTCTCCCTCGCAGACGAGCGGCATAGGCTCTTTATTCCATCCGTTTGGCAGGACGTGAATTTTACCCAGACAGAGATAATTCAAATACGCTTGGTCGGGATCAAGAAGATCGAAGTCATATTCGGTTATCAGGCGAATAAATCTTTCCTCTATTTCACACCTTCTGAATTCCTTAAGATTCATTAAAAGGACTCCCGCGTTCACGTAGCCGTCCGGGTTTACTCCAAGAGCGCTTTCTGCATACAGTCTGAATTCTTTTGTATTCTGAACGAACTGCTCAGGGGCTGCACCTAAAATATTTGCTCCTATTTCGGCGTTATAAAGCTCGGACACGTCGCCGAGAACCACAAGGTCACAGTCAAGATACACAACCTTATCGTACTGCGGGAAAAGCGATGCGATAAATAATCGGTAATAAGTAACAACCGAGAAATGATACACGTTCTTGAATCTCGACTTTATATTCTCTACTTCTTCCGAAATGTCGATGAAATCAATTTTAAACCTTGTGTTTTCATTCTTTCGAACCTTGCTAACTCCGTCTTCGTCAAGCCCCGTGTTTAATACAATAATTCTATACTCATAATCCTCCGACGCATTTGCAATCAAAGATTTTATTGCGACGTCGAGGTAGGGTATGTAGTTGTCGTCGGTTGAAAAAAAGATAGGTATTTCTTTACTCATAAAGGTTGCTCCTTTGCACTTCTTGTTGTCGCTTAAAATTATAACTAACTTCGATAAAGGAGTCAACCTAAACATAAGAGAAACGAATCTACTCATCAAATCCGAGCAGTAGAGTCGCAATCAAAGAGCTCTCCGTTTCGTAGAATTACAAGTGAATTGTCAATAGAAGTGCAACACTTTTAAGGAAGATTTTGCAATTCTAAGTTCCAAGAATCCTGAGCAGAAATATAATTTAAGCATTTGCGGGGTCTGTTGTTAATTAACGACAGATTCCGCAAAAGTGTTTTAGGG
>JAFVXK010000011.1 GCA_017501175.1 Clostridia bacterium | reverse complement strand
TTTTGCGAAAAAAGTTTCGGAAAATTCTGACAAAATATCCAAAAGTGCGAGAAAATCGGGTGATTTTGAGGCGAAGCTTGAGGAGGAGAGCGGAATTGAGAAGTCGATTGGCAAGCTTGGCGAGGGTGCTATTGAGTCGGTGGACGGGCGCGATGCGAAGGTCGGCGCAAGGCGCGCGAGTGTACTCAGCCGTCGCCGCGCCGATATGACTGTCGGTCAGATGCGGCAGATGATAGCCCGCTATACCGGCGACAAGGTATATACCTCGAAGGAGGCGCGGGAGACTATGAAAATTGAATTGCAAAAACCGAGCATGCAGGCAATATTACGCTTGACAAGCTCGTTTTTTTCTGCTATAATTAAATATAAAACATAAAATATTTAAGAGGAAAAACAAATGCTTCTTTACAATTCACTGACGAGATCGCGCGATGAGTTCAAGCCTCGCGAGGAGGGAAAGGTTACTATATACACCTGCGGCCCTACGGTCTACCATTTTGCACATATAGGAAATCTCCGTACCTACATTATGGAGGACGTGCTTGAAAAGTATTTTCGCTTCTTGGGATACGACGTTAAGCGCGTTATGAATATCACCGACGTCGGACATCTTACGAGTGACGGCGACACCGGTGAGGATAAGATGTTAAAGGGAGCTAAACGCGAGCACAAGACGGTTTTGCAGATAGCTGAGTTTTATACCAACGCCTTCTTTGCCGACTGCGAGAAGCTGAATATTAAGCGTCCCGACGTTGTCGAGCCTGCGACAGCTTGCGTGCCAGAGTTCATTTCTATGATAGAAACCCTGCTTGAAAAGGGATATGCATACGAGGCGGGCGGAAACATCTACTTCGACACCTCGAAGCTTGACAAGTACTACGTTTTCAACGACTTTAAGGAGGAGGACCTCGCCGTTGGCGTACGTGACAGCGTTGAGGAGGACTCGAACAAGCGCAACAAGACCGACTTCGTTCTCTGGTTTACAAAGTCGAAGTTTGACGACCAGGAGCTTAAGTGGGAGTCGCCCTTTGGACTTGGCTATCCCGGCTGGCATATTGAGTGCTCCTGTATTGCGAGAAAACATCTCGGCGAATACCTTGACATTCATTGCGGAGGAATTGACAACGCATTCCCCCACCACACAAACGAGATAGCGCAGAGCGAGTCCACCTTTGGTCACGAGTGGTGCAACTATTGGTTCCACGTTCATCATCTCAATACAAATTCAGGCAAAATGTCGAAGTCAAAGGGCGAGTTTCTCACCGTTTCGCTTCTTGAGGAGCGCGGATATAACCCGCTCGTTTACAGATATTTCTGCCTTCAGTCGCATTACAGAAAGAACCTCGTGTTCTCTTGGGAAAATCTCGACAACGCAAAGACTGCCTACGAGAAGCTCGTGGCAAGACTTGCATCTATCTCGGACGAGGGTGAGCTTGACGAGGTGGCGTTTGCCGAGGGAAAGAAGAAATTTACCGACGCTCTCGATAACGACCTAAACACCTCGCTTGCGGTTACCGCGCTTTACGACGTGTTTAAGCTGAAAACAAACGGAAAAACCAAGCTCGCATTGGTTGCCGACTTTGATAAGGTGCTCGGCATCGGTCTTGTTGAAGCACGAGCACGCGCACTCGAAGCTAAAAAGGAAGAGAAGAGCGAGGATACGCCGGAGGTTTCGCCCGAAATGCTTGCTTATATCAATGAAATGATTGAGGCAAGACGCAAGGCAAAGTCCGAGAAGAACTATGCCGAGGCAGACAGAATAAAATCCGAGCTTATTGAGAAGGGAATAACCCTTATAGACACGAGAGAGGGAACTAAATTTACAGTTACCAAGTAATCTTATGAGCCGCGCTCCACGCGCGGCTCGTTTTAAGCAAAAAAGGAGGGACAAGCCGTGTTTGATAAGGCAGAAGCAGATGCCGCTTTCATAAAAGAAGAATACGAGCTTGCCGCCAAGCTTTATCACGAGGGAGCGCGTGAGGGAGATGCCTACGCCTCGCAGTCATACGCATATTGTCTTATGCACGGACTAGGTGTTGAGCGCGATGCTCTTGAAGCAAAGAGCTTCTACGCCTACGCCCGAAATCTTGAGGGCGGTGAGGCGGCTTACAACCTCGCTATGATATACCTACACGGCGTCGGACGGGCAAAAAATTTCGTCAAGGCGTACGAGTATATGAAGGACTCGGCAAATCTCGGCTGTATCGAGGCACAGCTCTATCTCGGTATGGCTTACACTTCGGGCTGTATGTTCGAGCCCGACGTAATAGAGATTGAAACGATACCGGCGCACAAGCCGGTGTACCGTCGTTACGACGGACTTCTCGACGGTGAGGTGTTCTTCGACGAAGAGGAAGAAGCAGCGCGGTATTCCGCAATAAAGCAGGACGCGCGCTCGGCTTTCCTTTGGTTTCAAACGGCGGCGCGCCACGACTCGACCTACGTCGAGGAGCTTTCTGCAAAGGGAAAATATCTCTACGCTAAATGCTATGCCGACGGGCTTGGAACCGATTTTGACAGAGAGCGCACGGCGCGTCTTATGCTCCTTGCGGGTGCGGCGGGCTCGTCCGAGGCGCTTGACTATATAGCCGAGCACGGTATAACCTACGAGTCGGTTCTCGCCGACATAAACAGACGAAAGCTCTCGTCGGGCAGAAAGTGAGCTGTGTATGGTAAAAATAACAGAGGTTGAGAAAAGGTCGCACGCTGACAGAGCAGGGCTTCTCGTAGGGGACGTACTCGTCAGCATTAACGGTAACGAGATTAACGACGTGCTCGATTACCGCTTCTATCTTGCTGAAAGACGGGTTGAAATAGCCTATCTTCGTGACAATGCGGAAAAAAGCACGGTAATACTGAAAGGTGAATATTCCGATATAGGACTTGGCTTTGAAACTCCGCTTATGGACAAAAAGCAGACCTGTAAGAATGGCTGTATTTTCTGCTTTATCGACCAGAACCCGAAAGGAATGCGCGACTCAATTTATTTCAAGGACGATGACTCGCGTCTTTCGTTTTTGCACGGAAACTACATCACGCTAACCAATCTTTTCGACAAGGACGTCGATAGAATAGTGAAAATGCGCTTTTCGCCTATAAACATCTCAATACACACTACAAACCCCGAGCTTCGCGTCAAGATGATGAAAAACAAGCGCGCGGGTGATGTTTTGGAGTATTTAAAACGCTTTTACGACGCAGGAATATCTATGTGCGGTCAGATAGTCCTTTGCAGAGGAATTAACGACGGTGAGGAGCTTCTTCGCACTATGCGCGACCTTTCGGCATATTCGGGCAGAATGGGCAGCGTTTCTATCGTTCCTGCGGGACTGACAAAGCATCGCGACGGACTTTACCCGCTTTCCGATTTTACGCGCGAGGAGGCGTGTGAGATTATAGATATGGTTGAAGGGTTCGCGTCGGAGCAACAGAAGAAAACCGGTTCACGAATGTTCTTCCTCGCAGACGAGCTTTATCTCAAGGCAGAGCGTCCGCTTCCCGATGCCGAATACTACGAGGGATATCCCCAGCTTGAGAACGGAGTAGGTATGCTTCGCTCGTATGGTGAGGATTTTGACGCGGGATTTTGCGATGCCGAGGTGTCGGATAAGCCGCGTGCTGTATCTGTTGCAACAGGCATCGCCGCATACCCGATGATTACGGATATGGCTACCCGTGTAGAGAAAAAGCGCACGAATATGCAAATAAAAGTTTACAAAATCACAAATAAATTCTTCGGAGAAGCAATAACCGTGGCGGGACTTCTGACAGGACGCGATATTTACGAGCAGTTAAAAGACGAGAGCCTCGGCGACGTTCTTTACGTGTCGAGAAACGCACTCAGGGCGGGTGAGGAAACCTTCCTTTGCGGAATGACCGTATCGGAGCTATCGGAAAAGCTTGGGGTAGAGGTAGTACCTGTAACTAACGACGGATACGAGCTTGCCCTGACGCTTCTGGAAGATTAAAGAGGAGGAAAATATGTCGAAGCCTATTGTAGCTATCGTTGGCAGACCCAACGTAGGTAAAAGCACTCTTTTCAACAAGCTTATAGGTGAGCGCCGTTCAATAGTCGAGGATACTCCCGGCGTAACGCGCGACAGAATATACGCTGAGGCGGAGTGGAATGACCGCAGGTTCATTCTCATTGATACCGGCGGTATAGAGCCGAAGAGCGAGGATACCATTTTGAAGCAGATGCGGCTTCAGGCGGAAATCGCCGTGGCATCTGCCGACGTTATAATATTCCTCTGCGACGTTCACGCAGGACTTCTTGCAGACGACAGAGATATCGCGGTAATGCTCAAAAAGTCGGGAAAGCCGATAGTCGTCGGTGTCAACAAGGTTGACAAGGTCGGCGACGTTCCTTACGAGTTCTACGAGTTTTACGAGCTCGGCTTTGAGCGCGACCCCATTGCAATATCATCGCTTCACGGCACGGGCTCGGGTGACTTGCTCGACGCCGTAATAGAGGAATGTACCTTCGATGAAAATGACGACGATGACGAGGGCGTTATCAACGTTGCCGTTATAGGAAAGCCCAACGCAGGAAAGTCGTCAATAGTCAACCGTATGTGCGGTGAGGAGCGCGCAATCGTTTCCGACATCGCGGGCACGACGCGAGATGCCACCGACACGCGCGTGGAAAACTCGCACGGCGTATTTAACTTCATTGACACCGCAGGTATAAGGAGAAAATCCAAGATTGAGGATAAAATAGAGAAGTACAGTGTCCTCAGAGCCAATATGGCAGTTGAGCGCGCAGACGTCTGTCTTATTATGATAGACGCAAAGGACGGTGTCACAGAGCAGGACGAGAAAATTGCAGGTATTGCTCACGAGGCAGGCAAGGCTTGTATCATAGTCATCAATAAGTGGGACAGCATAGAGAAGGACAATTCCACGGTCAACAAATACAACAACGACGTGAGAACGGCGCTCGCATATATGCCGTACGCGCCAATAGTGTATGTATCTGCACTTACAGGTCAAAGAGTTGCCAATATCTATGAGATGATAGTGGACGTCTATAACGAGGCGCACAAGAGAATTACCACGGGTATGCTCAACGACCTCTTGAACGATGCTATGACGCGTGTTCAGCCACCCTCGGACAAGGGTAAGCGCCTGAAAATATACTATATGACGCAGACCTCGGTAGCACCGCCCACCTTCGTTATCTTCTGTAACTCCGAGGAGCTCTTCCATTTCTCGTACAGGCGCTATCTTGAAAACTGTCTGCGTGACACGTTTGGATTTAACGGAACACCGATAAGGCTGGTTATCCGTCAACGCGGGGACGGCGATACCGGAGTATAAAGTCCTCTAATAAAAGGAGAACAAAATGTTTGTCGATAATATAAAAATTTATGTAAAGGCAGGCGACGGCGGAAACGGAGCGGTTACCTTCCACAGAGAAAAATACGTTTCTGCGGGTGGTCCCGACGGCGGCGACGGCGGACGAGGTGGTAATATCGTCTTCCGCGTGGACGAGGGCTCAAACACACTTCTAGCCTTTAGATATAAGAGAAAATTCGTTGCCGAAAACGGTGCTAACGGAATGGGCGGTAAGAAGCACGGTAAAACCGGCGAGGACGTTGTGATAAGCGTTCCCGCGGGCACGCTCATACGCGACGTTGAAACGGGTAAAATAATATTCGATATGGCAAACGCCAAGGAGTACGTTCTGTGCAAGGGTGGACGCGGCGGCTGGGGCAACCGTCATTTTGCAACGCCCACGCGCCAAATTCCGAGATTTGCAAAGAGCGGAACGAAGGGCGAGGAGCGCGAGGTTCTGCTTGAACTGAAAATGCTTGCAGAGGTAGGACTTATAGGCTTCCCAAACGTCGGAAAATCTTCTATACTGTCGAGAATTTCCTCGGCAAAGCCAAAGATAGCGAATTATCACTTCACAACTCTTTCCCCCAATCTTGGCGTGGTTTCCACCGGAGAGGGACACGGCTTCCTTGCCGCTGATATTCCCGGACTTATCGAGGGCGCATCGGAGGGGCTTGGTCTTGGACACGCATTTTTACGCCACGTCGATAGATGCAGACTTCTTTTGCACGTGGTTGACGTCGCGGGAACCGACGGCAGAGAGCCTGCCGATGACATCGATAAGATAGACACAGAGCTTGTGCGCTATTCCGAGGAGCTTTCCACGCGTCCGCAGATACTTGTAGCCAATAAGTGCGATAGCGCCGATATGAACTCCGAGAGTGTGAAGCGCTTCAAGGCTCGTGCGGCGGAGCTCGGACGCGAGGTCGTGTGGGTTTCAGCCGTTACGGGCGAGGGACTTTCCGAGCTTGTCAGAGCGGCGTCGGAAAAGCTTCGTGAGCTTCCGCCTCTCACGGTGTACGAGCCTGAATACTCGCCCGAGGACGAGGCTCTTGCCTCTGCCGGCGGTATTACCGAAACGACGGTTCGCCGTGAAAACGAGAAATATATCGTTGAAGGACAGTGGCTCTTCAACTTTATGGGACAGATTAACTTTAACGACTACGAATCTCTTAACTTCTTCCAGCGCGTTTTGGTTAAAAACGGCGTAATAGACAAGCTTCGCGAGGCGGGAGTTAAGGAAGGCGACACCGTAAGCATATACGATTTCGAATTTGATTTCGTTTACTAAAGACTTATTCCAAAGGCTTGGTTTATGCCGTCGGCAATTATTTTTGCCGCAGCCTTGACTATTCCGTTTATCTCCTTCGGAGATACGAACATTGTCTCGCCGCCAAGCAAATCTTCCTTGCCTGCAAGTATGCGGGCATCTATAACGGTAGGAACTCCTATGGCAATTACGGGAGCGCCTACCGTTTCCTTCGTTATAGCGCCTCTTGGGTTTCCGATACCCGAGCCGGGGAATATTCCTGTGTTTGAAAACTGTATTGTTCTGCCAAGTCGCTGTGCGGAGCTTGAAGCCAAAGCGTCAATGGCTAAAAGTGCGTTCGGCTTTACGAGCTCGCAGGTGCTGCGGACGGTAGAAGCGGCGTCAAGTCCGCTCTCCGAGGTTACGCCGGGCTTAATTACGGCTATCTCCGCGCACTCCAATGAGTTGAATATAGCCTCGTCGTGCTTCTTGATATGCATTGTGGCGCATACAAGCTCTGCGCATCTCGGGCCTATCGCATCGGGGGTTAGCTCGCTGTTTCCAAGCCCGACGACCAAGAGGCGCTCAGGTGCAACGCCAAGCTCACCAAATAGCAGACACAGCTCCTTTGAAACCTCGTTTGCCGCGTCAGCCATCGCGTCCGAATCGAACAGGTCCATTCGCTCAAAGGACAGAGTATCGTAGTTTCCGATAGGGCGGCCTATGCTTTTCGTACCGTTTTCGTTTGTTATCTTTATTCGCTCCCAAACTCCCGGGCCGGAGAAGTGCTTGGAGTATTCTACGCCGTCGCTCGACAGGTCGGCTTTTCTTCTTTCACACGCAAGGTCGCTCTCGGGAGTGTCACCCTTACAAAAATATTCGTACATATTTTCCCCCAAAACCGTTTGCCATCATTTTCGACGGAAGAATTGCGTGTTATTCACTGGGGCAAATCGTCAAAATGCACAAAATACAAATATTTTTTTGTGCAAATAAACGAAAATTCCGTTTAAAGAAAATATACATTGCAAAAATGCGCGGATTATGTTAAAATATATTGTAATAAAAATATTTGCGCAACTCCCCGGAGGTAAAAATGAAAAAAATAATTGCAATGCTTTTGACCCTCGTTATGCTTATCGGCTCGGCGTCGGTTCTTGTCGGCTGCGGCACACCTGACGATAAGGGTGCTGAGATAAGCGTTTATCTTGGTGAAGAGATTTACGATTTCGACCCCACCGAGTACTATGCGGACAGCAACGCGGAAGCTCTTATGAGCCTTCTTTACGAGCCGCTTTTCAGCGTTAACTCCAAAGGTAAGCTTGAGTGCTCCGCCGCTAAGAAGTATCGCATCGATAAGGAAAAGAGCGAGATAATTATAGAGCTCAAGGAAAGCTATTGGAGCGACGGTAAGCGCGTTGTGGCAGACGATTATATCTACGCTTGGACGAAGCTTATGCTTGAGCCGAACAATGCAAATCCTGCGGCTGCACTCTTCTACGACATAGAAAATGCACTTGCTATAAAGAACGGTGAGGCGTCCATATACGATTTCGGAGCACGCCAGACCGATATCTATGAGATAACCATTAGATACCGCGAGGGTGCAAATATCGACAGACTTCTCAAAAATCTCGCGTCGGTTGCAACCGCTCCTCTTCGTGAGGATATCGTTACCTCCGCTCCTACCTATTGGTCGAAGAGCACCGGTACTGCGGTATTCAACGGTCCTTTCAAAATTTCTCTTCTTGACTACGAGGACGGACAGATAACCGTATCGAGAAACGAGGGATACCATCAGAAGATGACCTCGGAGAAATATACCAAGTTCGTTACGCCGAGTATGCTTAAGGCAACCTTTAACGTTGACGGTAACGAAACGGCGCTCAGCTACTCCGATATAGAGAAAAAGACCGTCTTCTACATGACCGATGCGACCCTTGCGGACAGAAAGGCTAATGCGGATAAGGCTGTTGTTTCCGACGACCTCTCGGTTTATTCCTACGTTTTCAACACGAAGAACCCTCTCTTTGCTATTAAAGAGGTAAGAAAGGCGCTCTCTGCAGCTATTGACAGAGATGCTATTGTTAAGGCTATTACCTTTGGTAAGGCGGCGGACGGCTTCATTCCCGATATGATAAACACCTTTGGTGGCGAGGCTCTTATTTCCACAGATGACACGAAAAACGTCGCAAACGCACTTCTTGCAGGTGTTGACCTTTCGGGTGTTTCTAAGGAATTTACGCTTACCGTTAACGACGACCCCGAAAGCATTGCTATAGCAGAGCTTGTAAAGGCGTCTTGGGAGGCTCTCGATGCAGGCTTCGTTGTAAATATTGAGAAGCTTGGTAAAATAGACTCTACCGTAAACGGCAACAGCTTCTCCGATTCTGCACTTCAGGTTCTTCTCGGTGAGATAGCAGTCGGTGCTTCGGATTACGACGTTATAGCTCTTGATTGGCAGCTTTATTCTACCGACCCGTTCGTAGCGCTTTCTGCGTTCTCAACCGCATTCTCCGGAATGGGTAAGAACTTCGCAACCGGCGAGTCGCGCACTAATATCAGCGGCTGGTCCGATATGCAGTATGATTCTCTCATCAACGCCGCTTATAAGGCAACCGATGATGCGGCTCGCAACGAGGCGCTCCGTCAGGCAGAGAAGCTTCTCGTTGATTCCGCGCCCATAGCCCCCATAGTGTTCAACCAGAACTTCAGCTTCTCGAGTGCGGATATTTCGGGTGTCACCACCGATGCATTCGGTAATTTCGTCCTTGACAAGATGGCACTCGCAAACTACAAGGAATATCTCGAAGACTAAAAACAACGGTATCCCGCGAGAGAGGCGTGTACTCACTCGCGGGTTTTAAAATCAGTCAGAACAGGAGCAAAACTTTGAAAAAACGAAATCAATTTGGACTTGATACAATAACCGATATCAAGATTTTCCTGCTCTTTCTCCTCGACAGAATCGGCAACCCAATAGACCATACGTCGCTTATAGATATAGTTTCGGAAAATACCCGCGAGATAACGCTTGATTACGACCAGTGCCTTTCGGAGCTGGTTGACGCAGGTCATCTCTATTTCGACGAGGTTGACGGCGAGAAGTATTATATGATTTCGGAGCTCGGACATTCGGTTTCGGCAGAGCTTTATGACAGTCTTGACGAGGGCTTCAGAGAAAAAAGCGTTAGAAGCGCTATAAAGCACATCTCACTCTCGGCGAGAAATGCGTCCGTGAAGAGCTATATCACGGAAACCGAAGGAAAACGCTATGCGGTAACTATGATTGCCACAGACAGATACGGAGAGATTTTAAATACCACCATTACCGTTGCATCGAGAGCTGAGGCTGAGGCAATTAAGAGTAATTACGATGCTCATTATGACGCGGTTTATCGCGGTATGCTTTTTTCTGCAACAGGCAGAATGGAGTTTTTGTCATAAAAGTATCAATTTTGTTTGATTTAACGGTTTTTTGCGAGTAAAAAAGTAAAATTTTGTAAAAATTTCGGAAAAAATTCAAAAAATTTTAACAAAATGCTTGACAAAGATTAAAAACAAAGCTATAATATAAATAATTAAAGGTGGAAAACAATGGATAATGTCAGAGGTGATAATATCCTCTCCTTGATTAAGGAGTTCAAGGCGACGGGGAATAACGAGGCTTTTGACAGAATAGTTGAAAGCTACACGCCTCTTATGGCAGCTTCGGCAGCCAAGCTTTCGATGGATTTCGACAAGGTGCGTTCTGAGGCGTGCTTTGCGCTTTTGAAGGCTATTACCACCTATGACGAGCGAAACGGTGCATCATTTGGCACTTATGCCGGCAGATGCATTTACAACCATCTATGTGACATACTACGCAGGGAAAAAACGCACAGCGTGATTTCCGAGGAGGTAGAGGTTGAAAAAATAGCCGTTGTTGACGATATAGCATCGAGGCTCGAGCGCCGTGAGGAGCTTGAGGCTATTGGAAAATTCGTCAAATCGGTTCTCTCGGATTTTGAATATAAGGTTTGTATACTTGAAATACGAGGATATACCACGGCAGACATCGCGGCAAGTCTGTCAAAGAGCGCAAAGTCGGTTGACAATGCAAAGAACCGTATTGCCGCAAAGCTGTCACGCGAATTTTTGGAGCGCGGCGGTCTGAATTAGTTTATATGCCCAGATAGCTTAAGGGAGAGCGTTGTTTACAAAGGCGTCGGTTGGAATCCGTCAGTGGGCAAATATTATAACCTATTTAAGTGAGGAAAGAAACGCATGTACCAGGACGAGACATTGAAGTGTAAGGATTGTGGCAACGAGTTCGTGTTCACCGCAGGTGAGCAGGAGTTCTATGCAGCTAGAGGCTTTGAGAACAAGCCCTCCAGATGCAAGGAGTGCCGTGTCGCAAAGAAGAACGCACAGAGAGCAGAGAGAGAGATGTTCCCCGCTGTTTGCGTAGAGTGCGGCAAGGACTGCCAGGTTCCCTTCAAGCCCACCGAAGGCAAGGCTGTTTACTGCAGCGAGTGCTTTGCAGCGAAGAGAGCAGAAGGCTAATTCTCTTGAGCGAACAAATAAAGAGCCGCTTCGACAGCGGCTCTTTATTTTTGAGAAAAGAAAAATGAAAAGCGTCTGAAATTCAGACGCTTTTTGAAATATTACTGCTTAACGTTGTCAAGAAGAATAGCGCCAAGGGTGTCCATAATGTCGTCAACAACCTTAAGGTCAACCTTAATCTTTACCTTCTTCTGCTTTCTTCTCTTGGTAACTATGTTAGACGTGCCTACGTAAAGGGAAGAGCCCTCAAGACCGCTGGTCGTTATTTCAAGAGTGAAAGCGCCGTGGCCAAGACCTAGAATGCCTATAACGATGAGAACTGCGCCAAGACCAAGGCAAGCAAACATAACCGTACGCATCACTGCTGCGTTCGCGCCTGTTCCAAGAACGATACCTGCCACTACTGCAATTATACCGAAAATGATAGCAAAGATAGCGCCGATAGGAGTCTTTCTAACCGAGCTCATAGAAATCGACTTAACCGAGTTAAGAGGAATTTCCTGATGCGATCTTGCAATGTGAGAATGCATCTCGTGAACTATTCTCTTGTTGGTTACGATGAGGGATTTTTTAAGCTTTCCGGTTGAGCCCTTCTGGGTAGCATATTCCCAGTCTTTGATGATTTGTTCGCCGTTTGCGAGTGTCATAACTGTTTCCTTTCTGTAAATAGAATATGAATTAATTGTATCACGAAAAGAGCCCCTTGTCAATACGTTTTTGGAATTTTTGCCAAAAGCTTTAGAAATTTTTATAAAAATAAATTTATACTGTACAAACCTTAAAAAATATGTTATAATAATTGGTGACAAAAGTAAGACTACTACAGCGAGGCTACTTATGCAGAGTAAAAGATATGAAAAACGAAGAGAAAAGGCGGGAAATGACAGAGCACGAGCGGGTATTACTGACAGCGAGTCCTCACCGACCACGCTTATTACCGGCAGAAACGCAGTTAAGGAGCTGCTTTCGAGCGGCAGGGATATAGAAAAAATATACATACAGACGGGTGAACGCGAGGGCTCTGTCAATCTTCTTATCGGACAAGCGTGCGAGAGAAGAATACAGATATCCGAGGTCACGAAATCGCGCCTTGATACAATGACTGGAGGGGCTAAGCATCAGGGGATAGCAGCTGTTCCGTCGGAGGCAGACTATTCCACGGTTGACGAAATTTTTGCCTCTGCCGAGGAGCGTGGCGAAGCTCCGTTTATAGTTGTGTGCGACGGAATAGAGGACCCGCACAACCTCGGAGCTATCATCAGAAGCGCAGAGTGCTCGGGTGCTCACGGAGTTATCATTCCAAAGCGCCGCGCCGTAGGACTTACGGGTACGGTTGGTAAGGCGTCAGCGGGAGCTCTTATGCATATGAAGGTTGCAAGAGTGACCAATATAGCCCAAACGATAGACGAACTTAAAGAGCGCGGCGTTTGGACGTATGCCGCAGATATGGGCGATACCGCTTATTACGATACCGATATGAAGGGTGCTGTTGCGCTTGTTCTCGGTAATGAGGGGGCTGGAATATCGCGTCTTGTAAAGGAAAAATGCGATTTCGTGGTTTCGATACCGCTTTACGGAAAAATAGATTCACTTAACGTTTCCTGTGCCGCGGCTGTCCTTTTGTCCGAAGCGGCAAGACAGAGAAACAAGAAGGAGGGGTAAGGACTTGGAGAATAAAAACGCCGAGAATAACGAAAAGGCAATAATTTTGGACGGACTTTCGTCCGACGGTGAAATCCGCGTGTCCGAGGAGGTTCGTGACGGTAGAATAGAATTCACCTTCGAGAATAAGAAAAGCGGACTTGTATTTGAGGAGGCAGAAGTGTCATTCGACGAGCCTTCGCTTGATGCGGTAAACAATCCCGCTGTTGAATTTGTAGACGAGCAGAGCACTTCCGAAAACGAGGATAAGTCTATCCCTGAACCCTCCGAGCCCTTGAAGGAGGAGTTTTCCATTCCCGACACCTTCGATGCTGCGGCAGAGGAGGAGCGCGTTTCTGCCGCTGAGGCGGCAAAGGTTTGGACCGCGTACGTACCCAGATTTACCGAGGTCAGCGAAACGTACAGAATGAACGACGACCCCAGACCCCGTCCCGAGAAAACGGAAAAGGTCGTTGTCAGCGAGGAGGGCAACGAGCCTAAAATCGAGAAAAACGACATAGACCCAACGGTAGAGATTGAGGACGAGATGACCGTCCCCGATGCCGTGGTCGTTAATCTTTCGCAAAAGGCGGAGGAAGAGGAGCAGAGCTTCAGCGTCTATAAGTTCTCTGAATTTGTAGAGGAGCAGGAGCCCGCTACGCGTGAGAGAACTGTTGATGATGAGCTTCACGAAATAGAGCGACTGGTATATCGTAAGCATAACAATACTGAGGATAGGGCGCATACGGAAACTCCTGAAATTAAAGAGGAAGCACCCGCCGAAGAGATAAGGGAAGAAAAGAAGGAATACACGCTTCCTGACCCCGAGGGAGAGCGGGGAGTTCACGTCGTTGATTATTCCTCGGCGTCTGCAACGGTTCGCAACAAGCTAACCGAAGCGCCCGACGGAGCAGACGACACTTCCCCTGTTGCCAAGAAGGGAAGAATAACCGAGTACACCGCTCATATGCAGCGTGACGTTTTCAAGGACAAGTTCCTTGATTCTATAATGTCAGGAAAGGTTAGGTTTATAGCGGCTCTTATAATTGCTTTTGCTATGCTGCTTTTCGAAAACGCCGTTATATTCAACCCGGATTTTGCAAAGCTTCTCAATATAGAAGCTTTACCGGGAGCTTTGGCAATTGCTGATTTCCACTTTGCACTTTGCATCTTTGTTTTGGCGCTTCCCGAAATGTGCCGAGGCTTTAGACACTTGGCTCGCGGAATATTACTGCCCGAGATTATACCGGTATTTTCTATTATCGTTCTTTTTGTATATACGGTTATTGTATCTATCGAAGCGCCGCTCTTTAACTACGCGCTGTTTGGTGCACTCTTCGCGGTACAGGGGCTCGCGACAATTCTTGCGTCTTGCTTTAAACGCAGCGCCGACTTTATCGCATTTAAGCGCGCCTCGGTTGCGGGAGAAAAGAGGGTTCTCGACAAAAAGATGACACGTACGCTTGAGCGCGAAAACATAGCGCTTGACGGTGCGGTTGACGAATACAAATCAAAGACTGCGAGAATTTTCAAGACCACCTTCGTATCCGACTTCTTTAAACGCTCGTCGGGCACGGTGGAAAACTCGCTTAACGTGATAATAACGCTTGCGTCTGCCTTTTTGGCATCGCTTATTGGAGCGCTTATCGCTTTCTTCGTAGGAAACGGTTGGGTTTCTGCCGCGGTTACGTTTGCGGCCATAGCACTCTTCTCGACGCCTGCGGTATCTCTTCTGCTTCACAAGCTGCCGTTCTATCATTCCGCGCTTGAGTGCGAAAGCGAGGAAAGCGCGATAATAGGCGAGAGCTCTATATACGATTATTCGGGCGTTGACGTTATGGCGTTTGAGGATACGGATATATTTGGAGCCGACGACGTTAATCTCAAGCGCATAATACATTACGGTGACGTTGACAATATGATGAAGGCAATGCGACAGATGTCTGCTATTTTTGCAAACGTGGGCGGACCTCTTGACGTCATATTCTCAAATGCACTCGATAAAAAATGTCCGCCTGCTACGTCCCCTGAGATTGAGGCTGACGGTATATCCGGAAGAGTTGACGGCAGACTTGTATGTGCGGGTACTGCGGAGTATATGCTTCGCCACGGCATACAGCTTCCGAACAGCTCGGCTTCTGCGAGAGCCGGAATTGCCGATACCACGAGAATAATGTACGGGGCAGAGGACGGCGTTATCTACGTGCAGTTCCATATACGTTATTCCTTCTCCGAGGAATTTACTATGATACTCCCGTCGCTGAAAGCCGAGAAGATAGTTCCCCTTATATATACGCGCGACCCCAACATAACGGGCGAGCTTCTGAAAACGCTTACGGGCGGTGACGATTGCATACGCGTAATGAAGAAAAACACCGTCAGAATAGGCGAGGATAAAATATATCGCCGTATAAGCGCGGGAATTGTTACCTCGGGCGATAAAATAAACGCTCTAAACGTTATTCTTTTGACTAAAAAGTACACTAGGCTTGAAAAGAAGCTTTCGCTTGCAGAGCTTATAGCGGCTGGCTTGGGCACCGTTCTCTCGGTTGTCCTTGCGATAGTGGGAGCACTCGGAACAAGCTCGCTTATATTCTTTGGCTGGCAGGCAATATGGTGCGTAGCGCTTTATATTTTCAGCCGATATACATTTAAAGTAAGAAGCAAGGAAAACGAAACAGATGACGAATAATAATATATCCTCCGTCTTAAAGTCGGTGACAAAGCCCGGAAGATACATAGGCGGAGAATATAACAGAATAATGAAGGATAAGGCGGACGTAAAATGCCGCTTTGCCTTCTGCTTTCCCGATACCTATGAAATAGGTATGTCAAACCTCGGTGTGAGAATTCTATACGAGGCGCTCAACCGAGAACCGAAAATCTGGTGCGAGCGCGCATACGCGCCCTGGCCTGATATGCAGGAGAAAATGGAGGAGTACGGTATTCCTCTTTCGGCGCTTGAGAGCGGTGACGCTCTTTCCGAGTTCGATTTTGTCGCATTTTCCCTTCAGTATGAGCTTTGCTATACCGCGGCACTTAATATGATTAAGCTTGCGGGCTTCCCGCTTTTTGCCAAGGATAGAGGCGAGGAGTGCCCGATAGTAATTGCCGGTGGTCCTTGCGTTTACAATCCCGAGCCGGTTGCTGAATTCTTTGACCTTATCAATATCGGTGAGGGAGAGGAGGCGCTTGTTGAAATATCCCGACTTTATATCGAGATGAAGGAAAACGGAAGCTATACTCGTGATTGCTTTTTACGCGCCGCATCTCATATTGAGGGCGTGTACGTACCGTCGCTCTATACGGTTGCGTACAATGCCGACGGCACCATTTCTTCCTTTGAGCCGAAATATCCCGACGTGCCGAGGACGATAAAGAAACGCATTGTTGCCGACCTTGACACAGCACCCTATCCCGAAAAGCCTGTTATGCCTTACATTGAAACGGTGCATGACAGAATAGTTCTTGAGGTGTATCGCGGTTGCATACGCGGCTGTCGCTTCTGCCAGGCGGGTATGGTTTATCGTCCTATAAGAGAGAAGTCGCCCGAAACGCTTTGCAAGCTTGCAAAGTGCCTTTACGAGAACACGGGTTACGACGAAATATCGCTGATTTCTCTTTCAATCAGCGACTATTCCGAGCTTCCGAAGCTCACAGGTGACCTTCTCGAATGGACCGACGCCGCGCACGTCAGCCTCTCACTCCCCTCGCTTCGCGTGGATAGCTTTTCCGACGAGCTTATGAAGCGTGTTTCTTCGGTCAGGACGGGCGGACTTACCTTTGCTCCCGAGGCGGGAACGCAAAGACTGCGCGACGTTATCAACAAGAACGTTACCGAAGAGGACCTTATGCGCTCGGTTGGCATAGCCTTCCGCGGCGGGAAGAACAACGTCAAGCTTTACTTTATGAACGGCCTTCCAACCGAAACCACCGAGGATATTGAGGGGATTGCCGAGCTTGCCCAAAAGGTTGTTCTTGAATATTACAAGCTCCCGAAGTCCGAGCGCCCTCGCGGTGTCGGCGTTACTATCAGCGTCGCTTGCTTCGTTCCTAAGCCGTTTACACCTTTCCAATGGGAAAAGCAGGACAGCTACGAGAGCCTTGTCGAAAAGCAACACCACCTCGCCGAGTGCATTACCGATAAAAAGATACGCTACACCTACCACGACGCGAAGGTGTCGCGCATTGAGGCTGTTCTCGCCCGCGGCGACAGACGCGTTGCAGGTGCGATTGCAAAGGCTGTCGAGCTTGGCGCAAACCTTGAGGCGTGGGACGAATATTTTGATTACGATAGGTGGATATCCGCCTTTGAGCTTGTGGGAGTTGACCCCGATTTCTATACCACCCGCGGCTTTGACGAGAGCGAAATTCTTCCCTGGGATATGATAGATATCGGAGTTACCAAGCAATATCTGCTTCGTGAACGCAAAAAAGCCTATTCCGAGAAAACCACCCCCTCCTGCGCCGAGAAATGCAACGGCTGCGGAGCAAACAGGCTGGGAGGTAAAAACAAATGGTGCAGGTAAATTCAAGCTATACTATTCGCTTTAAATTCAAAAAGGTTGGAAGCCTTCAATACATATCTCACCTTGACCTCGTCCGTACTATGCATAAAATAGTCGTCAGGTCGGGACTTCCGCTGAAATATACCGAGGGCTTCAATCCAAAGCCCAAAATGGTCTTTGCGGCACCGCTTTCGATAGGCACGGAAAGCCTTTGCGAGTTTCTTGACCTTAAGCTTTCCGAGCGCGTGGACGAGAGCGTAGCAAAGGAGCTTATGAACAAAAATATGACCGACGAAATGCAGGTTTTGGAGGCATATTATCCCGAGCGCCCGTTTACAGAGCTGAAATGGCTTTCATACACTGTTGCCGTTAAAACGGCGGGCGCGTCAGAGGAGCTTTGCGAGCGCATAAACGAAGCTCTTTCTCTTGACAGCGTTACTGTTGAGAAAAAAACGAAAAGCGGAATTAAAGACGTAAACATTCGCCCACTTATCAAGTGCGCCGACGCATTTTTTGACGGTGAAGAAATTCGTATTCTTTGTCTGCTTTCCGCAGACCCGTCCGAATTTTTAAATCCGGAATACGTAGTTAAATATTTGCGCGATAAGCTGGGAATTCTCTCTGACCCCCGCCTTGTTAATGAATACTACTCGGTTTTGAGAGAAAAGGCATATACCGCCGATATGCAGGAATTTAAATAACACTGTCAGGCCCGATGCCTGAAAGCCGCTTCAGTTGCTTTAATGCACCAATGAGGCGGCTTTTTGCTATTGAAGCGGCGGCTTCGTCGTTGGCTTTTACCGCTTCTACAAGTTCTAAAAGCTCGCTTTCCGCAAGTCCGATGTCGTCGTGACTTACCGTGATGCTGAAAAAGAATCTCCACCTCTCGAATTTTTCGTAAATTGCCGTCGCCTTGTCTTCCGATAACGCGCAATTCTCGCCTGTGTAAAGAGCTTCGGCGCTTTCTATTAAATCGTTTGTAACGCTTTGCGATATTGCAGTGCTTGTGCCTACCGTTATGACAAGCAAAATAAGAAGCAAAACAGCCAGCCGCACCTCGCGTAAAACACCTTTCCTTTTCATTTTTCTTCCTTTATTATATTAGTATTTCCGTTGTCGTCCACTGTCATAAGGAAAACGTCTTCTACTTTACAGTTATCCTGCTTTAAAATTTTCGATAACCACTCCATGTCATATCCCAACGCAGATAGGGCGTATTCATTCACCTCGCCGTCTATGATTAAGGTGTGAGCCAGCCTGTCCTTATCCTTTTTGAGAACCGAAAGCTTGCCGTTTTGTTCGAGTATTGCATAATCAACCTCTGAAATATCGCCTACTCCCAAAACGCGCAGCTCCGAAAGGATTTCGTTCATTGAAATTCGGTTTTCGCGCAGCACTCTTTGACGGAGCTTTCCGCGATATATCACAAATGAAGGCTCGCCGTCTATGATGCGCTTCATTTTTTCGGATTTGTTTTTTATGAATGAAACGAGTATTTCAAGAGATATAATAAATATGATAGGAAAAACGGCGCTTGAAAGAGGTATATCAGGGTCTGCTATGGGCAGTGCCGCCACCTCTGATATCAGAAGAGTAGAAATCAATTCGCCTATTTCAAGCTCACCTATCTGCCTTTTCCCCATTATCTTGATGGAAAAAGATAAAAATACGTATATTATTAGTGTTCTTATCAATACAGATGCCATAAAAACTCCTTTCTTTTGAGATTATTTTGTGTAAATTAGATAATAATT
>JAFVXK010000010.1 GCA_017501175.1 Clostridia bacterium | reverse complement strand
TGCCGTGCGCGTTTCGTAATTGTCGTTGAGCCGAGCGCCGTGCGAGATAAGCTCCTGCATTCCCGTGACCTTATATACTCTGCCGACGAAGGCTGCGTTATAAAGTCCGCCGGGGCTGTCGCCTACGACTACCGAAGCTCCGCGCTCGGTGAGCATATCGCAAAGCGCTGAAAGAAGCACTGGGTGCGTTGTTGCGGCGGCGGAAGGCTTCATTGCCGACACGAGATTTGCCTTGATAACCACGCGCATACCCGGCTTTACAAAATCAAGCGCGCCGAGAGGCGAAAGAAGCTCCGCGAGTGCCGCCCTTGCCGACTCTATGCCGTAATCTCCGAGCCTTACTATTGAAACGGGGTCGTTTTTGCTGTAATACGATTTTCTCATTTTACTTAATCCTGTAAATATAATTTTCCTTGCGCGGACGGCAGGTGGGAATATCGCCGTCGGGATAGCCCACGATGCAGTTGCCAATTCCGACAAGGTCACCCGAAATGCCAAGCTCCGAGAGAATTGCCTGTCCCTCGTCTGTTTCGAACATTTCCTTTGCGCGATGTACCCAACAGCCGCCAAGCCCAAGCGAGTGTGCGGCAAGAAGCATATTGCCCATAACGAGCGAGCCGTCGTTTATATAGGTGGTCGAGAGCACCGAGCGGTCAGCGAGGACGACGAGGACGCAGGGCGCGTTATAAAAGGGGTCGCCCGCGCTTCCCATAATACTCGCGTTGAGGCGGGAGAGCCTGTCGCGCAGCTCCTTATTCGTGACGGCAAGTATCACGGGCGTCTGCCTGTTCATTCCCGTCGGGGCGTAGGTGCCTGCCTCGGCTATCGCCTCTATCAATGCCTCGGGGACGGGGTCGGACTTGTATTTTTTCACGCTTCTTCTGCTTTTAATGCATTTAATTATTTCGTTCATAAAAAATTCCTTTCTTTTCATATATTTTAACTCAAATCGAGAAAAAAGTCAATCTAAACCTTAAAAGCTAACCGCCTTTTTCTCGCACCCTTACGTATTAAAAGAAAAAGACTGCTTTTTTTGATTTTCCTCTTGAATTTCGCGTTGTTTTCTGCTATTATATAAAGTGGATTTTTATTTTTTGATTGGAGTAATTTATGAGCGGATTTTTCGGCGTAGCATCAAAGGAGGATTGCGTCTTCGACCTGTTTTTCGGCACTGACTACCACTCTCACCTCGGCACGAGAAGAGCGGGACTTGCCGTTTACGACGAGGAGCACGGCTTTGACCACTCAATTCACAAGATAGAAAACGCCCCATTCAGAACTAAATTTACAAACGACTCCACCTCAATGAAGGGCAAGCTCGGCATAGGCTGTATTTCCGATTATGAGTCACAGCCTGTGTTTATGCGCTCTCACCACGGAACGTTTGCCATAACTACGGTGGGCAAAATCAATAATCTTGACGCTCTTACAGAGGAAATTATCGGTCAGGGCAGTCACTTTATGCAGATGCATAACGGAGAAATCAATCCAACCGAGCTTGTCGCCGCACTCATAGCGCAAAAGGAGAACCTTATAGACGGTATCCGCTACGCCGAGGAGCGTATCGACGGCTCTGTCAGTATGCTTATTCTGACGCCCATCGGAATTTACGTCGCGCGCGACAAGCTCGGAAGAACTCCCGTGGTTATCGGAGTCAAGGACGAGGGATATTGCGCCTGCTTTGAGAGCTTCGCTTACCTCAACCTCGGATACAAGGACTATAAGGAGCTTGGCCCCGGCGAGATAGTCATTATGACGGCTGACTCGGTAAAGACGCTCGTCGCCCCCGGCAAGAATAAGAAGATCTGCGCGTTCCTCTGGGCTTACTACGGTTACCCCGCGTCAAGCTACGAGGGTAAAAACGTAGAAACCGTAAGATACGCCTGCGGTCGTCACCTTGCTAAACGTGATGCAGATACAGTAAAGCCCGACTACGTTGCGGGTATTCCAGACTCGGGCATCGCACACGCGCTCGGATACTCTAACGAGGCTAACATTCCCTACGCACGTCCCTTTGTTAAATACACTCCCACTTGGGCGCGCTCCTTTATGCCGCCCTACCAGTCAAAGCGCAATTTGATTGCGAAGATGAAGCTTATCCCTGTTCACGACCTCATTCGTGACAAGAGCCTGCTTCTTATAGATGACTCGATAGTCAGAGGCACTCAGCTCGGTGAAACCGCCCAGTTCCTCTACGACAACGGCGTCAAGGAGGTACATATCCGTCTTGGCTGTCCCCCCATTCTCTTCGGCTGTAAATATCTTAACTTCTCGCGCTCGGAGTCCGAGCTTGACCTTATCTCAAGGCGCGTTATACGTGAGCTTGAGGGCGACACCCCCTCGGACGAGGTGCTCGCTGAATACGCAGACCCCAACAGCAAAAAATATCAAAAAATGCTCGACGTGATATGCCACAAGCTTGGCTTTACCTCGCTGAAATATCTCCGCCTTGACGATCTTATCGAGGCTATCGGACTTCCCGAAACAGAGGTTTGCACTTATTGCTGGAACGGCAAGAAATAACAACTTAACCATATAAAAATCACGGCTTTCCGTTTGGTCAGCCGTGATTTTTTTAGTTTTTGGTCTTATAAAACGCTAAAGCTTTTTTTACCATCTGCGTCCGTCGTCGTAGAAGCCGCTGTTGTAATTACCGTTATTATAGTTATTATTGCCACTATTATTGTTACCGTTATTCGAAGAGCCGCCGCCCTGACCCCCGTACTTCTTCTTTTCCTTTACCGCCTTGACTATCATAAATATGACGAGTGCAACCAAGCCGATAAGAATTACGACGAGGAAGATATCCTGTGCGAGAAGCTTCTTGCCGATAGCCTCCTCCATCTCGTCAACCACAATAACTGTGGGTATCCCCGTCCTTTCCGTGAAATCCCGAAGAGCACTGTTGACGAGGTCCTCGGACATATTAAGGGTAGAATAATTGACAAGTCGCGATGATGGCATCTCACCGTTATAAACGAACTCGTCGTCAAAGGAATCCGAAAGCCCAAACGACTCAATTTTAGTCGCAAGCTTATCCATTGTCATCTCGAGGTCCTTCGATAGCGAATTCTTATAGTAGGTGTCGTTTACCGTGCTGAGCAGCATCTGCGAAAACGCCGCGCGCTCGTCGCCGAAGAGGTTATATATCTGCGGCTCAAGATTAAATCCTGCCCACGCGATAGCGTAATACCCGTCGTACTCCTCATTGGTGAGGAACACTACGAGCAGGTTGTTCTCATAGTTCTCGTACTCGCCGAACACCTCGTAATATCTATCGTCGGCATACTCCTGCATCACGCTCTCGTCATAAACGACCTGACCACCGTTTGCGACGTTTCCAAGCGCCGAGCCAAACGAGCCGATAAGCATAAAGATTATAACGAATATCATAATTACGGGAACGAATATCATTCCGAGAAGTCCGCCGAGGCAGCCTCCCCCGTAGCCGTAATAGCGCGGTCCGAAGAACCAACCGCCAAAGCGAGGTCCGTAATAATGATGGTGATGCCCGTGGTGACCTCCGCCGAAGCCTCCGCCTCCAAATCCGCCGCCGCGAGAGCCGCCGCCAAAGCCGCCTCCGCCGCCTCCGCCTGGTCCTGGCATAATAATTACCTCCTAAAACTTTTTTTACTTTATTCTAACCTATTAGATTGCTTTTAGTTACATTCCGAAAAACATTTGTGAATTTTCATCGCAGATGTAAAGGTAAGGTTACATTTTTGCTTGATGAAGACAAAAATTTATATTTCTAGCACGCCAAACGCCGAAAGAACCGACGAGACGAGTATCACGAGAATGCACACGGGCGCAATATATTTTATAACAACCGCAAAGAGTCCGCGCCACTTGAATTTACCGCTGAGCTCGACCTCGTCGATAACCGTCTTCGGCTTTATGAAGAAGGAAACGAAAATACAGGTCACGAGTGCTATCAAGGGCATCATAATGTTATTGGAAGCAAAATCGAAGAAGTCAAGCACCTGCATACCGAGTATCTTGAACTCGCTCCAGGCACTATATCCAAGCGACGACGGAACGCCGAGAAGAACCGATATACCGAGAACTATAAGACAGCTGATTTTTCTGTCAAGCTTCAATTTATCCATAAATATCGAAACGATGGTTTCCATAAGCGATATCGAAGAAGTAAGCGCTGCAAGAAGAACCATTATGAAGAACGCCGCACCGATAACCGTTCCGCCGGGCATAGCGTCAAACACCTTCGGCAAAGTTACGAACATAAGTCCGGGACCCTTGCCAAGCGCCGCCTCATCTCCGCCGGAGAATGAAAATACCGCAGGAATTATCATAAGTCCTGCAAGAAAGGCAACACCCGTGTCAAATAATTCAATCTGCTTTGCGGATTTTTCAATACTGATATCCTTCTTCATATACGAGCCGAAGGTTATCATTATACCCATCGCGAGCGACATTGAGTAGAAAAGCTGACCCATCGCCGCAACGACAGTCATTATCGAAAACTTCGAAAAATCGGGCATAATATAGTAAAGAACGCCGTCCCACGCGCCCTCCATCGTGGAAATGGTATATATGGCAATAAAAAGTGTCAGGGCAACAAGAACCGGCATCATAACCTTGCTGACCTTCTCTATTCCCTTCTCTACTCCGAAGAGGACTATGACCGCCGTCACGCCAATGAAGATGGCAAACCAAAGAAGAGGCTCTCCCGTGGTAGCAATGTAATTATCGAAGTAGGAGCCGTCTGCCATAGCACCGGCAGAGCCGGTTATGAAGCCGAATGCATACTTCATTACCCAACCGCCGATGACCGAGTAATATGGAAGTATAATAATAGGTACTGCCGCGGCAAAGAAGCCGAGGAACGAAAAGCGCTTGTCAAGCGAGCCGAAGGCTTCGATAGCGCTTTTTCCCGTCTTTCTTCCTATTGCAATCTCGGCAACCATAAGCGAAAATCCAAAGGTTACCGACAGCGCGATATATACGAGCAGGAATATTCCGCCACCGTATTTCGCTGCAAGATACGGGAAACGCCATATATTTCCAAGTCCCACGGCAGAGCCTGCCGCCGCAAGAACAAATCCAATTTTACCGGTAAAAGAACCTCTGTTTGTGCTCATTTTATATTTCCTTCCTGGGTCTTTCGACACGCCCTTTAGGCTGCCGCATAAGTCTTATCTATATTCTTTCTTTTCTTTGAGTATTTTATAAATGGAGCGATATGACTCAAGGCGTGACGGGGCAATTTTGCCCTCCTCCGCCGCCTTTGCAAGCGCGCACTCCTCCGCTCCCTCACCTGTGTGAGAGCAATCTGCATAGCGGCATTTTCCGACGTATCCCGCAAACTCACGGAATGTCGAAAATAGCTCCTCAATGCCAAAAAAGTCAAAATCTTGCGAAATCCAAAAGCGAAAACCCCGGAGTATCGGCAAGAAATCCCGTATCAACCGTATCCGACAGAGCAAAAAGCTCCACGTGGCGCGTTGTATGCCGCCCACGCTCTATTTTTCGCGAAATATCCGCAGTTTTAAGCGCAAGGCTCGGGAAAAGACTGTTCATCAGAGTGGATTTTCCAACTCCCGAAGCTCCGGCAAACGCCGCCGTTTTGCCTTGCTTTATGTTTTCTCTTACGAACTCGGAAAGCTCGCCTGTTCCCTCTCCGCTTTCAGACGAAGTAACAAACGTGGGTATTCCCGAAAGTCTGTAAATAGCCTCGTATTCCTCGGCTGCTCCGACGTCGCACTTGGTTATAACGACAATCGGCAAAATCGAGTTGTGCTCGCATATTGAAATAAGCTTGTCAACCGTTTCTATAACCGGCGTGGGCTTTGCTGCAGCAAAGACGATAAAGAGATAATCAAGATTTGCGACGGGTGGGCGGATAAGCACGGAGCGACGCGCTTCTACACGCGAAATTACAACGCCGTCGGGTGTCGTGTCATCGAGCGTTACCGTAACCTCATCGCCGACGTACACCTTGTCCTCGTCACGCTTTAGCGTTCCCTTTGCACGACAGGAAATAATCTCACCCGTGTCAAATATTCTGACCTCGAAAAGTCCGCCGAGTCCCTTTGTTACCTTTCCTCTTTTTTCGCTAATCAATGCGTTTCCTCACTTAACGGTTTGAAAATTTGTAAACTTTAATTGTCTTTTTTCGCTTCTATTGCCTTTCTGCGAAGCTGACCGCAGGCGGCGTTAACATCAGCACCGAGCCTTCGTCTGACCGTCGCAACCACACCAAGCGAATTAAGTATCTCGGCAAAGGCGTTAGCCGAGCCTACGCTTCCTGCCGTGAAACCGGTTTCCTTTACCTCATTGACGCGAATGAGATTTACGTGTATCGGTGCGCCCGTGCCGCGAAACGCCTTCTTCAGCACAGAGGCTAAAAGCCTAGCGTCGTCGGGCGAGTCGTTCTTCCCCGAAATCAAGGTGTATTCAAATGGTATGCGTCTACCCGTGCTCTTATAGTACGCAACGCACGCCGAAAGAAGCTCGTCAATACCCCACTTCTTGTTTATAGGCATTATCTCGGAGCGACGCTCGTCGGTCGCCGCGTGAAGCGATATTGAGAGCGTTATTGGCAGTTCCTCCTCTGCAAGACGGAGTATGCCGGGAACGACGCCCGAGGTTGAAAGCGATATATGACGGTAACCTATATTTACCCCGCCCTCGTCGTTAACAAGCTTAAGAAATTTAATCACGTTATCGTAGTTATCAAGCGGCTCGCCGATACCCATCATAACGACGTTGGAGATGCGCTCTCCCGAGTCGCGCGAGGCAACCGTAATCTGCCCGAGAAGCTCCGATGGCAAAAGGTCGCGCTCCTTACCGCCTATCGTCGAGGCACAGAACTTACAACCCATTCTGCAACCGACCTGACTTGATATGCAGATAGTGTTGCCGTGTTTATACTTCATAAGCACGCTCTCTATGCACGCGCCGTCGTATAGCTCAAAAAGATATTTAACCGTACCGTCTATTTTTGACACAAGCTTCTCCGAAATTTTGGGGAGCGTATCAAGAGTGCCTTCGAGAAGCCTTTGACGAAGCTCCTTCGAAAGATTTGTCATCTCGGATATGGAAAGCCCCTGCGAGACTGCCGTGAAGGTCTGCTTTGCCCTGAATTTCGGCTCACCTATGGATACGAAATATTCCACAAGCTCGTCCTCGGTCATCGAATAAATGTCTATCTTACTGTCGGTCATAATTCTTACCTGTTCTTCCTCAGAAGTGCAATATAAAAGCCGTCTGTTTTGTGAATATGAGGATAGAGTGTAAGCTCGCCACCCTTGCTATAAAGCCCGCCTACCTCAAAATCGAGGGGCGAAAACTCGGGGTGCTCAGAAAGAAAACTCGACACGGTATCGGTGTTTTCGCACCTTTCAAGCGTACAGGTCGAAAAGGCAAGAACTCCGCCCACCTTCAAATAGCGCGAGGACGCCTCAAGGATTTCTCTGCCGAGTACCGAAAGCTCCTCTGCTCTCGCTATATCCTTATATCTTAAATCCGGCTTTTTAGCAAGGACGCCAAGACCTGAGCAGGGGACGTCGCAGATAACCTTGTCCGCAGTGCCAAAAAGCAACTCATCGGGCGATGTGGCGTCCCTTTCAGCCACACTTACCGACTTCAGTCCAAGACGCACGGCGCCGCTCTTAATAAGCGAAAGCTTACTTTCGTGAAGGTCGAATGAAAGGATTTCCGCGCTGTCGCCCGAAAGAATTGCCGAGGCAAAGCTCTTTCCGCCGGGACAGGCGCAAACGTCAATTATCCTATCACCGCTGCTCGCGTTAAGCGCGAGTGCAGATACGGCAGATGCCGCGTCCTGCACGAAGAAGTACCCCTCGGAAAAGCCGTAAAGCTCCCGTGGGTCGCACGAGCCGTCTATTCTGACGGTTACCCGTGAATACTCGTGAACGCGCGCCGAATAGCCGTCTGCCACTAGCCTTTCGACAAGCTCCTCCGGCGTAATTTTAATAGTATTTACCGTGATGTCGGTGTAGGCGTTATTCTCAAAAGCCAAAAGAAGCTTCTCGGTATCCTCTGCTCCGAGCGCGGATATAAAGCGCTTTACCGTGCTTTGCGGATATGAGTATTTTACCGATAGATAACGCGCGATATTTTTGTTTTTGTCAGGCAATGGGAGCTCGTTTTTCTCACGCACAGCACGCCTGAGAACTCCGTTAATGAACGAGCGCTCACCCTGATTTTTCGCAAGCTTTACCGTTTCATTAACAGCTGCAAAATCAGGGACGGAGCTCATATCAAGTATCTGACAAAGCCCGAGCCTGAGAATATTTTTAACACGGGGGGCTATTTCCGCTATGTTTCTGCCAGAAAGATAGCCTATATAATAGTCGTAAGTGATTTTATGCTCAACGGTAGTATAAAGAAGCACCGTGAGTATTTTTTTGTCCTTTTTTTCAAGGTTATCAGTAAGATGCGAATTGAGCGCGAGGTTTGCATACTTTTCCTGCGCCTCTATCTCCGAAAGAAGCGTAAGAGCCGTTTCACGAAGGTTCATTATTCAAGAATATCCCCCACTGCGATTTTTCTACCGCGAAGGAAATCTCCGGCGCTCATTTTTCCCTTTCCCTCGGGGATTACCGAGAGCACCTTGAGTGCGCCCTCGCCGCAGGCAACCGTGAAATGTCCCTCTCCCGTAGCGTCGGCGGATATAACTCTGCCTCCCTCGCCGCGCTCGGCGGTAGGTATTGCCTTGCATATTTTAAGCATTTTGCCGTTAAGGTAGGCAAACGCTCCCGGAATGGGTGTTACGCCGCGTATGTTAAAATCAAGCTCACGTGCTGATTTTGTAAAGTCTAGTTTACAATCCGACTTCTCGATTTTTGCGGCGTAGCAGGCGAGCGTGTCGTCCTGAGGCACTCTTTTTACCCCGCCGCGCTCTATTGCATAGGCTGTATCGGAGAGAAGCCTTGCACCTATTTCTGCCGAGGTGTCGTGCACCGTTTCAAAGTCGTCATAAGGACCTATCGGAAACGCCTCTGCGGTTATAATATCGCCGGTGTCGAGCCCCTCTGCCATATACATAATAGTCACGCCGGTTTCGCGCTCACCGTCAATTATCGCCCTCTGCATCGGAGCTGCGCCCCTGTATTTGGGAAGAAGCGAAACGTGCGCGTTGATACAACCGAATTTGGGATAATCAAGCACCGCCTTAGGCAATATTTTGCCGTAAGCAACCACCGCTATAAGCTCGGGGTTAACCTCGCGAAGTATTTCAAGAAACGCCTCGTCGCGAAGCGTCTTCGGGGTATATATGGGTATTCCGTGTTCGAGCGCCGCCAACTTTACGGGGGTTGGCGTCATTACCTTTCCTCTTCCGCGAGGCTTATCCTCGCCCGTAACGCAGGCAACGACTCTGTGCCCGTCGGAAACGAGCCTATTAAGACATATAGCCGCTATTTCGGGCGTACCCATAAACATTATTCTCATAGTGCTATCCTTTCCTCGCTTATTTTAAGAGGTCGCTATGCGTGTCAACCGCCAAGCTCGTCTGCAGAGAGCTCGCGTATCTGTGAGTCTATATAGAGCTTGCCGTCAAGGTGGTCGCACTCGTGACAGATAGCTCTGGCAAGAAGTCCCTCGCCTCTTATCTCGATTTCCTCTCCCTTACGGTTAAGAGCGCGGACGACAACTGCCGCCGGACGCTTCGTTATGCCGTAGTGACCGGGATTTGAAAGGCAGCCCTCCATCTCCTCCTGCGTACCCGAGAAGGAAACAATTTTCGGGTTTATAAGCTCGATAACCTTGCCCTCCTCAACCTCTATGACGACTACGCGGCGCAAAACGCCAACCTGAACGGCGGCAAGGCCGCAGCCCTCGGCGTCCCTCATCGTGTCTATCATATCGTCAAGCAGTCTTTCTATTCTGGGTGTTATTTCATCGACGGGGCGCGAGGTCTTTCTTATCATCGGCTCGTCGAATTTCACTATTTTAAGTATTGCCATATTTGTGCCTTTCTTTAGAAATATCGAGTTTTATTTTACACGGTCAGGGGGTTAAGGTCTATCGAGAGGCTAACCCCGCGCTTTGCGCTAAACTCCCAAAGAAGCTCTGAGAATAGCTTTCTTGCCCTTCTGTTAAGCTTACACTTGACAACCGTTCTCATTCTGTATTTTTCGTTAAGCTTATAAACCTGCGCCTCAAACGGACCGTAAACGATAAACGGCAGGTCTGAATACTCGGTCTTCAGCTTTTCCTCTATTTTTTCGGAGAGGCACTTTGTCTCGTTTGACAGCAGCTCTTCGTCCTCCGAGGTAAGCGTCAGCTGTACCATATCGCAAAAAGGTGGATAGGAGAGCTCGCGTCTTATGGCTATCTCTCCCTCGTAGAATTTATCGTAATCCTGACGGCAGGCAAGGCGTATCGTTTCATTATACGGTGAGTAGGTCTGTATCACAGCTCTTCCGCCGCTCTTTGCACGTCCTGCTCTGCCAATGACCTGCGTGAGAAGTGAGAAGGTTCGCTCTGACGCCCTGAAATCGCTGAGATAAAGCGAGGTGTCGGCAAGAGCAACGCCAACCAGCGTTACCTTAGGGAAGTCGTGTCCCTTCGCCACCATTTGAGTTCCGAGTAGAATATCCGCCCTCTCAGCCCTGAAGTCCTCAAGCATTTTATCGTATGAAAGCTTCGATGCCGTAGTGTCGGCGTCCATACGCATTACGGTCATATCGGGAAGATATTTTTCAAGCTCTCCCTCAAGCTTCTGCGTTCCGTAGCCGAGAAAAGAGAGCTTATCCGACGAGCAGGCAGGACAGCTCTTTCTCACAGGCTCGGTGTGTCCGCAAAGATGGCAAAGAAGTCTGCCGCCGCCGTCCGAATGATAGGTAAGCGATACCGAGCAGCGCGGACAAAGAAGCACCTCACCGCAGGACTTACAGCTTACCTGGCTTGAAAATCCACGGCGGTTTAAGAAGATTATCGCCTGCTCACCGCGCTCGTAAACCTCGGAGAGCGAATTCATAAGTCTTTCGCTTATTGGGGTTATATTACCGCATCTTAGCTCCTCGCGCATATCGACTACGATAGCCTCGGGAAGCGAAAATCCGCCGTAGCGCTCTCGCATCGGCACGAGCGTATAGCTACCGCACTCCGCCTTATAAAAGCTCTCAAGCGACGGGGTTGCCGAGGCAAGAAGCATAAGAGCGTTATTTTTTCCACATCTGTAAGCCGCAACGTCACGCGCGTGGTATTTCGGGTCGGCCTCGGATTTGTAGGTGTGCTCGTGCTCCTCGTCGATAACGATAAGACCGATATTGTCAAGGGGCGCAAAGATAGCCGAGCGCGTGCCTATAACGAGGTCAACTCTGCCGCCCTTAATTCTTCGCCACGCGTCAAGCCGCTCGCCCTGCGAGAGCCCCGAGTGAACGACGGCAACCCTCTCGCCGTATCTGCCGCAGAAAAGCGACACCGTCTGCGGTGTAAGGGATATTTCGGGAACGAGCATTATAACCGACCTGCCGAGGTCGAGCGTGCGGTCAATGGCCTTCATTATAACCTTGGTCTTGCCCGAGCCCGTAACTCCGTAAAGAAGCGCGGCACGCGGCGAGTTCTCCAAAAGAAGACCCTCAACAGTATTATACGCTTGGGTCTGCGAATCGCTAAGGACTATTTCGTCCCTTTTAGCGCTCTGAGCGTATTTTGCGTAAGGATTTCTGAAAAGCTCGCGCTCTTCAATTGAAACAATTCCCCGTTTTACAAGAGCGGAAATGTGTGCAGATGTAACACCGGGCTGACTTTTTACCAAGTCGCAGTCGGCAGAGCCGAGATTGGCAAGATAGGAAAGCACCGTCCTCTGTCCCTCGCTGCGAATTCCGTCCCTTCCCTTGAGGGAAAGTAGAGCGCAAGCCTCCGCCGCCCCAATTTCAAGGCGGCAGGTTTTCGCGGTTTTCTCCACAAGCGGTGAGGTAAGAGCACCCGGCGGCAGCATAGTTTTTACCGCCTCGCCGAGCGTACACAAGGTATGTTCCTTTAAAAACAGGCATAGCCCGAGCATCTCCTCGTTTAGGGAAAACCGGCTTTTTGCAACCGAATGCACAGGCTTTATTCCCTCGCCTATATCCCCATCCTTTACACAAGTAACGACACCGAGGCGAAGGCTATTCGATTTTCCAAACGGAACTTTGACTATATCGCCCCGTCTCACACCGTCCGTGAAGGAATAATCAAACGGTTTGTCGATGTGATACGGAACGTCAAGCAGGTAAACCTCACAAAGCATACCGTATCACCTCCTGCCCGCAGCTTTGCGCGAAAGGAGTGCCAAGCGGCGCTCCCGTAGTAGTGCTATTATTTTTCCTCAGGACGAACCATGCGGAATCTGCCAGCCTCAAGATCGGCTATCGCTATCTTGACAGCCTTCTGATCCTTATACTCGGGGTCGATAAGAGCCGAAAGAGGCTTATCGGTTTCGTGATTGTCAATCATCTTCTGTGCCTTTGCGCGCATCTCAACGTACTCGTCGGTGACGATACGGGCGCACTTTGCAACGCCCACTACAAGCTCGTAGCGGTTGAACTCACCCTTCGTAAGCTGGTCAATAGTTGGATAAATCATTGTTTTCTCGCTTTCTTTATATGGATATTTTTATTTATTCTTCTTCCTCTTCGTCATCGCCCGCCTCGTCGGTTGCGAGTCTGTTGGTGATGGTTTCCGCCTGAATTGCGGAGAGTATTACGTGCTCGGAGTCGGTAATGATTACGGCTCTCGTGCGTCTGCCGCAGGATACGTCGATAACTCTGCCGTCGTCGCGCGCGTCCTGCACGAGTCTTTTTATAGGCGCGGAATCGGGCGCGGCAATAGCAACTATTCTGCCCGCCGACACCATATTTCCGAAGCCAATGTTGATGAATTTCATATTTGCCACCTTATTCTATGTTTTGCACTTGTTCTCTTATCTTTTCAAGCTCGCCCTTCATATCAACGACAAAACGGGCGATTTTCGCGTTGTTTGCCTTTGAGCCTATGGTGTTGGTTTCGCGGTTTAGCTCCTGCATAAGAAAATCAAGCTTTCTGCCCGAGGGCTCTTTCATTGCGATAATATTGTAAAAGGCATCGAAATGGGAGCGAAGTCTTACGAGCTCCTCATCTATGGCTATCTTATCCGCCCAAACGGCGCACTCAGTGAGAACTCTCTGCTCGTCTATCGTAATCTTGTTGTCGGCAAGGATACTTCTGAGCCGTGCCTCAAGCTTTTCGCGGTAGCCGACGGTGTCCTCTGCGGAAATCTTCTCAACCTCGTCGGAATATCCTCTGACTACTTCGATTTTTGCTTTTATATCCGCCTCAAGCTTTGCTCCCTCGGCGGTACGCATAGCGACGTAGCCCTCTATCGCCTCGTCAAGAGCAGGCAAAAGCTCCTCCCAAGCGGCGTCCATATCCTCGTCGGGCGCGTTGCTCTTCAAAATTTCGGGATTAAGTCTTACAAGCGTCGAAACGCTGACGTCGTCCTTAACCGAAAGCTCCTCCGAAAGTCCGCGGAGAGCGTTCAGATAGCTTCTCGCAAGCTCGGTATCAACGGCAAGGTCGGTTACAGCTGCAGATTTGTTCGCAACGGTTACGAAAACGTCAACCTTCGCTCTTCCTACTGCCTTTTGCTTTACGTAAGACTTTATTTTTTCCTCAAGAGCGAGATAAACCCTCGGCATTTTGACGTTGCAGTCGAAAAATCGGGAATTAACGCTCTTTATCTCAACGGTTATATCCTTTGTGTCATACTCACGGCGTCCTCTGCCGAAGGCGGTCATGCTTTTAATCATTTTTCTCGTCCTTTTTCTTGGATTTGCGCTTTCCCGTGCGGCTCTCAAGGCTGTTTATCTCGGATATGAAGGAATCAATATCCTGGAACTCTCGGTAAACCGAAGCAAAGCGTATATAAGAGACGGTGTCAAGCTCCTTGAGCCTTGCAAGGACCATCTCGCCTATATCCTGCGAGGAAATTTCCTCAACGATAGCATTCTGAAGCTCGGTTTCAATAGCGCCCGCTATTTCCTCGGGGTTAACGGGGCGCTTCTGACAGGCGCGCTCAATTCCGCGCAGAAGCTTATGCTTATCGAAGAACTCACGCTTGCCGTTCCTTTTAACGACTGCGATAGGAACTGTATCAATAACCTCGTAGGTTGTAAAGCGCTTACCGCACGAGGGGCACTCGCGTCTGCGCTTTATACTCGCTCCGTCCTCGACGGGACGGGAATCGAGAACCCTTGAATCCTGACTGTTACACACGGGACATTTCATAGTAAACTCCATAAAATATATAAAATACAAATTTTTTACATTATATTATAGCACAATTTTAAAGAAAAGTAAAGGGGTACGGCAAAAAAATATTCTCCGCTCGGCGCTCCTGTCCGTCCGCGGAGAATATCATCAAAATTTGTAAACTATATTTTGCATTTTAAGGCTTTAGTACGGGGGCGTGTTAAATTATCCTTTTTTCTTAAAGAGGTTGTCGAGCGCCGAAATTTTCATTTTTGCAAAGAATTTAAAGGTCATAGGCCACAAAATCCCGGCAAATGCAACGATAAGGAAATATCTTACGCCTCTTGCAATAAACTCATTACCGAAGAGAGCGACAAGAGGCTTTGAGAGTCCCGACTTAATTCCGAGGACTATTCCGAGTCCTACCGCAACCTTGATTATCTGCGCGTACCAGGGTGCTTTCGTGTCGAATTTCGTGTAATGCTTATCTATGAGATAGACGGGAAGAAGGCAGAGCGTGCAGGCGAAGAGGGTTGCGGCGTTCTTTCTTGCGCTGTAAAGATTTTGAGCATCGACCTCGCCCTCAGGGGTGAGAAACGCGTAAAGCAAAAGGCCAACCGAAAGAGCTATCGATACTGCGGCAACCCACGGCATAAATTTGTGGAAGTTCTCCTCCGACGAAAAGACGGGATAAAGAACTGCAAGAAGCACCGCCGCAATAAGAAGCGAAACGCAAACGTCCGCCGGTGTATGTACTCCAAGATACATACGCGAGAAAGCAACTAGAACTATAATAACTATCGCCGTCACCGAAATCCATTTTCTCTTTGACGACGCGCCGATAGCACCAAACGTACCCGTGACGTTCTGTGTGTGTCCCGAGGGGAAGGAATATCCCGTCGCCTCAGCCTTAGCACTCTCGACTATCGTGAAATTCGGGTCCTTTACCCACGGACGCGGAATACGGCAGAAGAGCTTTAGCGCTTGGTTTATCACAGTGCCGACAAGTCCGGTTATCAGTATGTAATAGCCCTCGTATTTGTTTATACACCAGAAGAAGATTATCGCAACCGCGAGAAATACGGTTTCCTCGCCGATATGCGTAACGAGCGAGAAGAAAAAGTCAAAAACGGGGTTTCTTATTTTTTCAAGCAGGTATAAAAAGTCCATTTTTTCTCCTTTTTAAAATATGGCGCAGACGAAGCCGTATGCGCCATATAGATTGGTTTAAAATTACGGGGTAAGTCTGTTCGGACCTCTGAAGAGGAACTGAACCTCTTTGATAGAAAGTCCGAGGAAGAGCATCGTAAGACGGTCAATACCGATACCAAAGCCGCCGTGAGGAGGACAGCCGTACTTGAAGAATTCAAGATAGAACTTGACGTCCTCCGCAAGTCCCTTCTCCTCCGCCTGCGCCTTGAGAACCTCGTATCTGTGCTCTCTTTGCGCGCCGGTGGTTATCTCGACTCCGCGCCAAATAAGGTCGTAGCCCTGGGGCACGCCTGCCTCGTCACGCATATGATAGAAGGCTCTCTCCTTTGCGTCGTAGTCGGTGATAAAGAGAAATTCGTGGTCGAACATATCGCGGCAGAGCTGCTTTGTCATTCTCTCTGCCTCGGTGGTGAGGTCGCCCTTGAGCTCGTCGGGAACGGTGTAGCCGTATCTCTTCTCAAGCTCTGCGTAAACGTCGGAGAGCTTCATTCTCGGGAACGGAAGTGAGGGAACCGTAAGCTCCTCTCCGTAAAGCTCGTAAAGCTCCTCTCCATGCGCCTCCTTGACCTTTGCAATAGCGTAGGTAATGAGTTCCTCCTCCATCTTCATAACGTCTTCAAAGGAGTCGATGTAAGAAAACTCAAGGTCAAAGCCGGTAAACTCGGTTGCGTGCTTGTTTGTGTAGGACTTTTCTGCTCTGAATACAGGTCCTGTTTCAAAGATGCGCTCAAGTCCCGACGCCATAGCCATCTGCTTATAGAACTGAGGCGACTGCGCAAGGTATGCGGTGGTATCAAAATACTTGACCGCGAAAACGTCAGAGCCCGACTCGCTCGCAGCAGCGATAAGCTTCGGCGTGTGTATCTCGACGAAGTTGCGCTCTACGAGAAATTCACGCATAGCGGCGGTGAGGGTTGTCTGAAGTCTTAACATAAGATGATTTTTATCGCGTCTGAGGTCTATCCAGCGGTAGTCCATCTTAACGTCGATGTCGGAGTCGTCCTTAATGGGAAGCGCCTCGGCTACCGACTCGATTTTCATCGAGGTGGGGTACATCTCCTTGCCGCCCATTTTGACGTATTCGCTTGCAACGACCTCGCCCTCAAAGGACACAACCGAATGAATGGTGAGCTTATCGAGCATCTCGTTGAATTCGGGGTGCTCCTCCTTGACTATCGTCACCTGAAGCTTGCCCGTAATGTCCTTTACGACGATGAACGCCATATTTTTCTTGTTACGGAAGTTCTCAACGAAGCCCTGAACGCGACATACGCCAGGTACTACGTCCTTTATGTAGGTTCTTTCCATATTTGTAATTCCTTTCGGGATAGTTTTCTTCGAATATTTTGTTACTTTATATTTTATCATAAAATTATCCCGTTTGCAATAGGCAGACGGGATTTTTATAACATTTCTTTATCGGTTTAAAGGTAATTGTCGTTTCCGAGGTAAAGGTCGCGCTTCTCCTCCTCGGAGAGATTGTCAATATCAAGTCCCTTACGCATTGCCGTCCACGCGCGGTTGGGAACGGGAGGATTGTATGCAGGAAGTCCTATTTCGGGGTTGTTAATACCGGGAACAGACTGCTCTGTCGGATAGCCGTATCTGCCGTCAACGTCGTTTTTGAGGTCAAGATTATTATTTGCCTTTTCTTTTTTGGTATCTTTCATTTGTGGAGTTCCTTTCTTGCTTTCGCTTCAAGGCTATTTTCTCACTTTTTTTGTGAAATATACGGGGGCGTGTTGATTTTTTATGGCTTTTGTGATAAAATATAGGCAAAACCTCGAAAGGAGAGCTGTCGTGCTATATAAAAATCTCAGCGGATATTTCAGAGAAAAATACGGTAAGCGTCTATTAAAGATATGCATAGACGGCGGCTTTTCCTGTCCTAACCGTGACGGCAGGTGCGGTGAGGGTGGCTGCATATTCTGCGGCGAGCGCGGCGCTGGCGAGCACATAGACCCAACTTTATCCATAAGGGCTCAGGTTGAAGACGTACTTTCAAGGGCAAAGGACAGCGACCTTTTCGTCGCGTATTTTCAGAATTTCACAAACACCTACGCAGACGTCAAAACGCTGAAGGAAAGATACGACGCGGCGCTTATCGACGGGCGAATAAGGGTTCTGGCAATCGGGACGCGTCCCGACTGCATTGACGAGGAAAAGGCGGCGCTCATAGCCTCCTACAAGGATAGGTGCGACGTGTGGGTTGAGCTCGGGCTTCAGTCGGCGTCGGACGAAACCGCGCTTCGCATCAACCGCGGATACAAGACCGAGGTGTTTGACCGAGCCGTGCGTATTCTCGAAAAATACGGCATTCCCGTCGTGGCGCATATAATCATAGGACTTCCCGGTGAAAGCGCAGCCGACGCCCTGAAAACCGCCGAATATTTAACACGGTATAGCCTCTTTGGCGTTAAAATACACTCAATCTACGTTATGCGTGGCACGCGCCTTGCCGAGCTTTACGAGCGAGGTGAATACACCCCGCCGAGCCTTGAGGAATACGTCGAGGCAACGGCACTCGTGCTCTCGCGCCTTTCACCCGATTTGGTTATTCACAGGCTGACGGGCGATTGCCCGAAGGGTATGCTTGTCGCGCCCGATTGGAACGTCGATAAACATAAAATAATAGAAAAAATCAAAGAATATATGCAAGAAAACACCTTGTATCAGGGAAAACACTATGAAAAACCGCCTCGGTAATACCGAAGCGGTTTTGTTTTTTATGGCATTATTACTTGAAATATTTAACCATCGACTTAAACATCTTGATGTCGTAATCGCCGTAAACGTTGCGGTAGAGGCCGTCTGCGATACGCTCGGAGTGACCCATCTTACCGAATACTCGTCCGTCGGGTGAGGTGATACCCTCGATAGCGAGCGTCGAGCCGTTGGGGTTATAGTCAATATCGTAGGTCGCGTTTTCGTCGAGGTCAACGTACTGCGTTGCAATCTGACCGCCCTCGATAAGCGCCTTTACGGTCTTCTCGTCTGCGAGGAACTTACCTTCACCGTGCGAGATAGGCACGTTATAGACGTCACCGACGTTGGTAAGCGAGAGCCAGGGCGACATATTCGAGGCAATTCTCGTTCTGACTATCTTTGACTGGTGGCGCGCTATATTATTAAAGGTAAGGGTCGGGCAGGATTCGTCGGATCCATAATCTTACCGAAGGGAACAAGTCCGAGCTTGACAAGCGCTTGGAAGCCGTTGCATATACCGCACATAAGACCGTCGCGTCTGTCGAGAAGCTCGGTAACAGCCGCCTTTACAGCTGCGCCTCTGAAGAACGCGGTGATGAATTTACCCGAGCCGTCGGGCTCATCGCCGCCCGAGAAACCACCGGGAACGAATATTACCTGCGACTCGCCAATCTTCCTTGCGAAGAGGTCTGCACTTCTCTTAATTCCCTCTGCCGAGAGGTTGTTGATAACGAATATCTCGGGTTCAGCACCTGCGTCACGAACAGCCTTTGCGGAATCGTACTCGCAGTTTGTACCGGGGAATACGGGAATAAGAACTTTCGGCTTCGCGCACTTGACGGCAGGAGCTACTCTGTTCTTTGCCTCGTAGCTTACAGTCTTAATCTCTGCCTTCGGGCTCTCGATATTGCAGGAGTAAACGCTCTCGAGCTTATCCTCGTAAGCACCAAAGAGGCTACCCGTGTCAACTTTTTCGCCCTTGAAGCTAATCTCCGCCTTATCGGTAACGTAGCCGACAGTCTTGCCAAGGTCAATCTCCTCGGAAAGCTCAAGAAGGAATGAGCCGTATCTGTAACCGAAGATACAAGCGAGGCACATACCGTCGTCAAATGCAAATCCAAGACCGTTACCCATAGCCATCTTCATTACCGCCTCGGCAACACCGCCAATGGTGGGAGTGTAAGCCGAAAGAACCTTACCATCACGCATAAGTGCAGTGACCTTATCGAAGAGCGAAAGGAGCGACTCTTTATTCGGAAGTCCCGACTCATCGTACTCGGGAGTGAGAAGAACTACCTTGCTTCCTGCCTTTTTGAACTCGGGAGAGATTACGTTCTCGCACTTGTCGGTGGTGACTGCAAAGGAAATGAGCGTCGGGGGAACGTCGAGCTTCTCAAACGAACCGGACATAGAGTCCTTACCGCCGATAGCGGCGATACCGAGGTCCATCTGTGCGCGGAATGCGCCGAGAAGCGCCGAGAGAGGCTTACCCCATCTCTTCGGGTCACGAAGAGGCTTCTCGAAATACTCCTGGAAGGTGAGGTAGGTGTCCTCGAAGGACGCGCCGGTTGCGATAAGCTTCGCCGCAGACTCTACAACGGCAAGATACGCGCCGTGGTAGGGGCTCTTCTCGGATATATAGGGGTTGTATCCCCAGGACATAAAGGACACGGTGTCGGTGTGCTTTTTCTCAACCGATACCTTCTGTACCATTGCCTGAATAGGTGTGCGCTGATACTTACCGCCAAAGGGCATAAGGACGGTGCCTGCGCCGATGGTCGAGTCAAATCTCTCGGAAAGACCGCGCTTTGAGCAGATATTAAGGTCGGTTGCCACTGCGAGCATACCGTCCTTGAAGCTTTCGGGGATAACCTTTTTGTAATCCTCGATTTTCGCCGCTTCAATGTCAATATGCTTCTCTGCACCGTTTGAGTTAAGGAAGTCACGGCTGATGTCAACTATGGTCTTGCCGTTCCAAGTCATCGTAAGTCTGCCCCCTGCCTTGACGGTAGCAACTACGGTTGCCTCAAGGTTCTCGGCTGCGGCAAGAGCAAGGAATTTATCCTTGTTTTCGGGCTCGATAACGACTGCCATTCTCTCCTGAGACTCGGAGATTGCAAGCTCTGTGCCGTCAAGTCCGTCATATTTCTTCGGTACTGCGTTAAGGTCAATGTCAAGACCGTCGGCAAGCTCACCGATAGCAACCGATACGCCGCCCGCGCCAAAGTCGTTACAGCGCTTTATCATAGCCGAAGCCTCGGCGTTTCTGAACAGACGCTGAAGCTTTCTCTCCTCGGGAGCGTTACCCTTCTGAACCTCTGCGCCGCAGTTTTCAAGCGACTTAAGGTTATGCGACTTCGACGAGCCGGTAGCACCGCCGCAGCCGTCGCGTCCGGTTCTTCCGCCGAGAAGCACTACGAGGTCGCCAGGAGCAGGAACCTCACGGCGCACGTTAGCGGCAGGAGCGGCAGCGATAACCGCGCCAACCTCCATATGCTTTGCCGCATAGCCGTCGTGATATATCTCGTCAACGATGCCGGTAGCAAGACCTATCTGGTTACCGTATGAGGAATAGCCTGCCGCCGCGGTGGTGACTATCTTTCTCTGGGGGAGCTTACCCTCGAGCGTTTCGGAAAGAGGCTTCAAGGGGTTGGCAGCGCCCGTAAGACGCATTGCTCCGTAAACGTAGGAGCGTCCCGAAAGCGGGTCGCGGATAGCACCGCCGATACAGGTTGCCGCACCGCCGAAGGGCTCAATCTCGGTGGGGTGATTGTGGGTTTCGTTCTTGAAGAGAAGAAGCCAGGGCTCTTTAACTCCGTCAACGTCCACCTCGATTTTAACCGTGCAGGCGTTTATTTCCTCGGACTCGTCAAGCTTCTGAAGCTTGCCGCACTTCTTCAAGCACTTTGCCGCAATAGTACCTATATCCATAAGGTTTATCGGCTTTGTTCTGCCGATGTATTCACGCGCGGAAATGTACTCGCGATAAGCCTCGTCGAGAAGCTTGTCCTCGAACTTCACCGAATCAACGGTGGTGAGGAAGGTGGTGTGACGGCAGTGGTCCGACCAATAGGTATCTATCATCTTTATCTCGGTGATAGTCGGACATCTGCCCTCGGACTTAAAGTAATCCTGACAGAACTTTATATCGCCCTCGTCCATAGCAAGTCCCATTTTTGCAATGAAGTCAGAAAGCCCCTTTGCATCAAGGTCAAGGAAGCCGTCAAGTGTGGCAACCTCGGTGGGAATTGCGTACTCTGCCTTTAAAGTAACCTTCTCGTCGAGCGACGCCTCGCGCGACTCGACGGGGTTTATAACGTGCTTTTTGATTCGCTCAACGTCATCACTCGAGAGGTCGCCGTAGAGCATATAAACCTTTGCGCTCTGAACGCCGGGCTTCTCGCCCTGCGATATAAGCTGGATACACTGTGCCGCGGAGTCTGCTCTCTGGTCAAACTGACCGGGGAGATATTCGGTAGCGAAAACTATCGCTCCGTCTGTATCAAGCGACGAATAAACGTCGTCAAGCTGAGGCTCGGAGAAGACCGTGCCTATTGCGTACTCGAAGAGCTCCTCCGTGATATTCTCTGCGTCGTAGCGGTTGATGAGCCTGAGCTTTTCTATATTATTTATGCCGAGGAAGGTCTTAATCTCGGAGAGAAGCGCCTTTGCCTCGTTTTGAAGTCCGCACTTTTTTTCTACGTAAACGCGATAAACCATATCTTATCCTTTCTTTGCCAAAAGCGCTCTCGCGCCTATATCGTGGCGGTAGTATGCATTGCCGAATTTAACCGAGGAAACCTTACCGTAAGCCGAGGCTATCGCCGCATCAAGCGTATCCGCAACCGCGGTAACACCGAGAACTCTTCCGCCTGCGGTGAGAAGCTTGCCGTCCGAGAGCTTTGCGCCCGCAACGTAAACAGAATCCTTGACCGAAGCGGCAATATCAAGCTCGAAGCCCGACTCGTATGCCTCAGGATAGCCTGCCGACGCCATAATAACACACGCCGCGGATTTATCCGAGAACTTAACCTCGGTTGTGGCAAGAGTTCCGTCGGTGGTCGCTCTCATAACGGTGTAGAGGTCGGACTCAAGAAGCGGAAGCACAACCTGCGTTTCGGGGTCGCCGAATCGGCAGTTGTACTCGATAACCTTAGGGCCGTCCTTAGTCAACATAAGTCCGAAGTAAAGACAGCCGCGGAACTCACGTCCCTCTGCCTTCATTGCGCGAATCGTGGGAAGGAAGATTTTCTCCATACACTCGTCAGCAACAGCCTCGGTGTAATAGGGGTTCGGCGCGATAGTGCCCATACCGCCGGTGTTAAGACCCTCGTCGTTGTCCTTCGCGCGCTTGTGGTCCATAGAGGAAACCATAGGCTTGACGGTAGTGCCGTCGGTGAAGGCAAGTACCGAGACCTCAGGGCCTTCAAGGAACTCCTCGACGACGATGCGGTTACCGCTCGCGCCGAATTTCTTATCCTCCATTATAGAGCGGACGGCATCGAGCGCCTCTTCCCTCTCCATAGCGATAATTACGCCCTTACCGAGTGCAAGTCCGTCAGCCTTTATAACGATAGGAATTTTGCACGAGGAAACGTAATTATACGCAGCCTCTGCTGACTCAAACACCTCGTATTCCGCCGTGGGAATACCGTATTTTTTCATAAGGTTCTTGGAAAAGACCTTACTTCCCTCTATCTCCGCCGCCGCGGCGCGAGGTCCGAAGCAGGGTATGCCAGAGGCCTCAAGCGCGTCAACGCAGCCAAGCACAAGCGGGTCATCGGGAGCGACTACCGCGTAGTCTATCTTATTATCCGACGCAAATTTTACTATCGCGTCTATATCCTTTGCACCGATGGGAACGAGCGTCGCGTCCTCTGCCATTCCGCCGTTTCCGGGGAGGGCGAAGATTTCCTCAATGCTCTTGTTCTCACGGAGTTTCTTTATGATGGCGTGCTCTCTGCCGCCACCGCCTACTACCATTATTTTCATTATATTCTCCGATTGGAAGATTTCTCTTCTTTTCTTTCGAGAAAAGAAGCAAAAGAACTTCAATATAGAGTGTTTTTACGTGGCGCGCAACGCGAGGAAAAATTTCGCAAAACAAGGCATAGCGAACGAGGGAAATGCAGCCGTATTTTCATACGGCGATTTGACCAAGTCGATGCTTTAATGCAGTATTGCGAATTTTCACCGTGTTGATTAGTGATGGAACAATCTCATTCCTGTGAAACACATTGCAATATTGTATTTATTACAGCACTCAATAACCGCGTCGTCGCGGATAGAGCCGCCGGGCTCTGCGATGTAGGATACGCCCGATTTCTTTGCGCGCTCAATGTTGTCGCTGAAGGGGAAGAATGCGTCCGAGCCGAGCGCAACGCCGCTTATCGTATCGAGGTAAGCTCTCTGCTCCTCACGGGTAAAGGGCTCGGGTCTTTCGGTGAAGTACTTCTGCCAATTACCGTCAGCGCAAACGTCCTCCTCGTTCTGATTTATGTAGCCGTCGATGACGTTATCTCTGTCAGGTCTTCCAAGAGTGGACTTGAAGGGGAGATTAAGAACCTTATCCGACTGACGAAGGAACCAAGTATCAGCCTTTCCGCCTGCAAGACGGGTGCAGTGAACTCTCGACTGCTGACCCGCGCCAACGCCGATAGCCTGTCCGTCAACCGCGAAGCAGACCGAGTTCGACTGCGTGTACTTAAGGGTGATAAGCGATATAATAAGGTCGCGCTTTGCCGAATCGGGCATATTCTTGTTCTCGGTAACGATGTTAGAAAGAAGCGCCTCGTTTATCTCAAAGTTGTTTCTTCCCTGCTCGAAGGTAATTCCGTAAACCTGCTTATGCTCGATGGGGTCGGGGGTGTAACTCGGGTCGATTTTGACGATGTTGTAGCTTCCCTTTCTCTTGCCCTTCAGGATTTCAAGAGCCTCGGGCTCGTAGCCGGGAGCAATAATTCCGTCTGAAACCTCCCTTGCAATCATTTTTGCGGTGGTAACGTCGCACACATCGGAAAGCGCTACCCAGTCGCCAAAGGAGCACATTCTGTCAGTTCCTCTTGCTCTTGCGTAAGCGCAGGCGAGGGGGGACTCGTCAAGTCCCTCGATGTCGTCAACGAAGCAAGCCTTTTTAAGCTTATCCGAAAGGGGCACGCCTACTGCCGCAGAGGTGGGAGAAACGTGCTTGAATGAGGTAACCGCGGGAAGACCGAGCGCCTCCTTAAGCTCCTTTACAAGCTGCCAGGAGTTGAATGCGTCGAGGAAGTTAATGAAGCCGGGACGTCCGTTGAGTATCTCTATCGGGAGCTCCGAGCCGTCGTGCATAAAAATCTTTGCAGGCTTCTGATTGGGGTTACAGCCGTATTTAAGCTCAAATTCTTTCATCTTCAAAATCTCCTTATACGTTCTTGTTTACAATTCTGGTATCACACTCGCCCGAGGCGATGTCTATGTAACGGACGAAGAGAGAAACCTTATTGTCCTCATTGAGATTTTCCCAGATAAGCTCGGTGAGAGCGTCGATATCGAGGTCGGGAAGCTCAAGAGTTTTCGGCTCGCCCTCAAACGAGGGGAGGGGATTTCCGTCGCCGTTGTAGGTATGGATAAACTTTGCCATAGCAGGCTTGGGGTTAGAGTAAGCGTAGGTGAAGCGCTCGCAGGAGGAGTCGTCTCCCTCTGCCGACTTGAGTATCGACATTGCAAAGTTCATGCCCTCGCTCTCGCGGCGAATGATACCCGAAATTCTCGGGGTAAAGTTCGGCTTATCGTCCTCAAACTCACGGGTTCTGAGCGACTGCTCAAAGGTCATTTGCTTATCCATAAGCTCGTAGATTGTATCGGTCTGGTCGCCGTTGGTTACTATGGTCTTGTTGCCGAGAACGCGAACGGGATAGTAAATTATAAGGTGGGGGTCGGTCATCTTCGACTCATCGAATGCCTTGGTACGCATAGCGTCGCCCTCGGCAACGAACACGCGGTTGCGGCTGTTCTCGCTTCTGCCCATAATGAAATAGGCGGTGACAGCCTTTTTGCCGTCGGCAGACCTTCCTATAATGATACCTCTGCCGTGGTAGGCAAGAGAGTTAAGCTCTTCCTTTATAGTTGAAATTTTCATCGTTATTCTCCTATGTAAACTTTATTGTCACAAACGGTTATTCTGCCCTCGCAGAAAAGTCTGACTGCCTCGGGGAGTATTTTCCACTCCGCCTCCTCCATAATGCGACTCTGAAGCGCTTCGGGGGTGTCGCCCTCCTTGACCTCAACCGCCTTTTGAAGAATTATCGGGCCTGCATCGCACTCGGGAGTGACGATATGCACCGTTGCGCCCGAAACCTTAACACCCTTTGCAAGTGCCGCCTCGTGAACGTGAAGCCCGTAGAAGCCCTTGCCGCAAAACGACGGAATAAGCGCGGGGTGAACGTTGATTATTTTGTTAGGAAATGCCTTGTATACCTGCTCGTCAATGATGGTAAGGAAGCCTGCAAGCACGACGAGGTCGATTTTTGCCTCGGTAAGCGCATCTGCAAGAGCGCGCGAGTAATCGGCAATGCTCCCGTAGTCGCGTCTTGCAAGAACTCTTCCCTCAATGCCCGCCTTCGCTGCACGTTCAAGCGCAAAGACGCCCGGCTTTGATGCTACGACGAGAGTGATTTTACCCGAGCCAAGCTCGCCTCTCGCCTCGGCATCGATGAGCGCCTGCAAATTAGTACCGCCGCCAGAAACGAGCACGGCTATTCTCTTCTGTGCCATCGTCTTACTCCAGAATTACGCCCTCGTCAGACTTGACGACAGAGCCGAGAAGGTAAGCGTCCTCGCCGCTATTGCGAAGGATTTCAAGCGACCTCTCAAGGTTAGCCTTCGAAACGACGATACTCATACCGACACCCATATTGTAGGTGTTATACATATCGCGCTCGGGAATATTTCCGGTCTTCTCGATAAGCTCAAAGATGGGAAGAACCTGCACGTCGGATTTTTTGATTTTTGCGGAATAGCCTTTGGGAAGGCTTCTCGGAATGTTCTCGTAGAAGCCGCCGCCCGTAATGTGCGAGATTGCCTTAACCTTAACCTCGGAAAGAAGCGCTAAAACCGATTTAACGTATATCTTGGTGGGAGTGAGAAGCGTTTCAGCAATGGATTTTCCACCGAGCGCCTCGTTTGCCTCGTAAAGATATGCGGGGTTCTTGTCAATCTCAAACACCTTTCTTACGAGCGAGAAGCCGTTGGAGTGAACGCCCGAGGACTTAAGAGCGATGATAACGTCGCCCTCGCCTACCGTGGAGTTGTCGATAATCTTCTTCTTGTCAACGATACCTACGGCAAAGCCTGCGAGGTCGTAATCCTCTGTGGGCATCATACCGGGATGCTCTGCGGTTTCTCCGCCGATAAGCGCCGCGCCCGACTGAACACAGCCCTCTGCAACACCGCCGACAATGGAAGCAATCTTCTCGGGAATATTCTTACCGCAAGCTATGTAATCAAGGAAGAAGAGGGGCTTTGCACCGCAGCAGATGATGTCGTTAACGCACATTGCAACGGCATCGATGCCTATGGTATCGTGCTTGTCCATAAGTATGGCAAGCTTAACCTTAGTTCCGCAACCGTCAGTGCCGGAAACAAGCACGGGTTCTTCCATTCCCGCCATATTAAGACCGAAACAGCCGCCAAATCCACCAACGTCGTCAAGACAGCCCTCGTTTTTAGTGCGCGCGATGTGCTTTTTCATAAGCTCTACTGCCTTGTAGCCGGCGGTAATATCAACGCCCGCTGCAGCGTAGCTCTCGGATTTCGAATTCTTCATTTCTCTCACCTTTCGTTGTATGTAAATTTTATTTATCACTTGTTAAACTCTGCTTCAATTGCCGCGTTCTTCTCAAGAACCTTCTTCGAGCCTTGTGCGCGGGTTGCAAGAAGCTTCTCACGAAGCGACTCGTCGGAGAGTGCGAGTATCTCTGCCGCAAGATGTGCCGCGTTTGCCGCGCCATCGATAGCAACGGTAGCTACGGGAATGCCCGAGGGCATCTGCACGGTTGCCCAGAGCGCGTCAACGCCGCCCGTATTCTTGCAGGAAATCGGAATTCCGATAACGGGAAGCACGGTGTTAGCCGCAACAGCACCCGCAAGGTGAGCCGCCATACCTGCCGCGGCAATGATTACTCCAAAGCCGTTTTCGTAAGCTGCGGAAACGAAGTCTGCCGTTTCCTTTGGCGTTCTGTGTGCCGAATAAACGTGAACCTCAAACGGTATACCGTAGTCGCGAAGCACGTTAATCCCCTTTTCAACTATTGGAAGGTCGCTGTCGCTTCCCATAAGAATGGCTACTTTTTTCATATATAACTCCTTTTGCCGTGTGGCGTTTTAATTCGTTGGTGCTTAAACTGAATATTGCGGATTTTTACAATCAAAAAGGGCAGTCCTGTACCACAAAAGAGAGGTTCTCTGCGGTAGGACTGCCCAGACGGACGACATACAAAAAGTTTTTGCTTCCATGCAGTTATTTCTGCTTTTCCGTCAGTTGCAAAAACCATACCTCGTATATTTTAGCATATAATTATATAAATGTCAACACCTTTTCGAGCTTTCAGGTGCGAAAATGTGGCGAAAAAGTCGAGTGCTTTTGTTATTATTCCACAAAGGGTGAGGCATAGAACTCAAAGAGGTAAACGTCGCCCGCCTCAAGAGTGACGGCAATCTTGTTTCCCGAAAGGCTTATTCCCTCTTTTGTTCGAAGTCCGTGCGCGCCGTCCCCGTTCTCGTAATAGCGGCTGACCGAGAAATGCGAAAAATCAGCGTTCTTTAGGCGAAGCTCAAGCTTTCCCGAATACTCCTGCGACACTACGATAACCGCGCCGGCAGATGCGTTTCGCGCAGCGAGGCTGTAAAGCTCGCGTCTTGCGTCGCCAACAGACTCTACCGCAGTGCCGAGCTTCCACAGTCTGCCAAAGGCTGAAAACGCCGACTTTGCCGAGGTAAAGACGGCTTCGCCGTCTATAACCGAGCAGAGTGCCTCTTTACCGTCGTATATCATCATATCAATTCCGCTTCTCTGCGCCGTAATAAACGAGGATAAAAGGTCCGAAGAATATCCACGGTAAGAGCCGCCCTCGGCTTTCGTAAGATTAAATCCGACGACATAGCTTGCCGCGCGTTTAAATCCCGCGGCATCGAGGGCGTTTCTGGCGTATCGCGCGTGGAGCGCTATCTCCTCGGGCGTTTCAGCATAGCAATACCACGAAAAGAAGTCAAGCGGTGCGTGTTTTTCCTTAACGTACTCGAAAAACCTCTCGGCATAGGTGGGCGCTTCCTTGTAAATTTGCTCTGAATTCAGCCTGTTAAGCCCCGAAAATCCAAGCGAGCCGTAGCCGCCGATTTTGAGCTTCGGAAAGCGCTCCTTTAAGTGCGCTGCGACCTCGGCGTAAAGAGAAAAGAATTCATCCTCGTCACCCTGCCAGCCGTCGGATATTTCCGGAAGGTTCCAGATTTCCCAATTCTTAATTTTCCATTTGTATCCGTCGGCAAAGCCCTCGTTGTAGTGAAGAATTATATGCTCGCAAACGCGCGCCCACTTGGAAACGTCCGAAGGGCTCTTCACAAAAAGCTTGCGAGTGTAAGGGTCAAGCGATTCTCCGAGGCGAAAAATGATATCAGCACCCGTTTCCTTGATTTTGGAGAGATACTTATCGGTTTCGGTGAAGTTGTAGGACTCGGGAAGCTGCTCGTCGGCAGAAAAATCAGGAAAAAGACAATGAATATCGACGTACTGATTTTTGCCGTACGGCGATTCGGTATCCGACACGCGCACGACGGGCAGTGACGTTTCGGCAAGCGCCTTTGCAAAGTCAAGCTGTGTTCCCGAAGCAGAAAAAACGGAACCGAAATTAAGTCCCGTAAGCGCCTTTATTTTCCCTTCCTTTTTGGAAAAGTCAACCGATATTATCTTTGCAAAGTCCACCGAACACCTCTTGTTGTAAAGTTTTGTTTACATTATGCCTCGGAGCATCTCGAAAATTCAACACGCCCCCCACCATAATCAAAAGTAAATCATTACGTTTACTTATAATTATACCACAAATCCCCTGTCAAGTCAACACGAAAGAGGGCAGACGGGAAATGTTTTTTGAGTAACGCCTTATTTGCGAGCTTTTTAGTTATTTTATACAAAAATTCCACCCGTTTTTTCAGCTTTATGGATATAGCTTATAGTGTTTTTTTGTTTTTTTGCAAAATACCCTTGACAAGCCCATTTCATTTATATAGAATAAAGGTAGAAAACAAACGGCAAAGGAGGATACTATGCCAACCCAAAACTCATACAAAATAAGGACTAAAAAGAAAAATCTCTACCTCAGAGTTTCAAGCGGTCACTTTGCTACGAGCCACAGCCACATAAATTACTATATCGACGTAACAACGCAGAAAATGCGTCTGTCCGAGGCACAAGCAGTAGCCGAGGAGCTGGTGTCATATTACAATTCGACAACGGTAATAGACACTATACTCTGCCTTGACGGCACCGAGGTTATCGGTGCTTGCCTTGCAACAGAGCTGACGCGCGGCGGCTTTCTCAATTTGAACGCACATCAGACGATATACGTCGTTACGCCCGAGCGCACCTCGGGAAGCCAGCTCATCTTCCGCGACAGCACCGCTCCTATGATACAGCGCAAAAACGTACTTATCCTTGCTGCATCGGTCACGACGGGATATACCGTAGGTTCTGCAATAGAGGCAGTGAAATATTACGGCGGTATGGTAGCGGGTATTGCTTCTATCTTCTCCATTCCCGACGATATTATGGGCTACCCCATCTGCTCTGTCTTTGACCCCAAGGACCTCAAGGACTACGCAAGCTACCCTGCCCACGAATGCCCTATGTGCAAACGCGGCGAAAGACTCGATGCGCTGGTCAACGGCTTCGGGTATTCAAAGCTGTAACAGATTTTCTAAAGATTTTTTATTGACAATTATCACACTTTATTGTATAATTAACTTAGTTATTTTTTTAAAAGGAGAATAAATATGAAAACAAAAAGAATTATTGCGTTGCTTCTCGCTTTGGTAATGCTCTTCAGCTTTGCCGCTTGCAACACCCCCGAAGGCGATCCCTGTGAAAACGGTCACGTTGACACGGACGGTGACAAAAAGTGTGATCGTTGCCAAGAGGATATGCCCGATGACGACGGTGACGGTGGTGACGGCGGTGACGACTCATATCTCGCGCCCACCATCTCCGAGGCTATTTGGGCTCAGCTTGAGGCAGCGAACTCGATGAAGATCGACTTCAGCTGTAGCTTCGACGTTTCCTATGACGGCTACGAGGATTACTATGATGAAAACGACCAGCTCGTTATTGAGAAGTCCGACGATGCCGATAAGATGGAATTAGGCTTATCCCTGGTGCTCTCTAAAACCGAGACCGGCTTTAACGCCATGATTACCATCACCACCACAGAGTACGAAAAGGACGAGGACGGAGTTCTCACGCCCGAAAAGAATACCGAAAGTGCTTACATTATCGACGGCTCTGCTTACTCCTACGACGAGGACCTCGGCGCTTACGTCGAGTCTATGATGCCCTCGATTGACGGTATTATGAGCGAAGCTTCTATCCCCACGGCACTCACCGAGATGCTTTCGGAGTTGCTTGCAGAGCTTGAAATTTCAGACGCTGACGTCGAGGCTATCAAGGCAGAGCTTGGCGCTGCAATAACCGCAATCTTTGAGATAGTTGATAAGAAGGGTGACTTCAACATCAACTTTAAGACCTACCTTGACGAGCTGTTCGCTTACGTAGATGAGATAGACGTAGAAACGAAGACTCTTGAGTCGCTTATTGACGACGCTTTGCACCTTGTAGATGAGGAGCTGTCCGTAGAGAATATTCTGGACGAGATTAAGAGCTTCGCTTCTCTTACCGTCAGTGAGGCTTTGACCGAGCTTGATGCTTGGCTCACCGAAAATCACGAAACCACCCTTCAGGGCATCTACGACACTATCGTTGCAGACGAGAAGGTTGAGCAGATTGTCAGATTCTATCTCGAATCAATGGGCAGCGAGTCGGGCGAGCCCATCACCGAGGACGACGTTCAGGCATTCCTCGACGAGCTTAAGGCTATCAAGGTTGATGAGTTCATCGCAGCCTACGTTGATACCGACATGGTTCTCTACGACCTCGTTATGTCGCTCGTATCAAGCATGGGCGGAGCGGAGGAAGCTCCCTCTCAACCCGGTAGCAACCCGAACAGCCCCGGCATCGTGCCTATGAGCGACGAGCTTGAGGGCGGAGATGAGCCCGCATATCCCCCGATTAATACCCTCTTTGGTGCTATTGAGGACTTCCTCGATCTTACTCTCGCAGAGTTTGAGGCAGAGCTTGATGTACCCGTATTCACGAACATCAAGAACACTTTGGCAGGTATCACCGTCAACGAGCTGAGCACCAGCAGCACCATCAACTTCACCGACAGCTTCGCACTGAGCGAGCTCTCGTTTGGTATTAAGGTTGACGTCGCTACCGAGTACCCCTACGAACTTGACGACACCAAGACCGAGAAAACGGCAGCCAAGTTTGACTACTCCTTCAAGATTTCGAGCATATCCGACAGCACGGTTGAGATAGCTCTTCCCGAAGATTCAAACACCGTCTACGGTATCTGGAACGTTGCGGAGTTCTTCCACGATGAAGCGGGCATGTACGACCTTGAGCTCTACTGGCCCTATGAAGATGAGGATGGCAACTTCATTCTGGAGGGTAAGCTTTACATTGAGGATACGAATATCTTCCTCTCTAGTAAACTACCTACCGAAAAGCAGGACATCTACACTTTTGACTATGTAAACCGCTACGACTACACCACCGGCAAGCTCTCCATAATCTTCGATTACGATGCCTACACCTACCGCGTAATAATGGGCGCCGGTCAATAAAATTCCATAAAATGCAGGGGTGAGTCTAAGCTAGACTCACCCTTTTTCTTGGCCGTGACCGCCGTCGGTGACGAAAGTTTGTCTTTACTGAATATTACGACAAAAGCCGTCCCCAAGCGAACGGGGACGGCTTCATTATAATTTGCCGATTTTGGTATTACTCCGAGTCCTCGCTCTTTGCGTTTTTAAGCAGGAGATTAACGAGGATAAGCGCAACTGCGATAGCAGTGATGGTAACAGGACCGATGTTGATAGCAAGTCCGCCGATACCGCAAACGAGAATGGTGGAAACTACGAAGAGGTTCTTGTTCTCGCCGAGGTCAACCGCCTTGATCATCTTAAGACCGGAAACCGCGATGAAGCCGTAGAGCGCGATGCACACACCGCCCATTACGCATGAGGGAATGGAATCAACGAATGCAACGAAGGGCGAGAGGAAGGAAATAAGTATCGCGCCAACGGAAGCAAAGAGAATGGTGATAACCGATGCGTTTCTCGTGATAGCAACGCAGGCAACCGACTCGCCGTAGGTGGTGTTGGGACAGCCGCCGAAGAATGCACCGCACATAGAACCAACACCGTCACCGAGAAGAGTTCTCGAAAGACCGGGCTCGGTAAGGAGGTCACGCTCGATGATGGAGGAGATGTTCTTGTGGTCTGCGATATGCTCTGCAAATACTACGAATGCAACGGGAACGTATGCAACGGCGATAGTTCCGAGATATGCGGGGTTGAACTCAGCAAAGCCGCCGAGAGCCGTGAGGAAGGTGAACTCGGGAAGCGCAATGAAGGTTGAGAGCGAAACGCCGTCAGCCCAAAGCGCTGTGAAGTAACCGAAGTCGATAAGCTGAAGCGCGTCGTTTCCGGTGGCAATACCGATAACGGTAAATACAGCCGCAACAGCGTAGCCTGCAAGGATACCGATAATGAAGGGGATAAGCTTCGTCATCTTCTTACCGAAGGTGGAGCAAAGAACAACGGTAAAGAGAGTTACAAGACCGCAAAGAATTGCGATAAGCGGATTTGCCGCAGAAACGCTGACGTAGTTCTCAACGCTCTCAACGACACCCTCTGAATTTGTGTACTTAATGGTTTCAACTATCTGCTTGAAGACGTCGCCCTTCTGAAGATCGCCGATAGCGTTGCCCGCAAGAGAAAGACCGATAATAGCAACCGTCGGACCGATAACGACCGCAGGCATAAGCTTGTTAATCCACTCAGTACCCGCGAACTTAACTACGATAGCGATAACTACGTAAACAAGACCTGCAAGGATAGCTCCGATTATAAGACCGAGATATCCAAGAGCCATAGAAACGCCGCCCGCAAACGCCGTCGCCATAGAGGATAGGAAGGCGAAGGACGAGCCGAGGAAAACGGGGCTTCTGAATTTAGTGAAGAGGAGGTAAACGAGAGTTCCAACTCCTGCGCCGAAGAGCGCTGCGGCAGGTGACATTCCGTTACCGACGATGATGGGAACGACGAGCGTCGCCGCCATAATTGCGAGGAGCTGCTGAATTGCGAAGACTACGGTTTTCGAAATACCGGGTCTGTCTTCGACCTGATAGACCATTTTCATTTTCAAACGTTCCTTTCTTTTAGGGCTTTTATTTATTTTTTACCCAAAGGATATTGTATCATAAAGCTGTAAATTTGTAAACGGATTTTTAACAAAATCTGTATTTTTGTCGTTTTAGATAAAATGCTCGGCTTTTTTTGGATATTTTGCCCTATAAAAAGTGTGCGGGACTCAAAAATGTTAATTTTGTAAAAATATTAGCTTTCCCACTTGAATTTATACGCCGGTTATTGTATAATAATGGTTGTTAAGAAAAATATTTCAAAGAAAGGTTTAAAATTATGCTTAATTTTGCATTTTTGCTTGAGAGCGCAGGCGGCGGTCAGCAGCAGGGCGGCGGCATTTGGGGCACTCTCATTATGGTTGCCGTGCTCGTTTTGGTATTCTACTTCTTTATGATTCGTCCTCAGAAAAAGCAGGAGAAAAAGGACGCCGAGATGAGAGATTCTCTCCAGGTTGGCGACGAGGTTACCACCATCGGAGGCATTATCGGTAAGATTGTTTCAATCAAGGGCGAGACCTTCGTTCTTGAGACCACCAAGGACAAGACCAAGATTCGCTTCCTCAAGGGCGCTATCAGGTCGGTTGACGTTAAGGCGGCAGACCTCGCGGCTCAGGTTATCGAGGCTAAGGAGGCAGAGGCAAAGGAAGCCGACGCTACCGACGCTACCGACGCTACCGAGACGGAAGACAAGGAATCTAAATAAATACAGTCATAAAAACGAAAGCCTTCGAATAAATTTAGATAAAAGGACTTATTCGGAGGCCGTTTTTATGACAAAACGCTATAAAACAAAGGACAATAGTGCGCTTCGCTCGGTTTTGACGGGATTTCTCATAGCAACGCTTTCCTTTTTCGGCTGTATGCTTCTTGCGACGCTGATACTGTACCTCGGCTCTGACCCAACCTACAAGAGCGAGCTTTGGTCGTTTGGGGCGATGCTGCTGTCAGGAGCGCTTGCAGGCTTCATAAATGCAAAAAGATGCGGTGAGGGCGGCGCTATAATTGCCACACTCGCAGGGCTTGCGCTAGTTCTCGTGGTTTTTCTCGTGGGAGTTATCTTCTCTGGACTTCCTTCTCTTCCAAGCGTTATAAACTACCTTTTGTATATCGGTATCAGCGCGGTGTCGGCAATCCTCGCCTCGCGCGAGCCGAAAAGAAAGCGCAGAAAATAGAAAGCAGACACTACTTTATCCGTAATGTAGGCGTACCGCCGCCTTGGGATAAAATCAAAAAGCGAGCCTTACAGAAAAGCTCGCTTTTTTTGCTTGGTTTTAAAAAATCAGCACTCGGCATTGATTCTCTCGATGTACATTGGCAGGGCTTCCTCAAAGTTTACGCCGTAGAAGCGGCTGTCCTTATCGGCAACTGTGCGCTTCATACATTCAAGGGTGAAATCTACGGCAAGGGTGAGTGCTCCTTCGGGAGTAAGTCCGCGCATAAGTCCGCCAAGCGTTGCCGAGGCGAATATATCGCCCGTGCCGTGATAGGATACAGGGAGCTTCTCATTGCAGTAGTAGAAGTATTTATCGCTACGTGCGTCGTAGTAGTACACTCCTATTTTATCAGCCTCAAAGCTTATACCCGTGATTGCGGCGGTAGGGCAGCCGAGGGCGGTGAGGCGGCGAAGAACGTCACGGACGTACTCCTCGTCGTAGCTTTCGGCATAGGGAATGCCAAGCATAAAGGAAGCCTCGGTGAGATTTGGTATAACGAGGTCTGCCTTCGACACTAGTCTTGTCATTTCCGCGGCAAACTCGGGGGTAAATCCGGGATAGAGCCTGCCGTTATCCGCCATTACGGGATCAATTAGGACGAGATTTTTCTCGGTCTTATAACGGTCTATGAAGTCGGATATGAGCGAGAGCTGCTCAAACGAGCCGAGGTATCCCGTATAAACCGCATCAAAATCTATCGCCTGCTCTAAAAGCGCGTCGGAAATCTTCTGTATCTCACCCGTAAGGTCGCAGAAGGTGTATTTTGAGAACATCGTGTGCGTGGAAAGAACGGCAGTTGGGATAATTCCCGTTTCAACGCCCGCTGCCGAAATTATTGGAAGCGCTACCGTGCCCGAGCACTTTCCTATACTGCAAATGTCCTGAATTGTCACAATTCTCTTCATTTTATGTACCTCTTTATTTAAAATTCCTTTAATTTTCGATTTTTATATCTGCGCCGAGCCGCGAGAGCTTCTCTTCTATCATCTCATATCCTCGTTCTATCGTTTCGAGAGAGGATATTCGGCTCTCCCCATTCGCCGTGAGCGCTAAAATCAGCGCCGCCGCGCCGCCTCTGAGGTCGGGTGCTACCGTGTCAGCCGCGTGAAGCTCCGAGGGGTATATCTGTGCCGAGGAAGGATACGCCGAAAAACGAACTCCAAACGGCGCAAGTGCCGAAAGATATCCAAATCTTCCCTGCCAAACCCTATCCTCAATTATTCCGCCCTCGTAAAAGGCAAGTGCTGTCGCCGCTATCGGCTGAAGGTCTGTCGGAAAGTCGGGATACGGCAGAGCGACAATATGCGACGGGTGGGAAAGCCGTCCGTAAAGGCGGATACCGTCCGATAAATCAAGGCTCGCTCCGCTCTCAAGAAGCGGCTCGAAAAACGAGGAAAGCGCAGACGGCTCGACGCCGCGAACTCGGATATTGCCGCCCGTAAGAAGCGAAAGCACGGCGTAAGTGCCCGCCTCAATAGCGTCACCCTCAATAGCGGTGCACCCACCCGAAAGCTCGCGTCCCTCAACGGTTATAGCCTCGTCGGTAACGGTAATTTCTGCGCCTGCCGAGGCAAGAAAGTCTATGAGCCCGAATATATGCGGCTCACGCGCGTAATTTTCTATGACGCTTTTGCCCTTTGCCGAGGCGGCAAGTAAAATTGCGTTTACGGTTGCGCCAACCGACGCCCTCGGAAAGCGTATATGCGCCCCCGAAAGACCGTGCGCGAGTAATTTCCCGTCGGTAAGACAAGCTCCGAAGCGCTCGCACGCCATAATATGAAAATCTATCGGACGCGTCTGAAATCCGCAACCGCCGAATGATTGGAGCTCAGCTATGCCAAACCTCGAAAGCGACGCGCCGAGAAGATATGTCGAGGCGCGTATTGCCGAAACAAGCGAGTCACAGGGACGCGCGTAGCGCAAAACCGATGTGTCTATAATAAGCTCACGCCCCTGACGGAGAACCGACGCGCCAAAGCCCTCTATTATTTTAAGAGCAACGCGCACGTCGCCAATATCGGGAGCGCCGTAAATGCGGTTTACTCCCCTTGTGAGAAGAGTTGAAAATATAATTGGAAGCGCGGCGTTCTTCGAGCCGCTGACGGTGACGTCACCCGCAAGCGACGAGCCGCCCCTGACGGTTATTTTTGCCATAAATACTCCGAATGTATTTGATGTTACCATCATATTCGAAGTCGTGAGGCAAGGTTACTTCACCGAAAATCAGCCCTCGGCGTAATATGCGACGGCAAGTCTTGTGACAAGTCCGTAGCTGACGACACCCTCAGTACCGTTCATTTTGAGGAATAGGTCGTTGACGTTATGCGACAGCTCGCCAATAAAGGAATTGGCATATTTTTTAGACACCTCGCTGTCGAATACAAGCTCACCGCGTACGGCGTCGCTCATATCCGCGATAAGCTCGCGGTATCTGTCCTTATTCGTTCTGTAAAGCGAGTTTGCTACGTACTCGTAAAGACGGAGATAGCCGCTGTATCTTATAAAGGCGTCGTCTGTCTCAAGGCAAACGAGAAAGGCTACGAAATTCGCCTCGTTTTCACGCGCGATGCCTCGCTGGTGCGCGAACTCGTGTGCCGTTGTAAACGGCAGATTAAAATCGGGATAGTGGATATTCAGATTAGCCTCGCCCGTATAATAGGTGTATATTCCGAGAAGTCGCAAAGAGGACATCGCCCCCTCTGTCATAATAGGCTTGACACGCGAGGAATATCCGCCAATAAAGTCATACTTTTCGGAAAGGGCGGCGTAGCCCTCGCTGATTTTACGGCTTAAGTCGTCAAGCGAATACGGCATCACAGCCGAGCCCGTCTCGTCAAACTCAAGCTCCTCTGCGAGAGCGTTTGCCTCGTCAAGCAGAAGCTTTGCCGTTTCATAGAGATTATCCTCGTTTACCTCGGTATCGGAAAGCTCCAGTCTTTCGTCTAAGGGCGTTACACTGTACGGCATCGAGAGCGCAAAGGCATATGCCGTGTATATTAGAAGCACCACGCCGAAAAGCGTAAACGCATATCTTATCCGCGCGACGTCGGTGCGAAACACCTTGAACGCTATGACTATAAGGAACACCACCAGGGGAACGATAAGGTACATCAAGACCTCAAAGAGCGAAAACGGGAAAATTCCCGTTATTTTAGCCATAACAAAGCGGTATGCCTCGGACACGGTGGAGTTTATAAAGTCGGCAAAGGCATATGAGCTTCTCGCTATCAGAGTAAACGTGAGCGACAAAAGGGCAAGAACAACGCTGACGAGCGTGAATACGGGTATATATTTTTTTATGAAGCCTTTAACCTTAACCATTTTCCCTCCGCCAAAATTTATATATTAAATATAGCACAACGGCATTTCGTTGTCAATGCTTTTTTTGTAACGGCTTTATTTTCTCCGTTTTGTTGACTTTCTTGCGTCTTTGATGTATAATTTTTATGAAAATTTATTTTTTGGAGTTGGATTATGGGCATCGGAAGCTTTTTCAAGCATTTATCGCTCGTTATAAGACATAAAAACAAAGTTTTTATCCACTGCGCGAGGTGCGGTATTATATGGCGCGGTCTTGTGCACGACCTCTCTAAATTCTCACCGACGGAGCTCTTTGAGAGCGCGAAATATTATAGGGGCACTTACTCACCGATAGTCGCCTGCCGACGTGAGCGCGGAGTGAGCCTCGCGTGGCTTCACCACAAGGGCAGAAACCGCCACCACCTCGAGTATTGGCTCGACCCCGAGTGCGAGGTACAGCCCTTGATGCCCTACGCCTTTGCCGTTGAGTGCGTGTGCGACAAGCTCGCCGCTACAAAGACCTATCGCGGTAAGGACTACAAGCCAAAGGACGCCCTCGACCATTGGATACACACAGGCTGCAAGGTCGGCGGCAATCCAAAAACGATGAAATTTCTCGAAACCGTCTTCTATGACCTTGCCGAGCATGGCGAGAAATATATTCTGAACAAAAAATATATGAAGAAAACCTATCGCCGCATCTGCATTGACGAAAACGCATAAGCAAAAATCGGCATTTTCTAAAAGCAACGGAAAAATCATCAAAACTCGGACAAAATATATATAACTTTGGCAAAGGAGAAGGGCTATGCTTGATATTACGGGCTTTGAAGGGTACGCCCCGATATTCAAATATTTTGAGGAAATTTCCCTGGTACCGCGCGGCTCGGAAAACACCTCGGGGATTGCCGAATATCTTGTGAATTTTGCAAAAGCTCGCGGACTTGAATATATCCGCGACGCAGAGGACAACGTAATTATAAAAAAGCCCGCAACGAGAGGCTATGAAGATAGACCGACGGTGATAATTCAGGGTCACTCGGACATAGTTGCCGAAAAGACGGCTGACTCCGCAAAGGATATGACGCGCGAGGGGCTTGACATCTACCGCGACGGCGACCTTATAAAAGCGCGTGAAACTACACTCGGAGCTGACGACGGTGTGGCTCTTGCCTATGCACTCGCGCTTCTTGACGGGGCGGCAGAGGCACACCCAAATCTTGAGGTGCTGATAACCTCAAACGAGGAAATCGGGCTTCTCGGAGCTACGGAGCTTGACGGCAGGGCGCTTTGTGGCAGGACGCTTATCAATATTGACTCCGAGGAGGAGGGTGTTTTTACCGCCGGATGCGCGGGGGGCGTAAGATGTGATATTTCACTTCCCGTAAAATATGAAAAAACCGATGCCAAAAAGGCGTACAGGGTACGGCTTCACGGTCTTTTAGGCGGTCACAGCGGTATTGAGATTGACAAGGGACGCTCAAACGCGATAAAGGTTATGGGAGAGCTGTTCAATATGCTCTACCCGTTTGACTGGGAGATTGCCGAGATGAGTGGCGGTAATGCCGACAATGCAATTCCGCTCGAGTGCTGTGCGGTTATCACCGGCGGTGACGACCTGCCCGAAAGGCTTCGATACGCGTTCTCGCGAAGACAGGCTACATTCGCGGTAATCCCAAATCTGCCGATAAACGAGCTTCGAAAATTGGACGAAACGGGGCTTACGCTTCTTGATATTGAGCCAAACGCCGCCTTGGATATTGAGGAGGTCCCTCTTCCCGAAAAAGCGCTGGACCGCGAAAGCACGGCAACCCTCACCTCGCTTCTAATCTTATTGCCAAGCGGTGTTATCGCTATGAGCCGTGCTATTCCCGACCTTGTTGAAACCTCTCTGAACCTCGGTATTTTAAGGCTCGGCGAGTGTGCGGTGGCTTCGCTCTCGGTAAGAAGCGCCATCGGAAAAGAAAAGGCAAGGCTCTGTGAAAGGCTTGCCGATACCGCAAAGCGCCTCGGCGCAAAATACGGTGAGCGAGGAGCGTATCCTGCTTGGGAATATAAAGAAAAATCCCACCTGCGCGACGTTATGGTGGGTGTCTATGAGAAAAGGTACGGAAAAGCTCCGAAGGTCGTAATAATTCACGCGGGGCTTGAATGCGGTATCCTTGCCGAAAAGCTTGAGGGGCTCGACTGCATTTCCATCGGCCCTGACATTTTCGACGTGCATACAACCGAAGAGCGTCTGTCTGTTCCCTCGTTCGTGCGCGTTTGGGACTATCTAAAGGAAGTATTGAAAAGCATATAAAGAGGTAATAAAAATGAACAAAACAAGACTGAAAAAATACGCCAACCTCATTGCGCGCTGCGGCGTCAACGTACAAAAGGGGCAGGAGGTAATAATAACCGCCGAGCTTGACCAGCCCGAATTCGTCAAGATGGTAGTCGACGAGTGCTACCGTGCGGGAGCAAAAAAGGTTTCGGTAGATTTCAGCTACCAGCCTCTTATGAAGTCGCACGTCAGATATTGCACGGAAAAGGTTCTCGGCGAGCTTGAGGACTGGCAAATAAAGAAATGGGAAAGACAGGCAGAGGTGCTTCCCTGCAAGATATATCTTCTCTCGGAGGACCCCGACGGACTTTCGGGCATCAATCAGAAAAAATACGCCTCGGCTATGGCAAGACGTCAAAAAACTATAAAGCCGATAAGAATGAAGATGGAAAACCGCTATCAGTGGTGCATCGCCGCAGTACCGGGCAAGGAGTGGGCTAAAAAGGTATTCCCCGGTGAGCGCACGAGTGTTGCCGTCGAAAAGCTCTGGGAGGCAATTCTCTCGACCTCGCGCGCCTACGACGACCCGATTTCCGCGTGGGAAAGACACAACAGCGACCTCGCCGCAAGATGCGAGTATCTCAACTCGCTTGGTATCAAGGAGCTGAAATACAGCTCGAAAAACGGCACGGACTTCCGCGTAGGACTTCTTCCCGACGCCGTCTTTATGGCGGGTGGGGAGCGCACGCTCGGCTCAAACGTTTATTTCAACCCGAATATTCCCTCGGAGGAGGTATTTACCTCGCCCCGCCGCGGTGACGCCGACGGCATAGTCCATTCCTCAAAGCCTCTTTCCTACGGCGGTCAGCTTATTGAAAACTTCTGGATTAGATTTGAGGGCGGCCGTGCTGTCGAGGTCGGCGCTGAGAAAAATGAGGAAATGCTCCGCGAGATAATCTCTATGGACGAGGGCGCGGCGTATCTTGGTGAGGTCGCGCTTGTTCCCTACTCCTCTCCGATACGCGAGTCGGGCATACTCTTCTATAACACTCTGTTTGACGAGAACGCCGCCTGCCATCTTGCGCTTGGACGCGGATTTACCAACACGCTCCGTGATTACGACAAATGCACCGAGGAGGAGTGCCACGCGCGAGGAATTAACGACTCAATAGTACACGAGGACTTTATGATTGGCACGGAGGATATGAATATCACCGCAGTCCTTGATGGCGGTAAGGAAATCCCGATTTTCAAGGACGGAAACTGGGCTTTCTGACTTTCATAAAGAGCCGCAAACACGAATATGGCATACCGAAACTTAACACGGTATGCCACTTTTTTGTTCTTTAATGCAAAATCAGTGCTTCTGCGGCGCGCACGCCATCGGTTGCCGAGGAGATTATACCGCCCGCGTAGCCTGCGCCCTCGCCTATCGGATAAAGTCCCTTTAAGGTTACAGACTGATAATCCTCGCCGCGCTCAACGCGCAGAGGCGAGGTGCTTCGCGTTTCAGCACCCGTCAATATAGCGTCGGGGTAGTAAAATCCGGGAAGCCACTCGTCAAAGTCGTGTATTGCCGCGCGAAGCGACTCTGTTATATACTCAGGCAGATATTCCTCAGGGGGCACGAAAGCTGTGCCTCTCGGATATGAGGGTGAAACGTCGCCTATCCTTGAGGTCGGATTTTTCTTGGTAAAGTCGCAAATTCTCCACACGGGTGCGGTGTAATCGCCACCTGCTGCCCTAAATGCCGCCCTCTCAATTCTGCCTTGCAGCTCTATTCCCGCGAGTGCGTCGTCAGAGCCAAAGTCGTCAGGTATAACCGATACGAGTAGCGCCGCGTTGGAATTCTCCCCGTCCCGTGCGTGCTCGCTCATTCCGTTGGTAACGACACCGCCCTCATCACTTGCCGCGGCTACGACGCTTCCGCCGGGACACATACAGAAGCTATAAACGCTCCTGCCCGACGAAAGATGCGTTACGAGGTGATAGGACGCCGTCGGAAGCTCCTGCGAATAGCCCTTGCCGTAAACAAGCTCGTTTATACACTCACGCGGGTGCTCAATTCTCACGCCGATACCAAAGCCCTTAGGCGTCATTTTTACGCCGTGGCTCTTCAGCATACGGAAGCTGTCGCGTGCGCTGTGTCCCGTCGCCATTATTACTGCGTGCGTATCTATCTCTACTCTGCCCTCAGGCGCTTCAAGAACCGCGCCAACAATCGCACCCTCTCTTACCTTTATATCTGTAAGACGGGTGGAAAACATAATTTTACCGCCGAGAGAGATTATTTCCTCTCTTATTTTTTTGACTATATCCGAGAGCTTGTCCGTGCCTACGTGCGCGTCGGTTGAGTAGAGGATTTCCTCATCAGCTCCCATTTTCACAAGCTCGGAAAGAACCGCGAGCTTGTATTTATCCATACTGCCGTATTTCAGCTTTCCGTCGGAATAAGTACCTGCTCCGCCCTCGCCAAACTGTATATTGCACTCGGTGTCAAGGACACCGAACTTATTAAAGAGGTCAACCTTTGCACGCCTTTCCTCAACGGGAAGTCCTCTTTCAACGAGAAGCGGCATCGCCCCCGCCCTTGCAAGTGTTAGTGCTGCAAAAAGTCCTGCCGGACCTGCGCCGACGACGACGGGAGCATATCCAAGAGTGCGCTTTGGCAGAGAAAAACTCAACACGGGGTCGGGTGAAACCCGTTTTTTCATCTTGAGAAGTCCAGCTTCTCTTTCGGGTGATGCCGAAAAAGCCACAGTCATTTTATAAACAGGCGAGCTCTTATCCGTAAGGTCAAGCGTGCGCCGCCTTACCTCAACCGAGGTTATCTCAAAGCGCGGAAAACCGAGCTCCTCGGATATTTTCAGGGCGAGAAGCTCGTCGGTATATTTAATTGGTACTTTAATATTTACTCTTACCATTTTTCCTGCCGCCTTTTTTCTTCATTTATATTTTACCATTTGATAGTCCCTTTTGCAAGATGTTTTTGAAAATTACTTTTTTAACGGCACTTATCGAATATTATTTCTTTACCGTGGCAAAAATAGCCTTGTGAAATGGGCGAAAAATCTCGCCTGATTTTGATTTTGTATTTTGGGAGGTTAAAATGAGAAAAATTCTTTGTTTTATTACTGTTTTGGCGCTTTCGCTTACTCTGCTTCCGTCCTGCAGCTGTGCGGGCGGCGAGCGCGGTGAAATATCGGTGTTCTACTACACGTACAGCGATACCTACATTTCAAGCGTTAGGGGCGCACTCGACAAGCTATTTAAAGAGGAAGGAATAGTTTACAACAACTACGACGCAAACGGCAACCAGACCACTCAGACAGAGCAGGTGGATACCGCTATTGCAAAGGGCTCGTCTATGCTTGTTGTCAATATAGTCGACACGGGCTCTGACGACGCGGCAAAAAACATCATTTCCAAGGCAAGTGCCGTGGGTATTCCCGTAATATTCTTCAACCGCTCGGTGAGCGAGGAGGTCGTGTCCTCCTACGACAAGTGCGTTTTCGTCGGTACGGATTACGAAATGGCGGGGCATCTTCAGGGCGAGCTTGTCGGAGAGTACGTCCTTGAAAACTACGACAAAATTGATATAAACGGTGACGGAAAGATAAGCTACGTTATGTTCAAGGGTCAGCAGGGCAACGCCGAGGCTGAGGCAAGAACTAAATACGGCGCTGAGGACGCGAGCGCGATTCTCACCAAGGCAGGAAAGCCGGCTCTCGTCTTTTACGACTCGAAAAACGCGAGCAAATATCTCGTTGACCAGAACGGAACATGGTCAAACGCGGCGGCAAACGACCATATGAAAACAATTCTCTCGGGATACAGCGAGAAAAACGGCAATATGGTGGAGCTCGTAATAGCCAACAACGACGAGATGGCGCTCGGTGCTATATCCGCGCTTGAGGAGGCGGGCTACAACAAATCGGGCGGCAGAACCATACCCGTTTTCGGCATTGACGCAACCGACGCGGCAAGGGCAAAGATAAAATCGGGCGCTATGACGGGAACCGTAAAGCAGGACGGCGAGGGAATGGCGGCGGCTATTCTCAAAATCGCAAAAAACTATATGGCGGGGCTTGACGCCCTCTCGGGAATTGACGAGAAAAACCACGTTGGAAAGTGGCGCGTCAATATTCCCTATTCGGTTTACACGGGAGAAGAATAAAGCATTAATGTCAAACGAGCTTCTGGTAATGGAGAATATAAGCAAGAGCTTCCCCGGCGTGAAGGCGTTGGACGGAGCCTCGCTTACAGTTAAGGCGGGAACGGTGCACGCCTTGATGGGTGAAAACGGCGCGGGAAAATCCACGCTTATGAAATGCCTTTTCGGAGTGTATTCAAAGGACTCGGGGCGGATACTTCTTGACGGGCGCGAGGTGGACTTCAAAAGCTCTGCCGATGCTCTGCGCCACGGCGTCGCTATGGTACATCAGGAGCTTAACCAAGCATTAAAGCTCACGGTTGCCGAAAATATCTGGCTTGGGCGCTTCCCTACCGTATCGCCCTATCTGCCTTTTACGCGCGACGCCGAGATGAACAGACGCACAGCCAAGCTTTTTTCGGAGCTTGGCGTAAAAATTAACCCCGAGGCAAAAACCGAGGAGCTCTCGGTGTCCGAAAGGCAGATGGCAGAGATAGCAAAGGCGGCGTCCTATAATGCAAAGCTTATAGTCTTTGACGAACCCACCTCGTCACTAACCGAGGAGGAGGCAGAACGGCTTTTTGGGATAATTGATATGCTCAAGGCGCGCGGGTGCGGAATAATCTACATCTCACACAAGATGGCGGAGATACTCCGCATATCCGACGAGGTAACTGTAATGCGCGACGGACGGCACATCGAAACGCGCTCGGCAAAGGACATCACCACCGACGAGATAATCAAGCTGATGGTCGGCAGAGAGCTCTCCAACAGATACCCACCCTACGAGGACGCGCGCGGTGAGATTTTGCTAAGAGCCGACGGGCTTACAGGAGAATATTCCATTCTTCGCGATGCATCATTTACGCTTCGCGAGGGCGAAATTCTCGGTATCGCCGGACTTGACGGCTCGGGGCGCACCGAGCTTCTCGAGGCTCTTTTCGGACTGTCGAGGCTAAAGAGCGGAGAAATATACCTTCGCGAGCAGCAAATAAAAAACTCAAGTCCCGAAAGGGCAAAGAAAAACGGCTTCGCCCTTCTTACCGAGGAAAGACGGCGCGGCGGTATATTCGGAATACTGAATATACGGGAAAACGCAACGGTGTCGAGCCTTGAGAGCTTCTCTACCTTCTCCTTTTTGAACGAGAAGCGGCGCGCTCTCGCAACCGACAAATGCATACGCGATATGCGCGTGAAAACGGCAGGACAGAAAACGAGAATAGGTACGCTTTCGGGCGGAAATCAGCAAAAGGTAATCCTCGGCAGGTGGCTTCTCACAGAGCCTGACGTGCTCTTGCTCGACGAGCCCACTCGCGGCATCGACGTCGGAGCAAAATATGAAATATACGAGCTTCTCATAAAGCTGAAGAAGCAGAAAAAGGGCATTATTATGGTTTCCTCGGAAATGCCCGAGCTTCTCGGCGTATGCGACAGAATTATAGTTATGAGCGGAGGGCGGATTGCGGGAGAGCTTTCAGCCGCCTCTGCCACCCAGGAAAAAATTATGGAGCTGGCGGCAAAATTCGCCTGATTTTAATATGGATAAAAAAATGAACGACGGCTTTTTCGTCAGAGGAATGAATAGGCTTGGTGAACGCTTTTCCTCGGTAAAGGCGGATTGGGAAAATTTTAAGTCGCTTGGCAAAAGAGAAAAGGCAATATACGTCAAGGATATGCTCCTTGACCGCGCGATGTTTATAATCATACTCGCGGCAGTAATATTTATTGCCATACGAGAGCCGAGATTTCTCTCGGTTGCTTCCATAGTGAATATTATATCGCTGACTGCGGCAAGGCTTCCCATTGCGCTCGGCATCGGAGGCGCGATAGTGCTGACGGGAACGGACATTTCCGCGGGACGTGCCGTAGGGCTTACCGCCTGTATTGCCGCCTCTCTTCTTCAAAGCACGGGATATGCAAACAAGATGTTTGAGGGACTTCCCACAATGCCGATATTCGTAGTTATAATGGCGGTAACCCTCGTCGGCGCGATTATCGGATTTATAAACGGCTTTTTCGTTGCTAAATTCAAGCTTCACCCGTTTATCGTCACCCTATCAACCCAGCTTATCATTTTCGGAGCGACGCTTCTCTATCTGCAAATAGGCGGAAATGGCGGTCAGACGCTCTCGGGACTCGACCCGAAGTTTCTCGACTTCGTCAGCGGCCCTCTTTTCAGGATTTCGGGAATAGCCGTGCCGAAATACGTTCTCTACTCTCTCATAATCACCGCTGTTATGTGGGTAATCTGGAACAAAACCGTGTTTGGAAAAAATATGTTTGCCGTAGGCTCAAACGAGGAGGCGGCAAACGTGTCGGGCGTTAACGTCTTCCGCACTATCGTCGGGGTATTCGTGCTTGCCGGCATAATGTACGGCATCACCGGCTTTATCGAGAGCGCGAGAATCGGCTCGTCTGCGTCCTACACAGGTCTTAACTACGAGAGCGATGCTATCGCCGCCTGCGTTATCGGCGGAGTTTCCTTCGTCGGCGGCACGGGAAAGATAAGCGGTATCGTCGTCGGCGTTCTTCTCCTTCAGATAATTTTTGTAGGTCTTAACTTCCTCTCGGTTGACCAGAATATGCTATATATAATAAAGGGTCTTATTATTCTTCTTGCCTGCGCTGTCGATATGAGAAAATATCTTGCGAAAAGATAGAAGCTTGTAAATTTTCCCTGAATTTTGTCATATTACCGCCAGAATGTTATTTCTTTTTCCCTCTCACTTATTGACAACGGAAAAAATATGTGATACAATGTATATACCAAGCTTCTGTGCGACTGACGGTTACGGGGATTACCCCGAGGGAGTGCAGAGGAATAATGCCGACCGTCTGGGCAAATCAGCTTTTTGCTGGTTTGCCTTTTTTGCCCCTTGGGCTTGGCTTTAGAGGATAAATGAAAGAGAGGAATATATATGCATCACGATAATTGGGAGGGCTTTGTCAGCGGAGCGTGGCAGAGCGAAATAAACGTACGCGATTTCATTCAGAAGAACTACACCGAATATACGGGAGATGCTTCCTTCCTTGCCGGCGCTACCGAGAGAACGGGGGCGCTTATGAAAAAGGTGAACGGTCTTTTCGCTATGGAAAGGCAGTTTGGCGGAGTTTTCGACATTGACACCGACACGGTATCCTCGCTTACCGCATACGCTCCCGGCTACGTGGATAAGGAAAACGAGCTTATCGTCGGACTTCAGACGAACAGACCCCTAAAGCGCGGCGTAAACCCCTTTGGCGGTATAAGAATGGCGCGTCAGGCGTGCGAGGCTTACGGCTACAAGCTCAGCCGTAAGGTAGAGGAGGAGTTCCGCTACAAGACGACGCACAATGACGGCGTTTTCCGCGCATATACCGACGAGATGCGTGCGGCGCGAAAGTGCCACGTTATCACGGGACTTCCCGACGCATACGGCAGAGGCAGAATTATCGGCGACTACCGCCGTGTTGCCCTCTACGGCATAGACAAGCTTATCGAGGAGAAGAAAAACGACAAAAAAGCCCTTCAGAACAAGGATTTTTGCGCCGACACCATAAGGCTTGACGAGGAGCTGGCGCGCCAGATAATATTCCTCGGCTACCTCAAGGATATGGCGGCAATGTACGGATATGACATCTCCGCCCCCGCCTCAAACGCACGCGAGGCTATCCAGTGGACCTACTTTGCCTATCTTGGCGCGATAAAGGAGCAAAACGGCGCGGCAATGTCGCTTGGCAGAGTAAGCACCTTCTTTGATATTTACATTGAGCGCGATATAAGGCGCGGCACTCTCACCGAGGAGGGCGCGCAGGAGCTTATGGACGATTTCGTTATCAAGCTCCGCCTTGCAAGACACCTGCGTACTCCCGAATACAACGAGCTTTTCGGCGGCGACCCGATGTGGATAACCGAGGCTGTCGGCGGTATGGGCGAGGACGGCAGAACCCTCGTAACGAAGAGCTCCTACCGCATACTTAACACGCTCTATACCCTCGGCTCGTCGCCTGAGCCCAACCTCACTGTGCTTTGGTCGGCTTCGCTTCCCGAGCACTTCAAGCGCTTCTGCGCCAAGGTATCGCACGACACAGACTCTATTCAGTACGAGTCTGACGACCTTATGCGTCCTATCTACGGTGACGACTACGCTATTGCCTGCTGTGTTTCGGCAATGAAGGTCGGCAAGCAAATGCAGTTCTTCGGCGCAAGAGCCAACCTTGCAAAGCTTCTTCTTATCGCCATAAACGGCGGATACGATACCACAAGCGGAATGCATATAGGACCGCAGATGACGCCCCTTTCCTCTGACGTACTCGACTACGAGGAGGTTTCAGAGAGATTTGACGTCTATATGGCGTGGCTCGCAAGGCTCTACGTCAACACGATGAACGTCATTCACTATATGCACGATAAGTACGCCTACGAAAAGACGCAGATGGCGCTCCACGACACCGAGGTCGGCAGATTTATGGCGTTTGGTATTGCGGGACACTCTGTTGTTGCCGACTCACTCTCGGCTATCAAGTACGCAAAGGTGCGTCCCATAAAGGACGAGAACGGCTATATCACCGACTTTGAAACCGAGGGAGATTTCCCCAAGTTCGGCAACGACGACGACAGAGTTGACCTTATTGCAAGGGACGTCGCGCATAAATTCATCACCGAGCTTCGCAAGACTCCCGCGTACAGAAATGCAGAGCACACGCTCTCTATCCTTACCATAACCTCAAACGTTATGTACGGCAAAAATACCGGCGCAACCCCCGACGGCAGACGCGCCTCCGCTCCCTTTGCTCCCGGCGCTAACCCTATGCACAACCGCGAGGAAAACGGCGCGCTTGCGTCCTTGAACTCGGTTGCTAAAATCAGCTACGACGACTGCCGCGACGGCGTTTCAAATACCTTCTCTATCACTCCCGAGGCACTCGGAAGAAGCGAGGACGAGAGAATTGCCAACCTTGTCGGAATACTCGACGGCTACTTCAAAAAGGGCGCTCACCATATAAACGTAAACGTAATGAACCGCGAAACGCTTATGCGCGCCTACGAAAATCCCGAGGACTACCCCAACCTTACTATCAGAGTTTCAGGCTACGCGGTTAACTTCAACAAGCTCTCGCGTGAGCAGCAAAGAGAGGTTATCAGCCGTACCTTCCACGAGTGCGTATGACGGGAAAGGTTCATTCGATACAGAGTATGGGCACGCTCGACGGCCCCGGAATTCGCTATGTGATATTCCTCTCGGGGTGCAATCTCCGCTGCGGGTGCTGTCATAACCCTGATACGTGGAATATCGCGGACGGAAAGGAATATACCGCAGAGGAGCTTATAGGGCGCGCCCTGCGCTTCCGTGAATATTTCGGAGATGAGGGGGGAATTACCCTATCGGGCGGCGAGCCACTCCTACAAGCCGAGTTTGCAAGAGAGCTGTTCGCACTTGCAAAGAGCGAAGGCATAAACACCTGCCTTGACACCTCGGGCAGTATTCTTAACGATAAGGTACAGGAGCTTCTTTCTGTGACAGACCGCGTCCTGCTTGACGTCAAGTACACCGACGACGCCTCATACCGAAAATACGTAGGCTGCTCTCTTGACGCGCCCCTTGCATTTCTTGATTATCTTGACGGCGAGGGAATAAAAACCACGGTGCGTCAGGTAATAATCCCCACCCTCAACGATACGAGGGAAAGCATCGAAAGACTCAAAAATATCACACGGGTACACCCTTGTGTCGATAAAATCGAGCTTCTTCCCTTCCGCAAGGTCTGCTCTGTCAAGTATGATAAGCTGGGAATAGACTTTCCCTTCGCCAATCTGCCGACGCCGTCTGCTGAGGAAATGAAAAAGCTCGAAAAGCTGCTTTTTATTTAACTTTACAACGAAGAAGCAAGGATACCTGCGTTTTAGGCGGATATCCTTGCTTTAATTTATATATTCAGCTCTGTCAATCGTTCTTGACGTGGACGTCGAGCTGGTTATAGGGCTTCTTTATGCCTTGCTTATCGAACTCGGTCTTAACCGACTCAAGTATATCGAAATTGACCGTCCAATAATCAGCGCTTTTTACCCAGACGCGAGCGACGATATTGATACTGCTGTCAGCGTGGGTACTTACTCTGACGAATGGCTCGGGGTCGGAAAGCACGAGCTCGTGGGCGTTACAGATATCGGTGATGACTGTCTTTGCCCTCTCAAAGTCCTCACCGTAGCCGACGGAGAAGGTAAAATCGACTCTTCTCGTGTCCTTCTCTGAATAGTTGACGATATTTCCTGTGGAAAGCGCGCCGTTTGGAATATAGACGACCTTGTTGTCGGGGGTGCGGAGTCGGGTATTGGTGATGTGAATATCCTCAACCGTTCCCGAATAGCCCTGCGCCTCTATATAGTCGTCAATCTTAAAGGGACGGGTGAGTATCAGAAGAACACCGCCCGCAAGATTTGAAAGAGCTCCGTTGACGGCAAGACCTGCACACACACCGAGCGAGGCTACGAGCGCTGTGAGTCCCGACGTGTCAATACCGACGTAGCCGACAAGGCATATAGCAATCACAATCTTAAGACCTATTTTGAAAATGTAGGCAATCGTTTTCATTATAGTCTTGTCGTATTTATCTTTATTGCCCTTCTTCTCTATCCTTCTTGCAATAGCGTTTATCACCTTAAAGGACACGAAAAGAATAACGATGGCGATAAGAAGCCTTACGCCCGCGGTAGTCACCCAGCCGACGATGCTGTTAATGACGTTATTAAAAACCGCCTCGGCACTGCCCTCTGCTGTCGTTTCAAGTAAAAACATTTTGTATTTCCTCCTAATTTTTTTCTCGTCAATATTTTATCACGAGCGCCGTAATTTGTCAACTCTCCTGGTGCTGTGAATATTTTCCGTACTACCGATTTATTTCCTTTTCAAGAAGACGGCGAAGCCCCGAGATAGCCTCAACCGTTCCCGAAACCTTGCCCGAAATGACGAGCATAACCGTTCCGTATATAAGCGAGGTCGCGAAAAACTCCAGCTCCGAGGTCCTTTCCTTCGAAAATCCGCGCGCAGAAGCCAAAAGGGCAACAGCCGAAATTATCGGAGCGTCAAAAAGACGCATCTCGTCCCTCGCCCGCTCTGCCGCATCGTCGCCTGCCTCAAGCATAAGCACCGAACGGAAGTTCCCGTTTGCAGCCCAGAAGCCGACGTTTGCCGCGGCAAGCTCAACGAGGAGTCTTTCGGGATTTTCCGCATATATCTCCTCTATCTCGCGGCAAAGAAGCTGCCACTTTGAAAAAATATACCTTATGATTTCGAGTATGAGCTCGTCCTTATCCTTAAAATGCCTGTACGGCGCGGCGCAGGAAACCTGCGCGGCTATTGCGACGCGTCTGAGAGAAAAATCTCTGACCCCGTGACAGCAAAGCTCACCTATACCCGACAGTATAAGTCGAGTTCTGACGCCGTCCTCAAAAAACTGCTCTTCCATATTCCCTCCGTGTTAATGGTGTTAACATAACATTACAGCTAATTATATCACATACTTATCAAAATTGCAATATCTTTTTGAAATATAGTAAAATTTTCTAATTTATATAGAAAATATTCAAAAAAAATTCGCAAAACCCTTGACTTTTCTCTCCGTTGGAGTATAATATAATATATGTTAACACCGTTAACTTGAAAATAGGAGTGTGAAAATGGAAAGCTCACTTGAAAAGGCAAGAAAAATAATAAATGAGGTCGACAGCAAGATGGCGGAACTCTTCGTCGAGAGAATGAGAGCGTCGGAGATAGTTGCCGAATATAAACGTGAGCACGGACTTACTGTTCTTGACAAGGCTCGCGAGGACGAGGTCGTGAGAAGAAACTCAGAGAAAATATCCGACCCCGAAATGCAGGCGTATTACGTTAATTTTTTGCGGAGCAATATGGCGATTTCGCGTTCATATCAGGAAAAACTGCTTACCGGTATGCGCGTTGCCTACTCCGGTACAGAGGGAGCTTTCGCTCACATAGCGACAGAGAAGCTCTTCCCCAGCGCTAAAAAGATTGCCTACGGCGATTTTGCCTCGGCATACCGCGCGGTAGAGATAGGGGAGTGCGACGTCGCAGTGCTTCCCACCGAGAACAGCTACAACGGTGAGGTAGGACAGGTCACCGACCTTATGTTCTCGGGAACTCTTTACGTAAACGCAATGACAGACCTTTCGGTGTCGCAGGACCTGCTCGCTCCAAAGGGCGCAACCCTTGAAACCGTAAAAGAGGTCGTAAGCCACCCCCAAGCGCTCGGTCAGTGCGCGAAATACATACGTGAGCACGGATTTACCGAACACGAGTACGCAAACACGGCTCTCGCGGCAAAGCTCGTTGCAGAAAAAGGCGACACAAGCCTCGCGGCAATAGCAAGTGCCGAGGCTGCCGAGATATTCGGTCTTGAGGTAATTGACCACGACATCAACGAAAGCAAAAACAACACCACTCGCTTTGCGGTATTCTCCCGCTCGGCAAATCCCCGTAGCTCCGGCGCTATGGACGTGCACACGCTGTTACTCTTCACGGTCAGAAACGAGGCGGGAGCTCTTGCAAAGGCGATAGAAATAATAGGTAAGCACGGCTTCAATATGCGTGCGCTCCGTAGCCGTCCTATGAAAAATCTTCTCTGGCAGTATTACTTTTACGTCGAGGCAGAGGGAAACCTCAACACTCCCGAGGGCGAGGATATGATGAAGGAGCTCTCCTCCTGCTGTGACAAGCTCAAATGCGTAGGAAGCTACGTAATCTAAAAACGAAGAATAATCGGAGGCAATATGACAACCTTACGAATGGAGCTCGGTGAGCGAGGCTATGACATAACCGTCGGCAGCGGACTTCTTTCTCGCGCCGGCGAATATTTCAACTTAAACAGAAAGACGCTTATCGTCACCGACAGCGGTGTGCCCGCCGAATACGCGCGCACGGTTGCAAAAGAGGCAAAGGACGCAACAGTATTAACCATCCCCGAGGGTGAGGTCTCAAAGAGCCTTGCGACCCTTGAGCGTCTCCTCGCGAAGATGCTCGAGCTCGGCTTTGGGCGCGGCGACTGCGTGGTTGCCGTCGGCGGCGGTGTTGTCGGTGACCTTGCAGGCTTTGCGGCCTCTGTATATATGCGTGGCATTGATTTTTATAACGTCCCCACCACCCTGCTCTCGCAGGTTGACTCCTCGATAGGCGGCAAAACCGCCGTTAATCTTTCGGGAATAAAAAACGTCGTCGGCTCATTCTATCAGCCAAAGGCGGTTCTTATTGACACCGACGTTTTGAAAAGCCTGCCGCAGCGTCAGATTGCATCGGGACTTGCCGAGGCGATAAAGATGGCTATAACCTCTGACAAGGAGCTTTTCGAGCTGATAGAGAACGAGGACATTGCACAAAATCTTGAAAAAATAATCGTCGGCGCACTGAAAATCAAAAAGAGCGTCGTCGAAGCAGACGAGCGCGAAGCGGGGCTTCGAAAAATACTCAATTTCGGTCACACACTCGGTCACGGAATTGAAGCCGAGTGCGAGATGAAGGGGCTCTTCCACGGTGAGTGTATTGCGCTCGGTATGATACCGATGTGCGCTCCAGAGGTTCTCAAAAGGGTGCTACCCGTGTTAAATAAAGCGGGAATTGACACCTCATATAAGTACGATTTAGAGAAGGCTCTTACCTTTGTTTCGCACGACAAAAAATGCTCGGGCGGAGCTGTTGAAGCAATTTTTTCAGACGAAATAGGCACTTATAGAATTGAGAAAATTGAGATAGAAAAATACTGCGAGCTCGTGCGTAGAGCACTCAATAAATAATCGGGAGGCGTTATATGAAAAACGTTTTCGGCAACAGTATAACCGTAACTCTCTTCGGAGAAAGCCACGGCGATATGATAGGCGCGGTAATAGACGGTCTTGCGCCCGGAATTGCCATTGATTTCTCTTATATCGACAAAAGGCTCGCCCTAAGGCGTCCTGTCGGCAATATATCAACTCCGCGACGCGAGCCCGACAAATACCGCATTGTCAGCGGAGCATACGAGGGATACACCACGGGCACGCCTCTTACCGTTTTGATTGAAAACACAAGCACAAAAAGCGCCGACTACCGCGAGCTTTCAAAAAAGCCTCGCCCAAGCCACGCCGACTACACGGCAGAGGTCAAGTATCACGGCTTTCAGGATGCGCGCGGCGGCGGTCATTTCTCGGGCAGAATTACGGCGGCACTCGTTGCAGTCGGTGCAATTTTATCCTCTGCGCTCGAAAGAAAGGGCATCAAAATTGCAACTCACATCTGTGCGCTTGGCGGAATTTTTGACCGCCCGTTTGGCGACTATTCAGCCGACGCGGATATACTCGAAAACACGCACTTCCCCGTCCTATCGGACGAGAGCCGAATATCTATGACCAAAATAATCGAGGAAGCGGCAAAGGACGGCGACAGCATCGGCGGCGTTCTCGAAACCGCGGTTATCGGTGTACCCGCAGGACTTGGTGAGCCCTGGTTTGACAGCGTTGAGAGCAGACTTTCACACATAGTATTCTCCGTTCCCGGCATCAAGGGTGTTGAGTTTGGCTCAGGCTTCGGCTTTGCCGATATGCGCGGAAGCGAGGCAAACGACGCCTTTCGCACCCTAGACGGTAAGGTAGTCACCGCAACCAATCACAATGGCGGTATCAACGGCGGTATTACCAACGGAATGCCGATAATTATGCGCTCGGCGGTTAAGCCTACACCCTCTATCTACAAGGAGCAGGACACCGTTGACCTTGAAAAAATGGAAAACGCGACCATCAAAATCACAGGCAGGCACGACCCTGCCATAATTCACAGAGCGCGTGCTGTGATAGACGCCGTCGTGGCTATCGCTATCGCCGATATGATTGCCGAGAGGTACGGCACTGACGCCCTCGCAGACGGGAGTGTGCTATGAAATACGGCTGTATAGGCGAGCATCTTTCGCATAGCTTTTCACGCGAGATACACAATCTTCTCGCTGATTACCCCTACGAGATACGCGAGGTAGCAAGGGAAAACCTTGACGCATTTATGACCGAGCGCGACTTTTTTGGAATTAACGTGACTATTCCCTACAAGGAGCTTGTAATTCCTCACCTTTATTATATTGACGATGCGGCAAAACAGATTGGCGCGGTAAACACTATTGTAAACAAGGGCGACAAGCTCTACGGCTACAACACCGATTTTTACGGTATGAGTGATCTTATTTCCCACGCAGGCGTGGAGATTAGGGGCAAAAACGTCGCTATTCTCGGCACGGGTGGCACGTCAAAAACCGCCCACGCCGTCTGTGAAGCGCTAGGCGCTGAAAAAATAATTACCGTTTCAAGACGCGCGAGTGAAGCCACCATCGATTACTGTGAGCTTCATAGACGCGCTGATGAAATCGACGTCATAATTAACACGACCCCCGTCGGAATGTACCCGAATATCTTTGCCTCTCCCGTGGAGCTTGAGCGCTTCACGAGGCTTTCGGGTGTTATCGACGCGATTTACAATCCTCTTCGCAGTGTTCTGGTAAGCGAAGCAAAAAAAAGAGGCATTGCCTCCGAGGGCGGTCTTTATATGCTTGTCGCGCAGGCGGTACGCGCGTCGGAGATTTTTCTTGACAAAAAATATCAGGACGGTACACAAGACCTAGTTTACGAGGCAACTCTCAAATCAAAGGAGAACATAGTTCTCATAGGTATGCCCGCGTCGGGCAAAAGCACGGTTGGAGGGCTGCTTTCCGAGAGGCTCGGACGCAATCTTATCGACACAGACGAGCTCATAGTAGAGCGCGCGAGTATGCCTATTACCGAAATTTTCAAAAGTCACGGTGAGGCGGCGTTTCGCGATATGGAAAGCGACGCAGTGCGCGAGGTGTCAAAGAGCTCCTCACTCGTCATTGCAACGGGCGGCGGCGCTATACTGCGCGACGAAAACGTCGAGGCTTTAAAGCAAAACGGACGTCTATTCTTCCTTGACCGTCCTCCAGAAAAGCTCGTGCCGACAGCATCGCGCCCTCTGGCAAACGACGTCGAGGCTATAAAAAGACGATACGAGGAAAGATATCCGCGCTACTTGAAAGTAGCCGACGAAATAATCAACTGCGACGCTTCGGCAGACGAGGTTGCTGAAAAAATAGGAGAAAAATACGAATGAAGATATACGTTATAAACGGACCTAACCTTAATATGCTAGGCATAAGAGAGCCCGACCAATACGGATTTGACACCTACTCCGAGCTTGTGCGTCGTGTCGAGGAGCATTGCAAGGCTCTCGGCATTGAGGCGGTCATATATCAGTCAAATCACGAGGGCGACCTCATTGACAAAATACAGGAGGCGTATTTCAAGGGTGCTAACGGAATAGTTATCAACCCCGGCGCGTACACTCACACCAGTATTGCCCTGCTCGACGCCATAAAGGCAGTTAAAATCCCGACGGTTGAGGTCCATATCTCGGCAGTAGAGCACCGCGAGGATTTCCGTCAGATAAGCTACGTCAGGCTCGCGGCGGCAAAGACCATCACGGGTCACGGAATTGACGGATACCTTGAAGCGATAGACTTTCTTAACGAGGAAAAACAATGAACGTTAAAATAAAACCGGGCAGAGCTATGGGAAGCATTAAAGCCCCGCCCTCAAAAAGCATGGCACACAGGCTTCTTATCTCTGCCGCAATGTGTGACGGCGTCAGCCGTGTCAGCGGAATTTCGAGCTGCGAGGACGTCTTGGCAACGCTCGACTGCCTTGCGGCTCTCGGAATAAAAACCGAGCAAAACGGCGACACGGTCACGGTGTACGGCAAGGGCTTTCGCGACCTTGTGCCAACCGACGCACTACGATGTCGCGAGAGCGGAAGCACCCTCAGATTTATGATACCGATTGCTATGCTATCGGGTAAAACGACGGTCTTCTACGGCGCAGAGGGACTTATGAGAAGACCTATGAGCGTCTATGAGAAACTCTTTTTGGAGCACTCGCTGACCTATATTTCCGACGGCAAATCGATAGTTGTAAAGGGACCTCTTAAGGGTGGCGAATACAGCCTCGTCGGCAACGTTAGCAGTCAGTTTATAAGCGGACTTCTCTTTGCCCTTCCATCAGCCGAGGGCGATAGCAGAATACGTATAATCCCCCCTATCGAAAGTCGCTCATATATCGAGCTTACGCTCACAGCGCTTCGTAAATTTGGCGTGCGCGCCGATTGGGAGGACGAGCACACGCTCTTTATCCCCGGAGGTCAGAGCTTTACCCCCTGCGACGTCATGGTTGAGGGCGACTATTCGGGCGCGGCGTTTACCGAGGCGCTCACGCTGCTCGGCGGTGATGTTTCGGTTGAGGGGCTTGACGCAGGGAGCATTCAGGGCGACAGAGTTTACCGTCGCTACTATGAGATGCTCGCCTCGGGAATACCTACGATACACATTGGCGACTGTCCCGACCTCGGGCCTGTGCTTTTTGCCGTCGCGGCGGCAAAATTTGGCGGAGTTTTCGACGGCACTCGCAGACTTAAGATAAAAGAGAGCGACAGAGCCTCGGCTATGGCAGAGGAGCTTGTCAAATTCGGCTCGTCGGTCAAGGTCTACGACGACACCGTTGTAATTTATCCGCGTGAACTTCACGCACCTAGCGAAATTCTCCGAGGCCACAACGACCACAGAATTGTTATGGCTCTGGCGGTGCTTCTCACCGTCACAGGCGGCGAAATTGAGGGTGCTGAAGCTGTGGCGAAGAGCTATCCCGAGTTCTTCGAGCATCTTTCTGCTCTCGGAATTGAGGTTGAATGCTATGAAGCTCGATAAAAACACGAAAATACTTATAATAGGACTTGGCGTTATAGGCGGAAGCTATGCCGCCGCACTCACGCGCGAGGGTTACACCGTAGATTGCATTACCAAGGAGCAAAAAGACATAGACTACGCGCGCAAAAACGGAATTATTAAGCACGGAACGACTGAAATTGACGAGGAGCTTGTTGCCGAGTCGGAGCTTATAATTTTTGCGCTCTACCCCACCGCATTTATCGAGTGGATTGAGAGAAATCAGGGGCTCTTCTCTCCCGGCACGGTTATAACAGACGTTACGGGTGTCAAGAGCAGTATCGTTTATCGCGTGCAGAATATGCTCCGCCCCGACGTCGAGTTTATTTCAGCTCACCCAATGGCAGGACGCGAGAGAAGCGGCGTGGAATTTGCCGACCCTGCGGTTTTCTGCGGCGCGAATTATATCGTAACTCCTACCGATAAAAATACCGAAAAGGCTATTGAGCTGTGCAAAAGGCTCGGCGAAATTCTTGGATTTGCAAGGATTTCCACGCTCTCACCCGAGGAGCATGACAAGATGATAGCCTTTCTGTCCCAGCTCACGCACTGTATTGCGGTGTCGCTTATGACCTGCAACGAAGCGCCGGGGCTCGAAAAATATACGGGCGACTCCTTCCGCGACCTGACCAGAATAGCAAAAATAAACGACAAAATGTGGAGCGAACTTTTTATGCTTAACCGTGACGCACTTCTTTGCGAAATGGACCGCTTCATTTTGGAGTTTTCTGCTTTCCGTGAGATGCTCGCAGCGGGTGACAGCGAGGGAATGAGAGCAAAAATGAGAGCTTCAACCGAAAGAAGAAGCCTGTTTGACAAACCGAAGAAGTAAGAGGAAATTACCGCTATGAATATGAAATTTTACCGCAAATTACCCATTCCAAAGGACATCAAGGAAGAATTTCCCGTCACCGCAGATATAGCGGCAGCAAGGCAAAGAAGCATCAACGAAATGGAAAAAATCTTCGCAGGAAAGTCTGACAAGTTCCTTCTTGTTATCGGTCCCTGCTCAGCTGACCGCGAGGACGCCGTGCTTGACTACATCTACCGTCTGCGCGGTGTTCAGGAGAAGGTGGAGGACAAAATTCTCATAGTTCCGAGAATCTACACCAACAAGCCGAGAACGACAGGCGACGGCTACAAGGGTATGCTTCACCAGCCCGACCCGAATGCCGCACCCGACCTGCTCAAAGGAATAGTTGCTATAAGGAAGCTCCATATGCGAGCCGTTGCAGAAACCGGATTTGGCTGTGCTGACGAAATGCTCTACCCCGAGAATGCAAGATATCTTTCGGATATAATCGCCTACGTTGCGGTTGGCGCGCGCTCAACCGAAAACCAGCAGCACCGACTGGTCGCCAGCGGTCTTGACGTTCCCGTAGGTATGAAAAACCCGACGAGTGGTGACATTTCCATAATGATGAACTCCATAACCGCCGCCCAGCACTCGCACGTGTTCCTCTATCGCGGCTGGGAGGTAAAGAGCGAGGGCAACCCCTATGCTCACGCAATTTTGCGAGGATACGTTGATAAGCAGGGCAAGACGCACCCGAACTATCACTTCGAGGACCTATATAATCTCTACGAAACCTATCAAACCTCAGGGCTTAAAAATCCCGCGGTTCTCGTGGATACCAATCACTCAAACTCCGGCAAAAAATATTTTGAGCAGCCGAGAATTGCGAAGGAAATACTCCACTCCTGCCGCTACTCACCTGAGGTTAAGAGTATTGTCAAGGGAGTTATGATTGAGAGCTATATCGAGGACGGCTGTCAGAAAATCTCAGACGACGAGCTTTACGGAAGGTCGATTACCGACCCCTGTCTTGGCTGGGAAAAGACCGAAAGGCTTATATACGACATTGCGGACGCGCTGTAAGGGGCTGTCACATTTGGTAAGACCGAAAAGTCCAAAGAAAAAATAAAAATACAAATATCGTAATTATCTAAATTAGATGTTATAGTGGTTGAAATCCGCCGGATTTCTTCCTTTTATGGACTTTTTCTACCGCCGTTTCCTCCCTCCGACGTATGCATATACGCCTCTCGGTCAGAGAACGGCGCTTCTTCCGCAAATCTGCCTATCCCCTTTTATATGCGAGGGCTGTCACATTTAGCCAGAACCGAGTCATAACCACCAGTAAACTGGTGGCTTGCACAGACCCTAAAAGGGTCAAATACTGGCTTAACCTCTAAAGAGGCATCGAAGGTTTAGCACCGCATTACAATTTCAGGCAGCCGCTCACGTACGGCTGTCTTTTTTGCCTACTTTCTTTGGCTACCCGTAAACGGGTCGGTATACTCCTTTATGCTCATTTGGTCAGCCATCATATCTTCTTCCAATTGATGTCTGATGTATTCAGCAATTA